>JAGXAE010000028.1 GCA_018971725.1 Pseudomonadota bacterium | reverse complement strand
CGGCAGGCGGAGAATGGCGAGGAGTTCGTGCACCGCGCCCGCGCCGCCACCGGGCTGCCGCTGGAGATTATCAATTCGCGCGAGGAGGCCGAGCTGGCGGTGGAAAGCTGCGCGCCCTTGCTGCGCGAGGCCGGCCGCCGGGCGCTGCTGTTCGATATCGGCGGCGGCTCAACCGAGATTGCCTGGGTGCGGCTGGATAGCGGGCAACAGCCGGAGGTGATCGGGTATATGTCGCTGCCGGTGGGGGTGGTGACGCTCTCCGAGCATTGTGCGGGGGCCTGTTATCAGAGCGAGGGGTTTGCCCGGCTGGTGGAAAGCATCGTCATCATGCTGCGGCCTTTTGAGCGCGTGCACCGGATCGGCGAGGAGATAAGGCGCGGCGGGGTGGCGATGATTGGCACGTCCGGCACCGTAACCACGCTAGCCGGGGTTTCGCTGAAGCTGGAACGCTATCGCCGGGGGCTGGTGGATGGCATTTGCCTGACCCGCCGCGCCGTGGACGAGGCGCTGGCCGAGGCGCGGGCGCTGGGGCGCGAAGGGCTTTCCCGCCATCCCTGTATTGGCCAGGAGCGGGTGGAATTTGTGCTGCCGGGTTGCGCGATTTTTGCTGGGATTCATGAATTATGGCAGGTGCCGCAGCTGATGGTGGCCGATAGGGGCTTGCGCGAAGGCATGCTTATGAGGCTGATGCGCGCATGCCGACCCAAAAACGCCGCGTGAACCCATGACCGGAAGTGACGCCAAGCTGCCGCCGCGCCGAGAGGCCGTGCGGCTTAAAAACGCGCGCAAGCTCTCAACCTCCTCGCAACGCTGGCTGCAAAGGCAGTTGAACGACCCCTATGTGGCCGCCGCCAAGGCGCAGGGCTGGCGCTCGCGCGCGGCGTTCAAGCTGATTGAACTGGACGAGAAGTATAAGCTCATTGGCAAGGGGGCGCGGGTGCTGGATTTGGGCGCGGCCCCCGGCGGCTGGAGCCAGGTGGCGCTTGCGCGCGGTGCCGCCAAGGTGGCGGGGATCGATCTTTTGGAGATTGTGCCCGTGCCAGGCGCGGAGTTCATCCAGGGGGATTTTCTGGAGGACGGCATGGAGGCGAGGCTGACCGAGATGCTGGGCGGCAAAGCCGATCTCGTACTCTCCGACATGGCGCCCAACACCTCCGGCCATGTCGCCACCGACCATTTGCGCATCATGGCTCTGGCGGAGACGGCGCTGGCCTTTGCCTGCGATATTCTGGCGCCGGGCGGTGCCTTCGTGGCCAAGCTGTTCCAGGGCGGGGCGGAGAAAGACATGCTGACCACACTGAAGCTGCGTTTCCAGCAGGTGCGGCATGCCAAGCCGCCGGCCAGCCGCAAGGATTCCAAGGAAATGTATGTGGTGGCCACGGGCTTCCGGCCTGACTGACAGTGCGTTGCGTGCTGCGCCGCCGCTTCGTGGCGTAGCGGTAGGCTGCGATCACTGCGCGCACCGCATAGCGCGTGTGACTTGCGCTGGCATGGCATGATGGGTAATGGGGACCGCCAAGGTCTTATTGAACAGGCGGCCATGGCAATGGATATCTCGGACAAAGCGGGTTTTTCGGATCGCATCGCGGAAGCGCTGGCTTTTGACGATGTGCTGCTGGTGCCGGGCTATTCACAGGTGCTGCCCGGCACGGTGAAAACCGCCACCCGCCTGACCCGCCGGATTTCACTGAATGTGCCGCTGATTTCCGCGGCGATGGACACGGTGACCGAGGCGCAAATGGCCATCGCCATGGCGCAGCAGGGTGGCATTGGCGTGATTCACAAGAACCTCACCATTGCTGAGCAAGCGGCGCAGGTACGGCGGGTGAAGAAGTTCGAGAGCGGCATGGTGGTGAACCCGCTCACCATTTTTCCCGACCAGACCCTGGCCGATGCCCATGCGCTGATGGCGCAGCACAACATCTCCGGCTTTCCGGTGGTGGAGCGGGACGGCAAGCTGGTGGGTATTCTCACCCATAGAGACATGCGTTTCGCGACCGACCTTGGCATAAAGGTCCACGAATTGATGACCCGCGAGAATCTGGCGGTGGTGGAGGCCGGGGTTTCGCCCGAGGCGGCCCGCGCCCTGCTGCATAAACGCCGGTTGGAAAAGCTGCTTGTGGTGGATGAGAATTTCCACTGCGTGGGGCTGATGACCGTGAAGGACATGGACAAGGCCGAGGCATACCCGCTGGCCAATAAGGATGAGCTGGGCCGGCTGCGGGTGGCTGCGGCCACTGGCATCGGCAAGGATGGGGCTGACCGCGCCGAGGCGCTGATAGAGGCCGGTGTGGACGTGGTGGTGGTTGATACCGCCCATGGTCACTCGGAGGGCGTGCTGAAGGCGGTGGCGAAGATTAAGCAGACCTCCAATGAGGTGCAGATCATCGCCGGAAACGTGGCGACGCCGGAAGGGGCGCGGGCGTTGATCGATGCCGGGGCGGATGCGGTGAAGATCGGCATTGGGCCGGGCTCCATCTGCACCACCCGCGTGGTGGCTGGCGTGGGCGTGCCGCAATTCTCCGCCGTGCTGGAAACCGCTGCCGCCTGCCGCGCTGCAGGTGTGCCGGCCATTGCCGATGGCGGGATTCGCGCCTCGGGCGATGTGGTGAAGGCGCTGGCCGCCGGGGCGGATGCGGTGATGGTGGGCTCGATGCTTGCAGGAACTGACGAGGCGCCGGGTGAGGTGTTTCTGTATCAGGGGCGCTCCTACAAATCCTATCGCGGCATGGGCTCGCTGGGCGCGATGGCGCGCGGCTCGGCCGACCGCTATTTCCAGCAGGAGATCAAGGATACGCTGAAGCTGGTGCCCGAGGGCATCGAGGGCCGCGTGGGTTATAAGGGGCCGATGGCAGCCGTGGTGCACCAGTTGGTGGGCGGCTTGCGGGCCGGCATGGGTTATACAGGCAGCGCCGACATAGCGGCACTGCAAACCACCACGAAATTCCGCCGTATCACCGGGGCTGGCCTGCGCGAGAGCCATGTGCATGATGTGGCGATTACTCGTGAAGCGCCGAATTACAGGCAGGAAGGCTAAGCCTCCACACCGCCCTTAGGCGGCATAGTAACGCATTGTTAGTTGGTTTGGCCGGAAACGCCCCGGCCGGGCTGCATTTGATATCTGTTAAGCTGGACCTTTGAAGTTAGCCAACTGGCAGATTGTCCAGTAGCCGCACATGGCCAAAGCGTACAGCGGCAAGCAGCCGTGCGGGCTGAGCCAGGGTGGTTAAAGGTTCCAGAGTTTCGGCGTGCACCAGCGCCACATAGTCCGGCACCATGCCGGCGGAAGCTAATTCGTGCCGGGCATTGTGGAGCGTGGCGGCGGGCTCTTTGCCCGTAAGCAGATACTGCACCGCGTGTGTTAAAGCCGCGTGAAGCTTGGGCGCGGTTTTACGCTCCTCAGGGGTGAGGTAACGGTTGCGCGATGACAGGGCCAAGCCATCGGCCTCGCGCATGGTCGGCACTGGGACGATGCGCACCGGCAAATGCAGATCCGCCACCATGCGGCGCACCACCTGCACCTGCTGCCAGTCTTTTTCACCGAAGAAAGCGGCCTCGGGCCGCATCTGCCCGAACAGCTTGGCCACCACCGTGGCGACTCCGTTGAAATGGCCGGGGCGCTGCGTGCCTTCCCAATGCTGGGTGGGGCCAGCCACATGCACCGTGGTGGCATGACCATTGGGATACATTTCCTCCATGCCTGGCAGCCAGAGCAGGGCGCAACCCGCTTGCTCCAGTTTCGCGATATCGCCCGCTTCGTCACGCGGGTAACGGGCGAAATCCTCCTTCGGGCCGAATTGCGTGGGGTTGACGAAAATGCTCGCCACCGGCGTTAAGCCGCTTTGTTTGGCGGCTTCCACCAAGGCGAGATGCCCCGGATGGAGCGCGCCCATGGTGGCGACAAGGCCGGTGGGCCCGAGCGTGGCGCGGGCCGTGGCCAGCTCCTGATATGTTCTGGCGATGATCATCGGGCGCGGCTTTTCATCATTTTTCTTGCTCCGTCCAGCCCTGGGCAAGCCGGGAGGCTGGGGTTAAGTAGGTCGGCATGAGTAGAGCCTCAAAACCCTGGATAAAAGCTGAACAAAAATCCGGATTTCGCGCCGCGCGGCTTTCCCTGCTTTTGGGTGGTGCCGGCATCGCCTGTGGCGTTATTCAGGCCGGAGCGGCGGCAAGGCTGCTGGCGGCGCTGCTGCGTGTGCAGCCTGCCGGGCTGGTGGCTTGGGGCAGCGCGCTGGTGTTTGTGCTGGCCGTGCTGGCGCGGGCCTGGCTGCAAATGCGCGCCGAGCGGGGAAATTTCGAGCTGGGGGCGGCGGCGCGAAGGCGGTTGCGCGGCCAGGTGATGAGCGTGCTGATGGCCTTGGGGCCAGCCGGTTTGCGCGGCCGCCACTCGGCCGAGCTTGCCGCCACGGCGGTGGACAGGGTTGAGGCGATGGATGGCTTCCATGCCCGCTGGGTGCCCGCCACGGGGCTGGCCATTATCGGCCCCGCGCTGGTGGGGCTGGTGGCCCTGCTGACAGATTGGCGGGCCGGGTTGATTTTGGTGATCGCGGGGCTGTTTGTGCCCCTCGCCATGGCGGTGGCGGGCATTGGCGCTGGCATTGCCGCCAAGAAGCAGTTTTTGGCGATGACCCGTTTGCAGGTGCGCTTTCTGGACCGGATACGCGGCATTTCCACCATTGTGCTGGCCGGGCGCGCGGAGGACGAGGCCAAGGCGCTCGGCGCGGCGGCGAAGGAGTTGCGGGAGCGCACCATGCGGGTGCTGCGCATGGCGTTTCTTTCCTCCACGGCGCTGGACCTTGCCGCCGCGGCGGCATTGGTATTGATCGTCATCCGTTTTGAGCCGGTGCTGCGCGGCGCGCATGAGCTGGCGCCCACCGCCTTGTTCCTGGTGTTGCTGGTGCCGGAATTCTTTGCCCCCCTGCGCGGCTTTGCGGCTGTTTATGGCGACCGCATGGCGGTGGAAGCCGTGGCGGAGGAATTCCAGGCCCTGCCGGAAGCGCCGCCCGCCGTGCCGCCGGTGAATATACGTTCCGTCGCCGCGCATGGGGTGACGCTGGCTTTCGAGCACGTGACCTTCGCATGGGATGAGACCCGGCCGGTGTTGGAAAACCTCTCCTTCAAGGTGGGGCGCGGCGAGAT
Source organism: Pseudomonadota bacterium (assembly GCA_018971725.1). Classification (GTDB taxonomy): domain Bacteria; phylum Pseudomonadota; class Alphaproteobacteria; order Acetobacterales; family Acetobacteraceae; genus Acidocella. The sequence goes on along the minus strand of JAGXAE010000028.1, from coordinate 15,760 downwards.
GTTGCTGCTCACCGGGGCGTCGGGCACCGGCAAATCCACCATCATCGACCTGATCCTCGGCTTTTTGCCGCCGCAGGCGGGGCGCATTTCCATTAACGGCGCCACGTTGGAAGATCTGGTGCCGGCGGCGCGCACGCGCATGCTTGGCTGGATTGGTCAGAAGCCGGTGATTTTCGCCGGTACGATCGAGGAGAATATCCGCTTTGCCAACCCCGCCGCGGGTGAGAACGAGTTGCAGGACGCGATCCGCAACGCGCATCTGGAGGAGCTGATCGCCTCGCTGCCGCAGGGGCTTAAAACACCCTTGGGCGAGGGCGGGTTCGGCGTTTCGGGCGGGCAGGCGCAGCGCATCGCCATCGCCCGCGCGTTTTTGAAGGACGCGCCCTTGCTGCTGCTGGACGAGCCGACCTCGCATTTGGACCCCGCGGTGGAGCGCGACATTTTGGAAAGCCTGAAACACCTCGCCGCCGGGCGCACCGTTGTGCTGGCCACGCATTCCAGCCAGGCCATGGATTTCGCCAAGACGATAGGCGCCAAGCGGATAGACCTGGACGCCTTGCGCTACGCCAGCTGGCGGGGGGTGGTGGCATGAGCCCGGTGACGCGCGTTACGTTGCTATGGGCGCGGCATCCTGGCTGGCTTTTGCTGGCGGTTCTGTTTTCCCTCGGCGCGATGGTGGCCGGGGTGGTGCTGATGGGGCTTTCAGGCCATGTGCTGGCGGTGGAGATTGCCGGTGGCGTACTGGCGGTGCCGGCCCTGCTGGAATTGACCGGCATTGCCCGCGTGGTGCTGCGCTACGCCGAACGTGTGGTGGGCCATGAAGCGATTTTCCGCGCGCTGGCGGATTTGCGGGTGTGGATGTTCCGTGGCCTGGCGCTGAGTGCAGCCGGTGGGCTGGGCTTGCGCCGCTCTGGTGATGCGCTGGCCCGGTTGGTGAACGACGTGGACACTCTGGACGGGCTTTTCTTGCGCGTTTTCGTGCCGTTGCTGGGCGCCGTTGTGCTGGTGCCGATTTTGGCTTGGGTGCTGGAGCGCGAGCACGGGCTGGCCGTGCTGGTGCTGCTGCCGTTCTGCTTCGTGGCGTTTTGGGCGCCCTGGCGCGCGGCGCGGGCGGCAGGTGTGAATGCGGGCAGGGCTGGGCTGGCCATGGCGGGCCTGCGCACGGCCGCGCTTGATGCGCTGCATGGCTTGCGGGAGGTGAAGATTTTCGCTGCTGAGGGCCGTATGCTGGCTGAGGTGCAGGCGCGCGAGGCGCAGCTTCTGGCCGCGCAGCGGGAACTGGCGGCGGAAGGGGCGCGGCTGAACGCCCTGGCCTTTATCGCCGCGCAGGGTGGCATTTTGCTGGCGATCATTTTGGGATTCTTCGGTTTGCCGCTTAGAGCCGTGGCGGCCGTGCTGGTGCTCACCGCCGCTTTCGAGGCGGTTTTGGGTCTGCCCCGCGCGGGGCTGCTCTATGGCCAGGCTCGTAAAGCCGCTGCCCGCGTGGTGCAGGCGGCGGAGGCCGGCCCGCCAGTGCCAGAACCCGCCGCGCCAGCGCCGATGCCAAGCCGCAACGCCATCACTTTCGAGCATGTGAGCTTCCGCTACGCGCCGGACCGGCCTTGGGTGTTTGAAAACCTCTCGCTGCAACTGCCGGAAGGCTCGCGCACTGCCGTGCTTGGGCCATCGGGGGCTGGCAAATCCACCATCGCGGCGCTGTTGCTGAAACTGGTGCGGCCAGTGAGCGGACAGATTCGTTTCGGCGGCACCGACATCGCGCAATTGCCGGCGGCGGCACTGCGCCACCGTATCGCCTATCTGGGGCAGACGACGCATCTGTTCGCGGACAGCATTCGCAACAATCTGCTGTTGGGGGACCCAGCGGCGGACGAGGCCAGGCTGTGGGAGGTGCTGGAAGCGGTGCAGATGGCCGAAACGGTGAAGGCTCTGCCCGAAGGGCTGGATAGCTGGCTGGGCGAAGGCGGTGCCACGGTTTCCGGCGGGCAGGGGCGGCGTTTGGCCTTGGCCCGCACACTGCTGATGAACGCGCCGGTGATTCTGCTGGACGAGCCTTGTGCCGGGCTGGATGCCGCGACGGAGCAGGAATTCTTCCGCGTGTTCAATGCCGCCACGGAGGGTAAGACCGTGTTTCTGATTCTGCATCGCCTTACCGGTGTGGAGCAGTTGGACAGGATCTGGCGCTTTACCGGCGGCGCGCTGGTGGCGGCGGCAGGCTAAGCGTAGCCCTGCCTCCGCGCCAGGGCGATGAGCCCGAGATCCAGCGTGAACACAAACGGTAGGGCCGCGCACATCATGATGCCGGGCACATCTGGGAATTTTAGCTTCAAGGCGAGGATGACGCAGGTAACCAGCAGCAGCATGGCGGAATAGGCTATCGCTCTGCCGCCCTTGGGGTCCGCCGGGATGCGGAAGCCGTATAGCGCCGCCTTTCCGTTCAAGGCGTGGTTTGTGAGGATAAGGGCGAATAGCCCTTCTGCAAGCATGAGCGCGGGCAGGAGTCTTTGCGGCCATTCCAGCGCCGGCGCGTAGGGTTGCAAATAAATTAGAAAAGCATAGCAGAAATGGAACAGGATTGGCACGACGAGCGCCAGCAGCACCATCCGGTCATCTGAGCCTTTCGGGCTCTGCCAGGACAGCGCCATGAAAGAGCCCATGGTGAAGCCGAAGATCGCGTGCATGGGCACCGCTGAGAACGCACGGATGATCGATGTGGAAAACCCGCCGCCCAGCGCGTAGAACTGGGTCTCGAACACCGCGAAGCCAAGCGAGCAACCCACGCTGATCAAAATGGCGACGCCGGGGCCGATCTCATCGCGTTCGCGCTTGTTGAAGCGGTTGATGGCGGCGAAGGTTACCAGCGCCTCCGGCACGGCGGCCAGCAGCAGCGCGTGCATGGTGGCGTGGGCGATCGGGGAGAGCCCCATTTCTGGCACCAAACCTTCCAGAAACTCGATGGCCAGCGCCAATAGGGCGACACGTGCGCCAAGTTTGAACAGCCGTTTTCGTGTGGCCTGCGGCAGCCGGACATTCACTTTGATGGCCGCGATTTCCCACAGCGCCAGGGCTGTGAGGATCGCGATTAAAAAGCTGACCACGCGGGCTTCCTTTGGTTAAGAAGGCGACCGGCATTGTCACCGCGTAAACGATTCTTACAACCGGCGCGTGCATCATTTTTTCTTGAAGCCGGCGGATCGATCCCTATAATAATGGCGTCCGGCCGCCTCAGCGAGGGGTTGGGCGCTCATCCGGTTCGCCAGATCGGGAACCGAACGAGCCATTATAATTATGTGACATGCCTTGCTTTTGAAGGAGGTTAAAGATGACTTATGATTTCGCGCCGCTTTTCCGTACCGCTGTGGGTTTCGACCGGCTTGCCCGGCTTGTGGACACGCTGCCTCAGGAGGTGACGAGTTATCCGCCCTACAATATCGAGAAACTTGGCGAGGACAGCTACCGTGTTAGCCTTGCTGTCGCTGGGTTTGCGCCGGAGGATATCGAGCTGACGGTGAAGGATAACGCGCTGCTGGTTGCCGGCCGCGTGGCCGAGGAGGCCGCGAAGGGCGAGTTTCTGCATCGTGGCATCGCCGCCCGCGCGTTCCAGCGCCGATTCGTGCTGGCCGAGCATATGGTGGTGGAGGGAGCGGAGCTGGTGAACGGCTTGCTGAATGTGAGCCTGCGCCGCGTGGTGCCGGAAAGTGCCAAGCCGCGCCGGATTGAGATTAGTACATCCAAGGCTGCCAACCAGACGATTGAGACGCCGCAGCTTCCGCACGCGGCGTAAATTCAAAATGCGAAGGGGGGCCAAATGGCCCCCTTTTTTGTTTCGCTTATTCCGCCATCGCCGAGGCTTCGGATCGCGTCGCACCCACCCGGGCGGCCAGCGAGGAGGCGAGGAACGGGTCCAATGCGCCATCCAGCACCGCGGCGGGGTTGCCGGATTCGTAGTTACTGCGAAGATCTTTCACCAACTGATACGGGGCGAGCACGTAGGAACGGATCTGATGTCCCCAGCCGATATCGGTTTTGGCGGCTTCTGTCGCGGCGGAGGCCGCCTCGCGCTTTTGCAATTCCTGCTCATAGAGCCGGGCTTTCAGCATGTTCATCGCGGTGGCGCGGTTGCGGTGCTGGGAACGGTCCGTCTGGCAGGCGACGATAATGCCGGACGGCACGTGGGTGATGCGGATGGCGGATTCGGTCTTGTTCACGTGCTGGCCGCCGGCACCGGAGGCGCGGAACGTGTCCACTTTCAAATCCGCCGGGTTGATCTCGATCTCGATCGAATCATCCACCACCGGATAGACCCAGACGCTGGCGAAGCTGGTCTGGCGGCGGGCATTGGCATCGAAGGGCGAGATGCGGACGAGCCGGTGCACGCCTGCCTCGGTCTTCAGCCAGCCATAAGCATTGGTGCCGGAGATCTGGATGGTCATGGATTTGATGCCGGCCTGCTCGCCTTCCGACTCTTCCATGATCTCGGATTTGAAGCCCTTGCGCTCGGCCCAGCGCAGATACATGCGCGCCAGCATCTGCGCCCAGTCCTGCGCTTCGGTGCCGCCCGCGCCGGCGTTGATTTCCACGAAGGCGTCGCGGCTATCGGCCTCGCCGGAGAGCAGGGATTCGATCTCCTTCTCCTTGGCGGTGCCGGCCAGGCGTTCCAGCGTGGCGAGGCCATCCTTCACCATCGCCTCGTCGGCCTCGGCCTCGGCCAACTCGATCAACTCAAGCGTGTCCTTCGCCTCAGCTTCGATGGCGTTCACGCCATCCACCATCGAGGACAGCCGGTTACGCTCGCGCATCACCGCTTGCGCGGCTTCGGCGTCGTTCCAGAGATTCGGGTCTTCGGCGCGGTGGTTCAGCTCAGCGAGCTTTAGAACAGCGGCATCCCAGTCAAAGATGCCTCCTCAGCAGGGCGACCGAGCGGCCGATCTGCTCATGCAATTGGTCTGATTCAGCGGACATTCGCGCGATATACGCCTGGGCGGTGGGAATTGGTAGGGGCTTTGCCGAGCCGTCTTGCCAAGCGAGGGCGGGGTTGCGATGCAGGGGCGCATGAACGCCACGTTACTGGTTGTGCTCACGGCACTTTGTTTCCGGCTCGTGCTGGCCGGCGGCTCCGGCCTTGGCATCGACGAGAGCTATATGGCGGCGGCGAGCCGGCATTTCGCGCTCTCCTATTTCGACCATCCGTTGGCTTCCTGGTGGCTGGAACTGGCCTCACGCAGCCTGTTCGGCTCGGCGGCGCCGATTGTGGTGCGGCTGCCCTTTGTGGCGCTCTCAGGGCTGTCCTCCTGGCTGCTTTACCTCGTCACCAAGCGGTTGTTCGGGCAGAAAGCGGGGTTCTGGGCGGTGGTGGGGTTTTCCATCGCGCCGGTATTCTCATTGGCGTTTGGCAGTTGGGTGCTGCCGGACGGGCCGCTGAACGCCGCGTTGCTGGCGTTTCTGTATGCGCTGATTCGCGCTCTGGGGCTGCCGGATGCGCGCCCGGCGCCGCGCTGGTGGCTGGCGGCGGGGCTGTTCGCTGGATTGGCGATGCTTTCCAAATACAACGCCGCCTTGGTGCTGGTGGGCGCCGCGCTGGGCCTGCTGCTGGACCCGGCCGGGCGGCGTGAGCTGCGGCAGCCCTGGCCTTGGGTGGGTGTTGCGCTGGCGCTGGCGTTGTTCTTGCCGGTGATTATCTGGAATGCCCAGCACCATTGGGCGAGTTTTGGTTATCAGGGCGGGCGGGCCACAGGCTTGCGGCTGCGCCCGTTGATGCCACTTACCGTTTGGGGCGGCGAGGCGCTTTATGTGTTGCCTTGGCTGTGGGCGCCGATGGTCTGGCTGCTGGTGCGTGGCCTTGCAGCCGGGCCCGCTAAACGTGTCTCCTGGCTGTTGGCCTGGGCCGCGATTATTCCCGTGTTGCTTTTCGCCTTCGTGGGACTTTGGTCGCGCACGCATATTCTGTTTCACTGGGCCGCGCCCGGCTATCTGATGTTGTTTCCGCTGCTGGGCGACTGGGCGACGCGGCGCTCACCGCGGCTTCTTCGCATGGTGGCGGGGCTTTCCGGCGCGCTGTTAGGCTTGGCGGCGCTGACCATCGTGGCGCTGGTGCAGTTTGGCCTGCCGCCGGCGCTGGCTTTGTCTTTCAAGCCGGGTAAATCGCCCATGTTGCAGGCGGTGGATTGGACCGGGTTGGGGCGGCAATTGCCGCCGGGGATTGACGCCGTGGCGGCGCAACGCTGGTTCGACGCGGGCAAGATCGGCTATGGGCTTTTGCGCGATGGCGTGGATTTGCCGGTGACGGTGTTCGGGGACAAGCCGCATCAATTCGCCTTTACCACCCCGCCGCGAAGCCTGCTGGGCAAGACGATTCTGATCATCGGCATGCCTGGCGGTGGCACTGAGACCTGGAACCACTTTGCACCGGATTTCGCCAGTTTCAAGCCGGGGCCGGTGCTGACGGTGACCGACCATGGCAGTTTTCTGCTGGCGATCCCGACCTTTATCGGCGTGGATTTGAAGCGCCTGCCTTAATCGAAAGCCCTGGCCCGGCAGAGGCGGATGAAGCCGGCGGCGGCGTCGTTCATCGGCCGTCCAGCCACCGCGGCAAGCAATATCTGGCGTTGCAGTGCTGGTTCGACAAAGGCCCGGCCCGCCAAGGGGGGCGAGATATTCACCCGGTTGGAGAGCAGCGCCAGCCCCAGCCCGGCGCGCACAAGCTCCTGCATCTGCGCCGGGTTCGCGCGCATACGCTGGGTGCGCAGGGGCGTTTCAGCCAGCTGCGCCAGTTTTTCTCCGAAATTTCCGCAATCATCGCCCAGCAGCAGTGTTTCGCCCGCCAGATCCGCCAGCGCACATTGGTTGCGGCGTGCCAGACTGTGGGTTTCCTGGCAGATGAGCATCGCGCAGTCGGTGAAAATTGGCCAGCGGTTCAGCCGCTCCGGTAGCGGCGCGTCGTCGGGCAGCAAGGCGCAGTCCAGTCCGTCAGCCAGCATGGAATCGACCAATGTGCCTGATGGTGCCTCGGTGAAATGAATTTCCGTGCCGGGCAAGGCGCGCAATGTTTCGGCCACCGCGCCGGTGATGGGCGAGGCGGGGATGCCAGGCCCGAGCCCGATGCGCAGCGGGCGCGGCGTGTTGAGACGCCTTGCCGCCGCCAATGCGCGCGCTGCTTCCGCTGCTTCCAGCATGGTTTCGAAATGCGGGCGCATTTCCCGCCCCAACGGGGTGAGGCGGGTGAGATTGCGCTCGCGGAAGATCAAGGCGCCGCCAAGCTCTTCCTCAAGCCGCTGAATGGCGCGGGAAAAAGCGGGCTGGGTGACGTTGCACTCCGCCGCGGCGCGCGAAAAATTAAGCGTGTGGCAAAGGACAAGAAAATAGCGGATTTGCGCCAGTTCCATCAGCGCAATGCCCCCAGCGCGGCGATGATCTTGTCAGGATCCGGCCAGATGGTGAAATCCGTGTCCACGAAACGCCGGGCGATGACGCCATCTTGCCCGATGATGAAGATGGCGGACACCGGCAGGCACCAGGCGGCATTGCCGTGGCGCAAGGACATGTCCAGCTTGGCTGAAACCAGGCTGGCACGGTAGAGTGGCGGAATTTTATAAACCACCCCGGCCTGGATGCCGACGCCGAAATCCACGTCACACAGCACCTCAAACCGGTTTTCGTGTCGCGCCTGGAGGGAGGCGGGCAGGGCGCCGGTTTCCGGCGTGAGAGCCAGAAGTGTGGCACCTTTGGCCGTGATTTGCGGCATGGCGGCGGCCAGGGCTTCCAGCATCAACTTGCAGAACGGGCACCATGTGCCGCGGAAAAACCCCAGAACCACAGGGCCCTGGGAGAGGCGCTCGTTCAGCGTTACTAACCGCCCCGCCGCGCTGGGCAGCATGAAGTCGGGGAAATACTCACCCTCCTGCAGAACGCCCTCGTAGAAGCCGTCATGCTCCAGTGTATGGATGAGCTGTAAATAGGCCTCATCCCAACTGGCATTTTCGCGCCGGCTGCTGCGCAACGTGGTGAGCTGTTCAGTCAGCTGGCCGATGTCTTCCTCCTGTGGGCGGGTGGGGCGCCGCACCCCAGCTTAAGTGGCGCGGCCCCTGGCTGGCAATTACTGCCCGGTGGAGTTGGAGCCCATGGCGTTGGAGCCCATCGAATTACTGCCCATGGCGTTGGTGCCCATGGCGTTGGAGCCCATCGAATTACTGCCCATGGCGTTGGTGCCCATGGCGTTGGAGCCCATGGAATTGGAACCCATCGAATTACTGCCCGTGGCGTTGGTGCCCATGGCGTTGGAGCCCATGGAGTTGCCGCCCGAGGTGGCGTGACCCATGGAATCGCTGCTCATGGCGCTGGAGCCCATGGAGTTGCTGCCCGAAGTGGCGTGACCCGTGGAATTGCTGCTCATGGCGCTGGAGCCCATGGAGTTGCTGCCCATGCTGTTGGAGGTTTGCGCGAAGGCAACGCCGAAGCTGGCGAGAGACAGAACGCAAGCGGCGGTGGTGAGAATACGTGACATGTAACGATCTCCTATTGTTGATAAATCCGGCTGCACCGGATGGCCCGGTTATGATCCCGCCCGGCGGTGGGCTCCAATGCCGATTGGGTATTGAATTGATGCCTTGCGATTGGCGCGTCCGAGGCGGCAATCTTCGTGTATATTCAAATCCAAACAAAACGGAGTGCGGCTTATGAGCAGGCGCGTCATTCATCCATGGCCTTTGCGGCTGACCCATTGGCTCAATGCCGTCGCCATGGTGATCATGATTGGCAGCGGTTGGCAGATATACAACGCTTCGCCCCTATTTGGCTTCACTTTTCCATTTGGCCTGGGCCAATGGCTGGGGGCGGGAATAGCCTGGCACCTGGCTGGCATGTGGCTGCTGGTGCTCAACGGGCTGATCTATGTGGTCTGGAGCCTGGTCAGCGGCCATTACAAGAAACTCTTTCCCATTCGCCCGCGCGAGGTATGGGGAGATCTTCGCTCGGCGCTGAGCCTGCATCTGAAGCACGACAAAGGCGTTTATAACGCGGTGCAAAAGCTGCTCTATGCCGGGGTGCTTCTTGCGGGGGTGGTAGCGGTGCTCTCGGGGCTATCCATCTGGAAGCCGGTGCAGCTCTGGTTTCTCTGCGATCTTTTCGGCGGATATTTCATTGCCCGCTATGTGCATTTCTTCGCGATGATGGGCATCTGCCTGTTCATCCTCATTCATTTGCTGCTGGTGGCGCTGGTGCCGAAAGTGCTGCCGCCCATGATCACCGGGGGGCGCCTGCCATGATCGAACGCCGTTCTCTCCTGCTGCGGGCCATGGCGCTGGGTGCAGCCGCACCGCTTGGCGGATGCAATTACGAGGATCCGGCCCACCCGGATCTGGCGGACAAGTTCCTGCACGCTATGTCTGCCTGGAACGACCGCGTACAGGCGGCATTGTTCGACCCGCATACTTTGGCCCCGACCTTCCGGCCGGACCAGATCACCCGGCCGCCGCGCTTCAACGCTTTTTATCCCATTGACCAGGCGCCGGTGGTGGATGAGGCCACCTATAAGCTGGAACTCGGCGGGCAGATTCAGGACAAGACGCCCTGGAGCCTGCAACAATTGCGGGCCTTGCCTCAGGAATCGCAGATAACGCGGTTTGTGTGCGTGGAGGGCTGGCGGGTGATCGGGCAATGGTCCGGCGTGCCTCTGGGGCGGTTTCTGCGCCAGGTGGGGGCGGATACGACCTGCAAATATGTCTCCATGAAATGCGCGGATGGGTATTACAGCTCCATCGACATGGCTTCCGCCCTGCAGCCACAAACTATCCTGGCGCTGGATTTCCTGGGCGCGCCGCTGACCGCGCCCTTTGGCGCGCCGGTGCGGCTGCGCATTCCCACAAAGCTTGGCTTCAAGAATCCAAAATCCATCATACAGATCGCGGTGACCAATGTGTACCCGGGCGGGTATTGGGAGGACCAGGGTTATAACTGGTTCAGCGGGTCGTGAACCGGCGCGTTCTGGCGCTGGCCGCCGCATTGGGCATGGCCGCGCAGCCGGCGCTGGCGCGCCCGGTGCTGGTGGAGCTTTTCACCTCGCAATCCTGCTCGTCCTGTCCGCCGGCAAATGCGCTGCTACGGAAGTTGAAGGCGCAGGACCCCGCTATTCTGCCGCTGAGCTTCGATGTGACGTACTGGAACAATCTTGGCTGGGACGATACGGATTCGCTGTCCGCCGCCACTGACCGGCAGGATTGGTACGCCAGCCTGCGCCACAGCACCGAGGTTTACACGCCTGAGGCCGTGGTGGATGGCCGTGCGCAATTTGTTGGCAGCGACGCCGCACGAATGCACGCCGCCATTGCCGCCGCCAAGACCAGCCCGGCGGGCGATGTGCCCATCAGCATTTCCGGGCAGGGCGAACTTGCTATCAGCATTGGCGGTGGGCCTGGAACGGGCAATGTGATGTTGGTTGGATATGACGACATGCACAGCACCGGCGTGAAATCAGGCGAGAATGGCGGCGCCATCATCACCGAAGTGAACGTGGTGCGCGCGATGGCGCCGCTGGGAGGCTGGAACGGCGCAACGCTTACACTCCACGCGGCGCGCCCGGCCGGGCAGCACGTGGCGGTGATCTTGCAGTCCGCCAGCGGGGCTGTACTGGGTCTAGCGGCCCGGTAAGAGCGGGCTAGTACAGCCCGCCCAGCGACTTATCGATGCTGGATGGCGCGGGTGGCGCGCCGGGTGCACCGCCGCTCTGCGGCGCGGTAAGTGCACCGCCATTGCCGGAGCCGCCGAGGCCATCCATGCCGCCGCCCAGCAGCCCGTTGGCATTTTGCGCGCCGGGGCTCTGGCCGGGCTTGAACGCTTCCGTCACCATCTGGCCATCCGGCTCGGGCACTTGCTGCAAGGTCATGCCCGCAGGTGCCGCGAAGTCGACGGGCGGCTGGTTTTTCAGCGCCACCTTCATGTATTCGTTCCAGATTGGGCCGCACACATTTCCGCCCGTCTCGTTTTCACCGAGATTGCTGGGCGTGTCGAAGCCCACCCAGCATCCGGTGACGATTCCAGGGGTGAAGCCGATGAACCAGGCGTCGTTGAAGTTGTTGGTGGTGCCGGTTTTACCGGCCACTGGCTGGGAAATGCCTTGCACGGCCGGCACGCCGGTGCCGCGCAGCACCACGCCGCGCATCATGGTCAGCATCTGATAGACGGAATCCGCATCCGCCACCTGCTGGCCTGGGTTGGTGAGTTGCGGCGGCTGGTTCGGGTCACCGTTCACGCAATTGGCGCATTGCTCGTCCGGCGCCTGGTAGAGCAGCGTGCCGTCCGGGTTGGTCACGCTGTCGATAATGCTGGGCGTGACCAGCCGGCCATATTGGTCCAGCGACGCGTAGGCGGTGGTCATCTTCCACAAGGTGGTATCGATGGCGCCAATGGCGGAGGGGTAATAAGGCGGCATTTTGTCGATAATGCCGAAATCCTGGAAGGTTTTGGCGATCGCGGGCAGGGTGATCTGGCGCGCCAGATGCAGCGTGGCGAGGTTGAGCGATTGTTCCAGCGCGTGGAAGATCGGCACCGGGCCCTGGAAGCTGTTCTCATAATTGCCGGGCCGGTAAACCGTGCCATCTGGCATTACCTGCACGAAGGGGCCGTCGAGCACCTGCGCATCGGGCTGGATGTTCTGTTCCATGGCAGTAAGGTAGACCAGCGGTTTGACCGAGGAGCCGGGCTGGCGCTGAGCCTGGATGGCCCGGTTATAGGGGCTCATGTCGTGGCTCCAGCCGCCGACCATCGCGACGATGCGCCCCGTGGCCGGGTCCATGGAGATCAGCGCCCCCTGCACCTTGGGAATCTGCTCTAGTGAGAGGGATTTCAGGTCTCCGGAGACAATGATCACGTCCCCGGGGTGCAGCACGTCCGCCGTGGAGGATGGATGCGTGCCCAGATATCCATGAACCCGCGGGCGGGCCCAGCGCATATTCGCCAGCGGCAGTGTGCCGGAAGCGGGCGCGCCGGAATTGGGGTCCGATGTGCCGATGCTGGCCGAGTTGCCAGCGGCGGAGAGGACAATGCCAAGGCGCCAGCCATGCCGCAGCCCAGCAGGGGTGGACTGCTTCGTCAGCAATGTTTGCCAGTCAGCGGCGAGGCTGGGGTCGTTCAGGTGAGCGACCAGCCCGTGCCAGCCATCATAGTCGCGGTCGTATCTTTCCAGCCCGTTGCGCACGGCGGTGGTCGCGGCTTCTTGCAGCGCGGGGTTGAGGCTTGTGCGCACGATGAGTCCGCCGGTGTTGACCGCATCCGCGCCGAATTTCTGCACCAGCTGGGCGCGCACCGCATCGGCGAAATAACCGCCATCCGGCACGCCCTGCTGGGCTTGGCCGGCCTTGGGCAAGAGCGGTTCGGCCTGGGCGGCGGCGGCTTGGGCAGCGTTGATCACGCCGTCCGCCAGCATGCGGCCGATGACGAAATTGCGCCGCTGCAAGGATGCCTGCGGATGCAGAAACGGATTGTAGCTTGTTGGCGCTTTCGGCAATGCCGCGAGCGTGGCGGCCTGGGCGATGTCGAGCTGTGAGAGCGGCTCATCGAAATAGGTTTGCGCCGCGGCGGCGACACCGAAGGAGTTCTGGCCGAGATCAACCTCGTTCAGATACAGGGTGAGCACCTGCTGCTTGCTCATCGCCTGGGAAACACGCATCGCCAGGATCGCTTCCTTCACCTTGGTTCCGAAGGTGATGTGGTTGTCCAGCAGCATGTTCTTCACCACCTGCTGGGTGATGGTGGAGGCACCGAGCGGCCGGCGGCCAGAGCCAATCCGGGCAACGTCGGTCAGCCCGGCGCGTATGATCGCCAGCGGGTTGATGCCGGGTTCAACCCAGAACAGCCGGTCCTCCGCCGAGATGAAGGCCTCCTGCACCACCTGCGGGATCTGGCTGTAGGGCACATAGATGCTGTGTTGGGTGCCTACCTCCGCCAGCAGTTGGAAGTTCGCCGCATAAATGCGTGACTCCAAGGGCGGCTTGTAGGTTTTCAGGCTTTCGATGCTGGGCAGCCCGGCCGAGAAATACAGGAACGCGCCCCCGGCGAGGATTATGCCGGCGATGACGGCCAGAAAGACGAGGCGGTACAGGCTGGAAATGAAGAAACCGACGATGCCGCCAATTAGACTGCGGCGACGGGGTGGGCGCGGCGCGCGCGGGCCGCGCGGCGAGGGCTGGCGGCGCGGCGGGGGCGCGTTGCGACTGGAGCGTGCCAGCCGTTCGCCGGCTGAGAAATCGTCGTTCTGGTCAGACATGCCGGGGCTCTTAGCACCTCATTCGGGCAGCGGCGATACGGCGGAAATGACAGCTTCGCAATTCAACCCGCGACCCTGTCCCGGCTCGGGTCGTTGAAATAGCTATCGATAGCGCTGGTCAGGCGCGCCACCAGCAGGCGGCGCTGTTCCAGGTTGCGCAGCCGCCGTTCATCCTCTGCATTGCTGAGGCAGCCCATCTCCAGCAGCGTGGAGGGGATCGAGGGGTCGCGCAGCACGGCGAAATTGGCGCTGCGCTCAGGGTTCGGTAAAAGCGGGATTCGAGCCGAGAAAGAGGAGGCGATGTCGCTGGCCAGGGTGGCGGAGCCGATCTTCGTCGCGCGGGTTTCCAGGCTGGCAAGGATGCTTGCCACCTGCGGCGAAACCCCGGCGGGGGCACCGCTAGGGGGGGCGTCCGCGCTGTTTTCGTCCTGCGCCACGGCGGCGGCCAGCTTGTCTGACGCTTTGTTGGACAAGGTGAAAATGGAGGCGCCGCTGAGATTGGCTTCCGGCAGATGGTCGCAATGCATGGAGAGAAACATATCCGCCTGGTGCTCCACGGCGAGATTTACCCGTCCCTCCAGCGTGACGAAATGATCCGACATGCGGGTCATCGCCACACGGTAGCGCCCTGTTTCAATTAGGGAATGGCGAAGCTCCAGCGCGGTGGCGAGGGTGATTGTTTTTTCATAATAACCATCCGGCGCGATGGCGCCGGGATCATGCCCGCCATGGCCGGGATCGAGCATGATCATCGGCTTCACCCAAAAGGCGCGGGAGCGGCGGGGAAGCGCGGCCAAGCCCGCGGCGCCAAGGCCGAGGCGCAAAAAACCGCGCCGTGTCGCGTCGCAATTCAGGCACATCGCGTGATTTCTAACATATAACTTTCACCCCTGGCTAGGACTCTCTGATATCCCCGGCTTTAACCTGATTTAGTAACCGGATTATGTCCGAGTTTCGGCGGCGATGCGGCGGGCCTTGCGGAACCTGTGCGGCTTCGGCTATAGGCTCGCCGCATCGGAGTGTAGCTCAGCCTGGTTAGAGTACTGTGTTCGGAACGCAGGGGCCGGAGGTTCGAATCCTCTCACTCCGACCATTTCTTCTATACAAACAGCGTATCTTGTAGCGCCATGTTGCGATGCGGCAAGCCAGGGCATGGCACGAAACGCTGTATTTGGAACAAAAAAATACAAATTTTCGCCCGGACGATTGCTCCGGCGATAAGCTAATTCTACAAATTAAGGTTGTGCACAGACTGAACTTCTCATTGGCGCAAACCGTCTTGCATCTCTTATGGGCTGGCCTCTGGGCAGTTGAAGGGTAAAGTCAGCTATGCTTCGCCTTCCTTCGAAACGCAGGCTGACCTGGTGCATCGGCATGTATGCCAGCGGTTCGACGTGGTTGTTCAATGCAACCCGCGAGGTGGTGGCAGCGTTATCGCCAATTCAGCCCGTGCACAGCGCGTTTATTGAAACATGGCCGCATTTGGCAAAGCTGCCTGCTGGCTTTGTTATTGTTAAAAGCCACGCCCTCTCACCAGGGCTGGCGCGGCTTCTCGAAATCCAGTCGGCACGTATACTGGTTACGATTCGCGACCCCAGAGATGCCGTCACCTCCCTCATGCAATATATGGGGCAGAGTTTTGAGAAGGCCCTGAAGCGGGTTGAACACTCCGCCAGGTTTTGCAGCCGGTATGCGGCTCATGAGAGGGCGATTTTATTGCCCTATGAAAGCGGATTCACCGAAAGCGCTGACGCTTTCGACAAGCTTGCGGAGTGTTTTGGCCAGCAACTCACCGCATCAAGCCGAGGCAGGCTTTTCGCCGCCACGAGGCGGGAAGCCATCGAACACCACATTTCTCAACTCGACAATTTGCCGACAAGCTGGCGCAACCCCCATAACGGAGACCTGCTTGACACGAGCACTCAGTGGCACGCGCACCATGCCGGCCGGACTGGCGCGACAGGACGATGGCGCCAATATCTGAGCGCCGAACATATCCTGCGGATAGAAACGGCATTGCACGACTTTATGGTGCAACATGACTACATTTTGGAGTCAAATCTAAAACCATGACTTTTCAAATGCTTGGATGCAAATAGAAATTCTGAGTTTTAAAAAACAGGGATTCTTCGGAATGAATTTACTTCTCAAAAAGAGGATTTAATTTTTATCTATATTTCGCTTTGCGGAATTCCCTATCATTCACAAAACGCGCACAACTTAAAGACACCATGCGCGCACGAAGCCAAGCAAACTTGCCTGTCCTGCTGGCGGAAGTGGCAACAAATTTGGGGAGGTTGGCAGATGTCCGTCACTTCAACGGTAGATATCAGGCGGGCGCGCAATGCCGTGGTCGCGGCATTTCTGGGCTGGACGCTGGATGCCTTCGACTTTTTCATCCTGATCCTGACGCTGGACAATGTGTCGAAGGCTTTTGGCGTCAGCATCGGCTCGGTGGCGTTCTCCATCACACTCACCTTGGCGACTCGCGCGGTGGGCGCGTTCATA
>JAGXAE010000174.1 GCA_018971725.1 Pseudomonadota bacterium | reverse complement strand
TTCCCCACCGGCATGAAGTGGTCCTTCATGCCCAAGCAAAGCGACGGGCGGCCGAGCTACCTTGTCATCAATGCCGATGAATCCGAGCCTGGCACCTGCAAGGATCGCGACATCATGCGCAACGAGCCTCATAAGCTCATTGAGGGCGCGCTGATCGCGAGCTTCGCCATGGGGGCGAACAAGGCGTTCATCTATATCCGCGGCGAATATTATAACGAAGCACGGGTTCTCCAGGCGGCGATGGACGAAGCCTATGAAGCGGGTTTGTTGGGCAAGAATGCGGCGGGTTCAGGGTGGGATTTTGATCTTATCCTGCAACGCGGTGCCGGCGCTTATATCTGCGGCGAGGAATCCGCGATGCTGGAGAGCCTCGAAGGCAAGAAGGGCATGCCGCGCATGAAGCCGCCTTTCCCGGCGGCGATGGGGCTTTATGGCTGCCCGACCACGGTGAACAATGTGGAAACCATCGCAGGCGTGCCGACCATCATGCGCCGTGGCGCTGCCTGGTTCGCGGGGCTGGGTCGGCCGAAAAACGCGGGCACGAAGATTTTCTGCATCTCCGGCCATGTGAACAATCCCTGCAATGTCGAGGAAGAACTCGGAATCCCGCTGAAGGATCTGATCGAGAAACATGCTGGCGGTGTGCGTGGCGGCTGGGATAACCTCCAGGCCATCATTCCCGGCGGTGCCTCCATGCCCGTGTTGAACAAGGCGATGTGCGATACACAGTTGATGGATTTCGACAGCCTGGCTGCGGTGAAATCCGGCATGGGCTCCGGCGCCATCATCGTCATGGACAAATCCGTGGACGTGGTGAAGGCGATCTGGCGGCTCTCGAAATTCTTCAAACATGAGAGTTGCGGGCAATGCACGCCCTGCCGCGAGGGGACGGGCTGGATGATGCGCCAGATGGACCGCATCGTGAAGAACAAGGCCACGCTTGCGGATATCCATTTGCTGGAGCAGGTGACGACGCAGGTGGCGGGCCACACGATCTGCGCCTTTGGCGAGGCGGCTTCCTGGCCGATCCAGGGCATGATGCGCGCTTTCCGGCCACAGGTTGAGGCGCGGGCAATTGATTATCAACCGCCCGCTCAGGCGCAGGCGGCGGAGTAAGTCATGGCAAAACTCACCATTGATGGCATCGAGGTCGAGGTTCCGAACGGCTCGACCGTGATCCAGGCCTGCGAGGCGGCGGGTGTCGAAATTCCGCGTTTCTGCTATCACGAACGGCTTTCCATCGCCGGTAATTGCCGCATGTGTCTTGTCGAGATCGAGAAGATGCCGCCGAAACCCGTGGCTTCCTGTGGCCAGCCGGTGGCGGATGGCATGGTGGTGCACACGGATAGCGAGATGGTCCGCAAGGGCCGCCGTGGTGTGATGGAATTCCTGCTCATCAACCATCCGCTGGACTGCCCTATCTGCGACCAGGGCGGTGAGTGCGATTTGCAGGACGAGGCCGTGGCTTATGGGCGCGACCATTCGCGCTATGAGGACGGCAAGCGCAGCGTGGCCCAGCCGGATTGGGGTCCGCTCGTCAAAACCACAATGACGCGCTGCATCCATTGCACGCGCTGCATCCGCTTCACCACTGAGGTTGCGGGCGTGGCCGAGCTGGGCGCCACCCAGCGCGGCGAGGAAACCAAGGTCGGCACTTATGTGCAGAAGGCGCTGAGTTCCGAACTTTCCGGCAATATTATCGATCTTTGCCCGGTCGGCGCGCTCACTTCCAAGCCCTATGCCTTCACCGCCCGTCCGTGGGAGCTGCGCAAGACCGACAGCATCGACGTGCTGGACGCGCTGGGTGCGAATATCCGCGTGGATACGCGTGGTGCGGAAGTGCTGCGGATTCTGCCGCGCATGAATGACGAGGTGAACGAGGAATGGCTGGGCGATAAGTCCCGCTTCTCGGTTGATGGTCTGAAGCGCCGCCGGCTGGACCGGCCCTGGATTCGCGAAAATGGCAAGCTGCGTCCTGCAAGTTGGGAAGAGGCGTTTGCCGCCATCGCAGGGAAGGTGAAGGCCACGTCCCCCGCCAAAATGGGTGCGCTGGCCGGCGATCTAGCGGACGCTGAATCAATGCTGGCGCTGAAGGAATTCTTCGCCGCCATGGGCAGCAAGAATATCGATTGCCGGATCGATGGCGCGCGTTTCGATGCATCCAAGCGCGCCTTCTATCTTTTCAATACCACCATCGCCGGTATCGAAGATGCGGACGCGCTGCTCATCATCGGCAGCAATCCACGCCACGAGGCGCCGGTGCTGAATGCGCGTATCCGCAAGCGTTGGCTCGCCGGCAAGTTTCCGGTCGGCGTGGTCGGGAAAGCCGCTGATCTCACCTACAAATACGACCATGTGGGGGAGGGGGCTGACGCGCTCCAGGCGCTGCTGAATGGCACGCATGGGTTTGTTGAAACGCTGAAGAACGCCACCAAGCCGATGATCATTCTCGGCGCTGGGGTTCTCGCCCGACCGGATGGCGCCGCGATTCACGCCGCCGCCTGGAAGCTGGCTTCGCAGTTCAACATGCTCACGCCGGATTGGCATGGTTTCAACGTGCTGCATCATGCTGCCTCGCGTGTTGGCGCGCTGGATCTCGGTTTCCTGCCGGGCGATGGCGCGATGGATGCGCAGGCGATGCTCTCGGGCGGCGCGGACGTGCTCTGGCTGCTCGGTGTAGATGCCGAGGCGGTGCGCAACATCCCTTCCAACAGCTTCGTGATTTATCAGGGCCATCACGGTGATGCCGGCGCTTCCCGGGCGGATGTGATCCTGCCGGGTGCCGCGTACACCGAGAAAGACGGCACTTATGTGAACACCGAAGGCCGCGTGCAGCAGGGCTATATTGCAGTGAAGCCGCCAGGCGATGCGCGCGAGGATTGGCGAATCCTGCGTGCCATCTCGGCCTATCTTGGCCATGCGCTGCCTTACGACGATCTAGAGCAGTTGCGTGCGCATCTTCGCGCGGAATATCCGGTTTTCGCGGAGGAGTTCCGGCGTTTCGCGGGAACGGACACCGCCGGTCCGACCGCCGCTGGTGCGGTGAGCAGCACGCTCCTCACGCCCCCGCTGCCGAATTATTACCAGACGGATGTAATCAGCCGATCCAGCCCGACCATGGCCGCTTGTGTGGCTGCCCATAATCCTGCCCTGGCGGAGGCCGCGGAATGATGCCGTTCTGGGATACTTATATAGGAATTTTGATCCTCACGGTTCTGAAGACGCTGGCGCTGGTGGTGCCGCTGCTCATCGGCGTCGCTTATCTCACCTACTTTGAACGTAAGGTCATGGGCGCCATTCAGCTTCGCAAAGGCCCCAACGTGGTCGGCCCGTTCGGGCTTTGTCAGCCTTTCGCTGATGCGCTGAAAATGCTGACGAAGGAAACCATCATTCCCACCGGCGCGGACAAGGTTTTGTTTGTGCTGGCGCCGATGATCACCTTCGGCCTCGCCATCATCGCCTGGGCGGTGATTCCGGTGAATAATGGCTGGGGCATCGCCAACATCAATGTCGGGGTGCTCTATCTTTTCGCCATCTCGTCGCTTGGCGTTTATGGCGTCATCATCGCGGGCTGGGCATCCAATTCTAAATACGCCTTTCTGGGTGCGTTGCGCTCCGCCGCGCAAATGGTCTCCTACGAAGTCTCCATGGGTTTCGTGATGGTCACGGTGCTGATTTTGGCCGGCAGCCTGAATCTCAACAGCATCGTGCTGGCGCAGAAACATATCTGGTTCGCGGTGCCGCTGTTTCCGCTGTTCATTATCTTCTTCATCTCGGGTCTGGCGGAAACCAACCGCGCGCCATTCGATCTGGCGGAAGGTGAATCCGAAATCGTCGCAGGGTTCTTCGTGGAATATAGCGCCATGTCCTTCGCGCTGTTCTTCCTCGGCGAATACGCGAACATGATCATGATCAGCGGCATGACCACGGTGCTGTTCCTGGGTGGCTGGCTTTCGCCGCTGCCGTTCCTG
>JAGXAE010000173.1 GCA_018971725.1 Pseudomonadota bacterium | reverse complement strand
TTGCGCGCCTGGATCACATCGTGAAGCTTCAGCAACAGCCCCTCGCGTTCCGCCACCAGGCTGGCGCCCCAACTCTGTGCCGCCTTATGCGCGGCGCTTATCGCGCGCTCCACCTCCTCTGCTCCGGCTTGCTGAACCCGAGCGAACAACTCGCCCGTCGCCGGGTTGAAATCATCCGCGACGCTGTTGCGCTGCGATCTTACCCATTCCCCATCGATGAATAATTTATAGGTCGGCACATCATCGATCATTTCACTGGCGTCGGGATGCACATCAATCTCCTCTGTCTGCCGAGCCAACAAGCCCCACCACAAAAGCAAAGTTTTACCCTTCACCGGAAATAGATTTTTCTGAGGAACTTCGTAGCAGCCATCGATTCCGTCAATTTTTGTTGTTGACGGCGCCTTCTTCCGTGCTAACCATCTTAAGACGTTTCCTTACAAAATCGCTTTCGGGGCATTCGCATCGCACGGCTGATTATTGGCGCTCGCGGCAGTTGGCCGTCTTTAGGAATTCTTATGCTCGTCGAATGTTCCCTTACCGTCGCCTCTCCTCCACTTCCCGCACGGGAATTAAGCTAATGACGAATTTTGTGCTCGTGCATGGCTCATTTCACGGCCCTTGGTGCTGGGATGATGTTGCCGAGAAGCTTCGCGCCGCCGGTCACAATGTCCTCACGCCAGATCTCGGCGCCGCATCACATGAAGGCATCTACCCGGATTTGAACGATTACGCCGCGCATGTGGCAAAAGCCGTGCTGTCTTGCGGCGGAAGAGTCATTCTCGTCGGCCACAGCATGGGCGGGCTAGTCATCTCCCAGGCGCTCAAACTCATCGGCCATCGGCTCTCGGCCTTGGTTTATGTCAGCGGGCTCATGCTGCGCGACGGCGAGACATTGCAAAGCTTTCTCGGCCAACATGCCACTCTCGGCGTTGAAGATTTAGTTCTGAAGCACATGACTATCTCGGAAAATGGTGCCCTCGCCAGCTTTCCTGCCACCATGGCACCTGAAATTTTCTATAACCGCTGCACCAGCGCGCAGGCTGCCTGGGCATCCGCGCGGTTGCGGCCACAGCCCACTGCTGTCTATGCCACGCCGCTCACCCTCGCTCGCATCGGCGCGTCGCGTTATTACATCGCCTGCGAGGATGATCGCGCCGTCTCAGTATTATACCAACGGCAGATGCTGGAGAATTCACCCTGCGACAAAATCTATAATCTGGACACCGACCATTCGCCCTTCCTTTCAGCGCAGGTGCCTCTTCTGGGCATCCTCAACGAAATCATCAAGCAGACATGAGTAATTTTTCTCACAGGCGCGCATTTGAAAGCGCGTCTTTTCACCCAGGCGGGTAGAAACGATGCGCTACACGCTCAAGCAGATCAGCTATTTCGTCGCCGCAGCGGATACCGGCAGCATAACTCTGGCGGCCGAACGGATGAACATCACCCAGCCTTCCATTTCCTCCGCCATCTCGCTGCTGGAAGCCAATTTCGGCTTGCAGCTTTTCATCCGCCACCCCGCCCTCGGCCTATCATTAACAAGCGACGGTCAACGCTTCCTGCGCGAGGCGCGGAATTTTCTGCAACAAGCCGATGAGCTGGCGAATGCCGCATCGGAAATCTCATCCCGTGTCGCCGGTCCGCTCGACATCGGCTGCCTGACCACCTTGTTTCCGTTGGTGGTTCCAGATCTCTTGCAGTTATTCAAGAAGCGCCACAGCAATGTGCGCATCAATCCCCTCGCCGGGCACCAGACCGAATTGTTCGAGAGCCTGCGCCAAGGCAATATCGCGGTGATGCTCACCCTGGATCTTGATATTCCTGGCGACATGGAATTTCTGCCACTCGCGAAATTGCCGCCTTACGCCTATGTCTCCGCCAGCCATCCGCTCGCCCGCAAACGCAGCGTACGCCTGAAGGAACTCGCCGCCGAGCCATTTTTGCTGCTGGATTTGCCGGTAAGCCGCGATTATTTTCTCGGCCTCTTTGCCCAGGTCGGAATCAGCCCGCAAATTTCGGGGCGCTTTCCGCACTTCGACGTCATCCGCAGCCTCGTGGCGCGCGGCGAAGGCTACAGCCTCGCCAATACCCAGCCAAAAAACCAGTCCTCTCTGGATGGCCGCAAGCTATCCTATCTCGCCCTGGAACCTAACTTGCGCGCCCTCACCCACGGTATCGCCACACTCAAGGGCGCGCGGCGCACCCCCACAGTCTCCGCCTTCATCAAACTCTGCCAGGAAATGCTGGTGGACAAAAAATTGCCCGGCACAATCTAGGTAAAAACCCCCGGCCGCCGCCGGGGGTTTTCTCGCGCCGCGCGGCCTTACTCAGCCGGTACCAGCGCAGACTCCTTCATCAGACTCTTCGATATGAAGTAATAAACCGGGCTGATGATCACGAGGCAGACAATCCAGGAAATATCGGCACCACCCAGCATCTTGGCGATCGGGCCGGTGTATAGTTCCTGCGACATGAACGGCACTTCGATCAGGAAGCCCAGAACATAGCAAGCAACCGCAGGCCACTGGAAACGCCCATACACGCCGCCATCCGCGCGTATGAAAGACTGCACGTCGTAAGACCCATGGCGAACGAGATAGTAGTCAACCAGGTTGATCGCGGTCCAGGGCACCAGCACATAGAGCAGCACGAAAAGAAAGTTCATGTAGTTGGTGAGAAAATGCGCCTGGCCGATAATCGCAACCGCGATGCTGATGCCGATCACCACAAAATTGCAGATCAAGCGAGCGCGGGTTTGCGGGATCCAACCCTCGACGAAAGATTGCACGAAGGTCAGCGCGGCCAGAACGCAGCTATAGATGTTGATAGCGACGGAACACGCCATGCTGATCGTGAATATGGCGATGATCGGCATGGCCATGCCGCCGGCAGCATGCACGAAGCCGGCTATCAGGTCGCCAGTGCCAACAACAATGCCAATCATCACGCCCAGCACCATGGGAATGGAAGACCCCAGAGAGGTTCCCCAATACGTGCCCCAAAACGCCGGAGACACGCCGGTGGTCTCCGGCATATAGCGCGTATAGTCGGACACGTAAGGCGCGTAGGAAAGCGTCCAGAGCGCGGCGAGCGAGAACGCGCCAATGAAATTCGGCCAGGTGAATGTCCCGCTGGTCATGAAATTCTTTGGCAGCCCCTCAAAGCCAACCAGCGAGATGAACATCGCCACGAAGGCCAGCCCCACGACGATCGATACATATTTGCTGTATTCATGGATCATGTCGTAGCCGAAAATGGCCGCCGCGACGCTAATCGCGCCAATCAGCCAGATGCCGTCGTTAATACTGATCGCGGAGAACTCGGCATGGATCGACTGCCCGCCGAGCACGATGTTGGAAGCGATATAGCCGAGATACATCAGCAGCACCGCGAACACCACGAACAGCGCGCCGGTGGCGCCAAACTGCCCACGGGTCTGAATCATCTGCGGCACGCCAAGCTGCGGCCCTTGGGCGGCATGCAGCGCCATGAAGATTGTTCCCACCAGGTTACCCAGAATAACCGCCACGCAACCGGAAACAAACCCAAGCCCGAACAGGGTGCTGGCAAGCGCCCCGGTCACCACCGTCAACACGTTCATGTTGCAGCCGAACCAGATGGTGAAAAGATAGCTGAAGCTGCCATGGCGCTTTTCCAGCGGAATCGGCTGGATTGTATCGTGCTCAATGGCCGTTATATGCGGCGAATCCATAGAACCTCCCAAGGCAATAACTGCCCGCAGTAGCGTGTATCTACCGTGTGGAGGCGACGGACCCTGAACTTGTTTGCAACCACGCAAGCCCGCCGGGGCGGGTTGATCGCTTATTTTAACTTAACAGGCCGCTGCAAAACTCATCTATGTAGGTGAGTTTTTCTTTTTTGCGTCGTTTGGGCGGGTGCGGGATTTGTTGCTTCTTTGGCCTGTTCCGGGCCTGCCTTGTGTATCACGCGGGCTGTTGGTTGAGTAGTTTTGGCAG
>JAGXAE010000172.1 GCA_018971725.1 Pseudomonadota bacterium | reverse complement strand
CTTCACTTCGGGACGCTTTGCTAAAAAATCAACAACATCATTCCCCGCCGCGCCAGATTATGGTCTAAGGCGGCTCGCCATGGCGTCATTAAAACATCTGCTCGGAATCGAGGGGCTGGACCCGGCCTCCGTCACCAACCTGCTGGACCTGGCGGAGAGCTACGCGCTTCTCAACCGTTCAGGCAAAACCCAACGCGACAGCCTGCGTGGACGCACCCTCATCAACTTGTTCTTCGAGGACTCAACCCGCACCCGCACCAGCTTTGAGCTGGCCGGGCGGCGCCTGGGGGCCGATGTGGTGAACATGTCCGTCGCCACCTCCTCAGTTACCAAGGGCGAGACCCTGCTGGACACCGCCGCCACCCTGAACGCGATGAATTGTGACCTCTTGGTGGTGCGCCATAAAAGCTCCGGCGCGCCTGCCCTGCTGGCGCAGAAGGTCGGCGCCTCCGTCATCAACGCGGGCGACGGCACGCACGAACATCCCACCCAGGCGCTGCTGGACGCACTCACCATCCGCCGCAACAAGGGCCGCATCTCCGGCCTCACCGTGGCCATTTGCGGGGATATCGCTCACTCCCGCGTCGCCCGCTCCAACATCCTGCTACTCACGATGATGGGCAATTTCGTCCGCCTTGTCGGCCCCCCTACCCTGGTGCCCGGCTCCATCGGCGTGAACGGCGTGGAGATTTTTCACGACATGGAGGAAGGACTGAAAGGGGCAGATATCGTGATGATGCTGCGCCTGCAGAAAGAACGCATGACCGGCGGGTTGGTGCCGTCCTCGCGCGAGTTCTTCACCTATTACGGGCTGGACCGGAAGAAGCTGGCCTTCGCCAAGCCAGATGCTTTGGTGATGCATCCCGGCCCAATGAACCGCGGCGTGGAGATCGACAGCGAGGTAGCGGACGACGCCACCCGCTCCCTCATCAAGGAACAGGTGGAAATGGGTGTGGCCGTCCGCATGGCGGTGCTGGATACCTGCGCGCGGAGCAACTCTTGATTACCTTATTCCGTAAAATCAAATATCTGGATCAATCCGCGCAAAGCCTGCATGAAGGCGAGCTGCTGGTCCGCGATGGTAAAATCTCCGATTTCGGCCCCTCTCTGGGCACGCCGGAAGGCGCTGAAATCATCGAGGCCGAAGGGGCCGTGCTCTGCCCCGGCCTTGTCGATATGCGGGCCGCCATTGGCGAGCCGGGCTTTGAATACCGTGAGACCATCGCCAGCGCGGCTGAGGCGGCAGCGGCTGGCGGCATCACCACCATCGCTGTGCTGCCGGAAACCAACCCGGTGATCGACGATCCGGCCTTGGTGCGCTTTCTGCGCGCGCGCGGCGAGGAAACCGGCAGCGTCTCCCTGCTGCCCTATGCCGCCGCCACACGCGGGCTGGAGGGCAAGGAGCTGGCCGAATACGGCCTGCTGCAAGCCGCCGGCGCCGTGGCCTTTACCGATGGCGGTAGGCCCATCGCCTCCTCCCGGCTTATGCGCCTGGCGCTCTCTTACGCCTCCGGCTTCGGTGCGCGCATCGTCCAGCATCCGGAAGATGCGGAGCTTGCCCGCGGCGGCGCCGCCACCGCTGGCCCTCGCGCCACCTGGATGGGCCTGCCGCAAATTCCCGCCGCCGCCGAGGCCATCTGCGTGGCACGGGATATCCGCCTCGCGGAACTCACCGGCGGGGCGCTGCATTTCGCGCATGTAACGACCGCCGAGGCGCTGGAGCATATCCGCCGCGCCAAGGAGAAGGGCCTCAAAATTACCTGCGACACCGCGCCCCCTTATTTCGACCTGAACGAGACCGCGATTGGCGATTACCGCACATACGCCAAACTCTCCCCACCGCTGCGGGTGGAGGCAGACCGCCTCGCCGTTGTCGCCGCGTTGAAGGACGGCACCATCGACGCCATCGCCTCTGACCACCAGCCCCGCGACCCGGACGACAAGCGCCAGCCCTTCGCGGAGGCAGAGCCCGGCGGGTGCGGCCTTGCCACGCTGCTCGGCGTTACGCTGGCGCGGGTGCAGGAAGGCGATCTCACACTGCCCCAGGCGCTTGCCCTGCTCACCGTCAAACCCGCCGCCTGGCTGGGGATCGAGGCGGGCGTGCTGGCCAAGGGCCGCCCGGCCGATTTGTGCCTGTTTGATCCTGAAAAATCCTGGCAGGTTCAGGCCGGGAAACTGCCGGGCAAGGCGCAGAACACGCCCTTCGATGGCCGCGCCCTTGAAGGCGTGGTGATTGGCACCTGGAAGGCCGGGCGGAGGGTTTACGGGTGATCGGACTTTATCTGGGCGTCGCCGTTTTCGGCTACCTCATGGGCAGCGTGCCTTACGGCCTGTTGCTCACCCGTGTGGCCGGGCTGGGCGATATCCGCTCCATCGGCTCCGGCAATATCGGCGCCACCAACGTGCTGCGCACCGGCAACAAAAAGCTGGCGGCGGCCACGCTGCTGCTGGATGGGCTGAAAGGCTTCCTCGCCGTGCTGCTCGTCAGGCTGTTCCTGCATCATGGCGTGTTGGTGGCCGGTCTCGCGGCGGTGCTGGGGCATCTCTTTCCCGTCTGGCTCGGCTTCAAGGGCGGCAAGGGCGTGGCCACGGGCTTGGGCGTATTCTACGGCTTCGCTTGGCCGCTGGGGGTCATCTGCTGCGCCATCTGGCTGCTGGTGGCCTTCACCCTGCGCTATTCTTCTCTCTCGGCGCTCATCGCCTATGCCGTGGCCCCCGCCGCCGCCTTGCTGCTGGCCGGGCCGCTGGCGGCGGAAGCGGTGGTCATCATATCCGCGCTGGTCTTTTGGAAGCACAAGCCCAACATCCAGCGCCTGCTCCGGGGCGAGGAACCACGCATCGGCAAGAAATCGGCATGAGACATGCCCTCTGTCTCGCCCTCTGGCTGCTCGGCGCGGCCCCTGCTTTGGCGCTCAGCCATCTCCAGGCCAACCGCATCCATCTTTTCAACCCCGGTCAGTGCGCCCAGCCCACCGGCCCGCTCTGGATTGTGATTGGCGCAGGCCAGCCAGCCCCCGGCTTCATCAACGTGAACGTGCCGGGTTTCGATCAGATCGGCGCGCTGGTCGCCACCGGCCCCGGCATGTCGGAATCCACGCTCGCCGGGCAAACACCCGCCTGCGGCGTCATCGCCAGCTTTTACGAAAATGCCACTCCGGTGGGCGCCTGGGTGGTGCCGCCGGGCAAGCTCGGGCAGATTCTCTCCATCCTGAACCTCAATGGCTGATCCCGCACTGGGGTTTTTGCGCCTGGCCCGCACGGAAAGCGTGGGCCCCGTCACCTATCGCCGTTTGCTTTCCCGCTTTTCCGGGCCGGAGGACGCGCTGGACGCCCTGCCCGCCCTCGCCAAATCCGGCGGCCGCGCCAACCCGCCGCACATTCCGCCCATGGCCGAGATGCAGCGCGAATACGACGCCCTCCGCCGCCTCGGCGGCACGTTCCTGTTCCTGGACCAGCCGGGCTACCCCGAATATCTGGCCGAATTGCCGGACGCGCCCCCCGCCATTGCGGTCCTGGGTGATGCCAGCCTGCTCTCTTCGCGGTCCATCGGCATTGTCGGCGCCCGCAACGCCTCCGCTAATGGCATGCGCCTTGCCGCGCATCTCGCCGCCGAGTTGGCGCCACACCTCACCATCGTCTCCGGCCTCGCCCGGGGCATAGACACCGCCGCCCATGAAGGCGCCATGCGCGGCGGCCGTACCATCGCCGTCATCGCGGGCGGGCTGGACGTGCCCTACCCGGCGGAAAACGCCGACCTCCAGCGCCGCATCGCGGAAAATGGCGCCGTGATGGCGGAAGCGCCGCTCGGTACCGCGCCCATCGGCCGTCATTTCCCCAAGCGCAACCGTATCATCGCCGGGCTTACCCTCGGGCTGGTGGTGCTGGAGGCCGCCGCCCGCTCCCAAGATCCAACTACGAGCTTTTTAACTGCAGCAACTTTAATATACGCTATTGGAGCTGGAATTACCGCGGCTGCTGGCACCAGACTTGCCCTC
>JAGXAE010000171.1 GCA_018971725.1 Pseudomonadota bacterium | reverse complement strand
CAACCAGCCCCTTGCCTTGCCGGATCTTCTCTTGTCAGACCCCACGGCCAGCGCCCTGGCCGCGACCGGGCTGGGCGCCGAGGAAACCCTGCAACTCACCCTCGCGGTTTCGCAAGGCGCGCTGCTGCTCCCGGAATACAGCGCATTCACCGGCATCACGGCAGATGGTATCGGCACGGGCACCATTCATCTCACGCTCAGCGCCAACGACATCGGCGCCCTGAACACCCTGCTTACCTCGCTGGAATTCGCGGGGCCGTCGCTCGCATCGGGCCAGCATCTCACCTACGATCTTTGGAATCACGATGGCGTGCTGCCGCGCGAAGTCACTTCCGGCAACATCTACCTCAATACAGTTGGCACCGCCGCCAGCACCGCCACCTATGCGCTGGGTGCGCAGACACTCATCACCGGCATCGATACGATTACCGGCACGCTGGACGTAAGCGGCACCGTCTCCGCTCTGGGCAATCTGGTTGGCAATGGCGCGGTCTCCGTTGCCCCCGGCGCGGTGCTGGAGCTGCCTTACAGCTCCGCCCTGCTCGGTGGCACGAATTATGATTTCGGCACCATCGCCGTGCAGGATATCGTCGAGTCCGGGCAACTCGTCATCGGCGGCACTGCTTCCCTGCAAGGCGAGTTGGTACTGAACACCAATGCGCTGGTGGAGTTTGTGGACGGGCTCACGGTCGATACCGGTGCCACGAACGACTTCCAGGAAGGTCTAACCCTTGCCAACGGCGCGGTGCTGGAAGGTGCGGGCACGCTTTCCGTGGGTGATTTTTCCGCTTCCGGGATGATCGACGGCACCGGCACTATCCTCGCCTTGCAGGGCGAAACGCTGGAAATCGACGCCGGCATGGTCTCCGCCGGGGTCAATCTGGATGTCTCGGGCGGCGGGGTGATGGTGCTGGGGCCGGTGGCGCCTCTAACTGGCATTTTCAACACCACGCCGCTCACCGTGCAAAGCGGCGTCACGCTGAATTTCGAGGGGCCGGGAAGTCAGCCCATCATCGGCGGCTATACCGATCCGTTGGGGGGCACGGGCGGCGCCTTCGTCATCTCCGGTCCTCAGGTGTTCTCTGGCACCGTCACGGGCTTCGCGGTGGGCGACGCATTGATCTTCCCCGGTCTCACCGGCCTTGTGGTGCACAATATCAGCACCATCTCCGGCGCGTCGTCCTTTGTCGTTTCCGGCGTCGATGCCAATGGCACCACGCAAAGCTATACGATCTTCTCCGACATTCCCGCCGGGCTGATCCCCGCAGCCAGTTTTGACGCCGCGGGCGATGCCGAGGTGGTCCTGCACTCGGGTACCGCCACCGTCACCAGCACCGGCGGCATCGCGGCCAGCGCCGGCGTGGCGCAGCCTTTGCTGGGCGTTAGCGTAGCGCTTGCCGCCACCACCACCCAGAGTCTCACCATCACGCTGTCCTCCGCGCACGGCATCCTCTCCGCCGCCGGGCAGGCGCCATCGGCTGCGCTTACGCTCACCGCCGCCAGCCTGAGCGCGCTCAATGCTGAACTCGCGAGCGTCAGCTATACCGGCACCGGGGCGTTGGATGTGCTCACGATCAGCAGCGGCACCGGTATTTTGGCCGGGCTGCAAAGCCTGATCGGCATAAATACGGGCGGTAGCGGCACGGTAAACGGTTATTCCGGCCTGGGCTTCACGGAAGCAGAGATGGTTTCCTTCGGCAGTGTCGGCGGCCTATATGTTGACGATACGGCCCATGCCGTTGGCGGGCTGCTCGTCACCGGCCAGGCCGAATTTAACGATGAACTAATTGCCAGCGGCTTTTCCGGCACCGCTTTGCAGATCGACAATGGCGGCAACGCCATCCTCGGCGCCGCTGCCAGCGCGTCGCTTTCGGGCAATGTCACCATTGGCGACAGCAATGGCGCCGGGGCGTTGGAGGTGCTGACCAATGCCGCCAGCCTTTCCGGCAATCTTACCCTCGCGGCGACAGGGGCAGGCGCTGCCTCCAGTCTTGCCGTCATGGGCGCGCTCAGCCTTTCCGGCGAGGCTTTTATCGGTGCCGGCGCCACCGCCACGCTGTATCAAGCCGGCAGCCTTGTGTCTGGCGGTTTAAGTCTCAGTAGCTCCGGCATATTCCAGGCATATGGTACCGCTTCCGGCGTGCTCGGCATGGTGAATAATAGCGGCGCCATGACCCTGACCGGCTTCGCGGACATCGCCGCATCGGGCTATTCCGGCTCTGGCGGCCTTACCTTGGGCGGCGATAGCCAGCTCAGCGTAACCGGCGCTGCGACGCTTCAAGCAGGGCAGGGAATTGTTGGCACGGATGCCAAGCTCGCCGCCGGCACGTTCACGCAATCGGGCGGTACCCTCATCATTGCCGGGCAACTCGCCGCCGGCGCGGCAACAATCGCCAATGCCGCGCTCACCGGCGGAAAACTCGCCGCGAATCTTCTGGATGTTTCAGGCACGCTTGTCGGTTATGGCGTTATTGACGCACCAAGCGCGCCAGGCTCCGGCACCATCATTGCCGAGGGCGGCAGGTTGCTGCTTGAAGGCGGCAGCTATACCGGCTCAGGCAGGCTGGAAATCGCCACCGGCGCCACGCTGGAACTCTCCAGCGCGGATATCTCCGCCGCGCCCATCAGCTTCACCGGAACCTCCGGCCTGCTGGTCATGGACGATGCGGCGCTCGGCCTGCCGGGCATTGCCGGCATGTCCAGTTTCGACGCCGTGGATCTTGTCGGCATAGCCACAAACCGCGTCAGCATCGTTGGCAACACCATCGATCTTCTCAATCTTCAAGGCAGCGTCGCCCAAACCTTCTCGGTTGCCACCACCGGCACCGCGCTTCCCAGCCTTTCCGTCATTTCGGATGGTTCCGGCGGCTCCCTCCTCACGCTGGGCGGAGAGTTGCCCTGCTTCGCGCGCGGCACCAGTATTCTTACCCCCCACGGCTACCGCCCCGTGGAGGCATTGCGTCCCGGCGACCCGGTCATCAACGCCGCCGGCGAACGCCGCCCGGTCCGCTGGATCGGCTGGCGGACGATGGATCTTGGCCCCCGTTCGGCTCGTTCGGCCCGTCCGGTGATCGTCTTGCCGGGCGCCTTTGGCCCAGGCAAACCCTTCAAAACGCTGCGCCTCTCACCTCTGCACTGCGTTTATGTGCAAGGCGTGCTGATTCCGGTTGTCCATCTCGTCAATGGCGCCACCATTTTGCACGATGAAGCGGCGCCAGCCATGACCTATTATCACCTCGAACTTGACCGGCACGATGTTCTTCTGGCCGAGGGGCTGGAATGTGAATCCTATTACTGCAACGCCAATCGCGGGCAGCTTTATCAAGAGCTGGGAAAGCGCACGCCGGCGCGACGCCCCTTTGCCGCCAATGTTACCAGCGGCGCCCGGCTTGCGGCCGTGCGGCGCCAATTGCACGAGCGTGCGCTGGCAGCGGGCTTCACGCCAGGCTACGTGCCGCGCTTGCGCGCGGTAGGCGAGGGGATGGACGCGCTGCCGCGCCTCAGCCGCAAGGGCGGCTGGCGATATGCCACCTTCAATTTCGCGGCGCCGGTTCAGGCTCTCACTCTGCTGTGCCCGGTTGCGGCCCCCGCCGACACAGATCCTGACTCCGAAGATCGTCGGGAACTTGGCCTTTGCCTTGGCGAGGCCTCCGGCTTGACGCTGGGCCAGGGCTGGCTGCCCCGGGCCAAGGGCGATTCCGGCATTTGGATGGGCCGCCAGGCGGAGATCGTTTTGAACCGCCCCGCACAGCGGGTAAAACTGCCCATTATCGCCCTGCCGCAGAGCTGGCAGCGCGCCGCGCCGCCATTTGCAACCCAAAACCGCGCCACCAACCATTGACGCCCCCCACCCAACCCGGTAGAGCCCCGCCTCGTTGCCGGGAACGTGGACGGGCGGTGGTCGCCCGCGCCCGCTCTTTGCCGTGAAAGCGGAAAAGAGACTATCGGCGGAATTTGAACAAGAAAGGTGTACGCGCCGTGACCAAGCGCACTGAGAGTAAGTTTAA
>JAGXAE010000027.1 GCA_018971725.1 Pseudomonadota bacterium | reverse complement strand
AATGCGCCGGCTCAGCACCGCTCTTCTGCTGGCACTTGTTCCCTCCGTCGCTCTGGCGGATGGCGAGATGCCGCAGATGGATTTCTCAAACCCGCTCACCCTCGACCAGGTGAGCTGGATGGCGGTCATCCTGGTGGTGCTCTATCTCGTGCTTGCACGCTGGGGCCTGCCACAGATAGGCAAGGTCCTTGAGAACCGCGCCGCCATCATCGCCCGCGACCTGGCCGCGGCACGTGCCGCGAAGCAGGAAGCCGACCGGGCCGTGGCGCTGCTCACGGCGACGCTTTCCAGCGCCCGGGCCAACGCCCAGGCCGAGGTGGCGAAGGCAGTCGCCGATGCCAAGGCCGACGCTGCCGCTAAGGCAGCCGCGCTAAGCGCGGCGCTTGACGCCAAACTCGCCGAATCAGAGGCGCGCATTGACGCGGCCCGAAATGCCGCGATGGCGGCAATCAAGCCGGTTGCCTCCGAGGCCGCCGGGGAAATGCTCCTCAAGCTCACGGGCTCTGTGCCCGCGCAAGAAGAGTTGGTCCGGCGTGTTGAAGACGCGCTGGCCGTACGAAAGGCGGCATAGAGGATGGAATACCAGGCTCTCCATAGTCATTTCTGGGTCAGTGGCACATTCTGGGTTTTCGTCGCCGTTGCCATCTTCGCGGTTTTGGCGGGGCGGAAGGTTATGGGTGCCGTCGGTGGCATTCTGGATGACCGTACCCGCGCGGTGCGCGCGGCGCTCGACGAAGCCGCGCAGCTGAAGGCCGAGGCAGAGGCGATTCTGGCCGATGCCAAGCAGAAGCAGGCCCAGGCCGCCGAGGACGCGAAGCAGATTCTCGCCAACGCTCATACCGAAGCGCAGCGCTTTGCGGCGGAACTGGCAGCCGAGGCCGATGCCACTGCCCGGCGCCGGGAGCGTATGGCGATGGAGCGGATAGAGGCTGCGGAAACTACCGCCGTGAAAGAGGTGCGCGCCGCCGCCATCGACATTGCCACTGCCGCTTCGGCTGCCATTCTGCGCGACACCGTGAGCAACGACACGGATGCCTCGCTGATTGACCATGCCATCACCGCCTTGCCAAAGGCGCTGCGCGGCTAAACCGCGCGAACATGTGAACCAGAAGGCCGGTCTGGTTGGGCCGGCTTTTTTTTGCCTGATTGCCCGGCTGGGCGAAAGTGCTGCCGAATGCGCGTCATATCTGGCGGGCTATACGTCTCGGGCTTGGGCGTTCTTACCCTGCTTTGTTCGGCAGATCCTGGGAGGCGGAGCAGCACCGCTCTCCTATCATTGCGGTCAGTGCTCCGACGCGGCACCCATATAGTTTTTGGCGTGGTGTCAGCTGGCCAGATGGGCGAGGAAATGCCGCTCCGCACGGCGAAACATAAAGATGAGCGTGAAGGAGATGCAAAGATAGATGACCGCCGCCAGGCCGAACGCATCAAAGGGCGCGTAGGTGGCGACGTAGGCATCGTTGGTGACTTTCAGAATGTCCGGCACCGTGGCGGTGAAAGCCAGGGTGGTGGCGTGCAACATTAGGATCACCTCGTTGCTGTACATCGGCAAGGCGCGGCGTAGGGCCGAGGGGATGATGATGCGCCGGTACAGCGTGAAACGCGACATGCCATAGGCCCGCCCGGCATCGACTTCACCGAATGAGGTGTCGCGGATGGCACCGTAGAAAATTTCCGTGGTGTAGGCGCCGGTATTCAGCGCGAAGGAGAGCAGGGTGCAATTGATCGCGGAACGGAAAAAATCTGCGAGAAAGGGTGTTTCGCGTACGAAATGCAACCCGTACACGCCTGTGTAAATCAACAGAAGCTGCACATAGAGCGGTGTGCCGCGAAAGATGAAACCATAAAGCCAGACCGGCCCCCAGATGAGCGGGTTTTTTGAATTGCGCGCAATGGCCAGCGGCAGGGCGATGCAGAATCCGATGGCGCAGGAAACCACCAGCAGCCACAGCGTCATCGCGATGCCAGTCATGTGGTAGCCGTCTGAATACAGCAGCGCCCGCCAGTAGTTTTGCAGAATATAGATCATAGCACCGCCTGGCGAACGCCGATCATGTATTTGCGTTCCAGATAGAGCAGCACGCCATTGGAGATGATGGTGAGTACCAGATAAACGGCACCTGCAATGCAGAGATAGAAGAAGGTTTCCAGTGTGGCCTCGCCCGCCTGCTGGGCGGCGAACACCACGTCCGACAGGCCGATGATCGAGACCAGCGCCGTGGCCTTCAAGATCACCTGCCAGTTATTGCCAAGGCCGGGCAGCGCATAGCGCATCATTTGCGGAAACAGGATGCGGCGGAAGACGAGGAAGGGGCGCATGCCAAAGGCGCGCGCGGCTTCCATCTGGCCTTTGGGCACGGCGAGAAAGGCGCCGCGGAAGGTTTCCGTGAAATAGGCGCCATAGATGAAGCCGAGCGTGATGACGCCGCTGGTGAACGGGTCCAGCTGTACTTCGAAATCGATACTGTTCTGGAGATTATTCAGCCAGTCGGTGAAATCATTGATCCAGATTTGTAATGAATAGAAGATAAGCAGCATCAGCACCAAATCGGGGATGCCGCGGATGAGGGTGGTATAGACCGTGGCGATGCCGCGCGCGGCGCGGTTTTTGGACAACTTCGCCGAAGCGCCGATGAGTCCAAGGATGAAGGATACGAGGAGGGAGAGAAGAGAAAGCTCCACCGTCGTGACCGTGCCGGCCAGGATATGCGGGCCATAGCCGCCGAGATTGAACATGTGGACTGCCTATTGAAAGGCCGGCCCCGGCGGGAGAGCGCCAGGGCCGGGTGTTCAGATGTTCAGGGCGCCTGCTTGGCGGCTTCGGCGTTGTAGATGCTGAAGTTGAAATACTTCGCTTGCAGCTTGTCGTAAGTGCCGTTGGCGTGAAGCTGGGCGATCGCCCAGTCGATCTTCTTCAGTAGCTCTGGCTCGTCCTTGCGCACGCCGATGGCGATATAGGAGCCGAGCACATCCTTCGGATCGTCGGTGGCGTTGCCGCCGATCTCATAATCAGCGCCCTTCGGGGTCTTCAGGAAGCCGTAATCAGCTTCCACGGAATCTTGCAGAGAGGCATCCAGGCGGCCGGAGAGCAAATCGGCATAAACCTGGTCCTGACCCTGATAGGAGACCACGTTAACGCCGTTCGGCTGCCAATAGGTCTTGGCGTAGGTTTCCTGGATGGTGCCGGCTTCCACGCCCACGGTTTTGCCCTTCAGGCTGGCGGCGGTGGGCACAAGGCCGGAGCCCTTCTTCACGATCAGGCTGGTCGGCTCGTCATACATTTCGGAGGAGAAATCGATCTGCTTGGCGCGTTCCGGCGTCACGGTCATGGAGGAAAGAATCGCGTCGAACTTGCGGGCTTCGAGGGCGGGGATGATGCCGTCGAAAGCCTGGCTGACGAACACGCATTTCACTTTCAGCTCGGAGCAGATGGCCTTGCCGAGGTCGATATCGAAGCCTTGGAAGGCTCCGGAGGGGGAGAGCGATTCGAAGGGCGGATAGGTGGCATCCACCCCGAATTTGATTTCCGTTAGTGCCTTGGCCGAGGCGGCTACCGGCATGGCCATGCCGAGCACGCAGAATGCGGCGAGGGCCGGTGCGAAAAGTTTTTTCATATTATCTCCCATGTTGAAAAGATCCTTGGTCCGGCCCGCCTGCCGGATCGAGGATTGAGAGACATTACCCGATTAAAACCGCAGCGCAACGGCAGAATTATCCGACCGGAATGCTGTGGAGTTGCGTCTTATCAAGGCAAGTTGGTCGCATTGCGGTAAGTTGTGGGCTGGCCTGCCTGTTATGCAGGCATGGTTTAAGAGGCAAAAGCAATTTGTGGGGTTGGCCCTGGACGTCTGAAATGATATAATATATCATTATTTCCCGCAACGCTTAGAGTTGAGACGGAATGCTGGGCAGATTGGGTTTGGGCGCCGTGCTGGCGCTGGCTGGTCATATGGCCATGGCGCAGCCGGTGCTGCGCGCGGTGGGGCTCGAAAGCCAATATGCTGATGTGCTGGCCCAGATCGGCAGGCCTTATGTGAAGGTTTCCGCCATCCAGTCCAACCCCAATACCGACCCGCATGAGTTTGAGGTGACGCCAAGCGTGGCGCGGAGTTTTCATCGCGCCGATTTCGTGGTGGAGAATGGGCTTGGCTATGACAGCTGGGCGGCGGAGATGTTGGAAGGCACACATGCGGAGGTGCTGAGTGCGCAGAAATTGCTGAACCTGCCTGACGATACGCCGAACCCGCATCTATGGTACCGCACGGATACCATGCCCGCCGTGGCGGCTGCCGCTGCCGCCTTTTTCGAGGCGAAGGACCCTGCGCATAAGGCGGTGTATGCGGCAAATCTGAAAAAATTTGATACGTCCCTGGCGCCCTGGAAGCGGAAGTTGGCGCAGGTGAAGGCGAAATATGCCGGGGCGCCAATTGTGGTGACGGAGCCGGTGGCGGATTATCTGCTGCAAGAGGCCGGACTGAAGATCATGACGCCGCTTTCCTTCGAGCTTTCGATCATGAACGATACCGATCCGTCGCCCCAGGATGTGGCGGCGGAGGAGGCGTTGCTGCGCGGCCGCAAGGTTCGGGTGTTTGTCTATAACGAGCAGGTAACCGACCTGCAGACTGAGGCCCTGCTGGCTCTGGCGAAACGGCGTGATGTGCAGGTTTTGCCCGTTTATGAGCTGATGCCAGCCAGCGTCGCGCATTATCAGGACTGGATGATGCAGGCGACGGCTGCCCTCAACCAGGCATTGGCGGCCAGCGCGAAGTGAGCGAGGCGGCTCTTGAGGTTTCGGGGCTGAGCGTCTCGCAAGGCAGGGTGGAGGTGCTGCGCGGGGTTGGGTTTGAACTGCCGCGCGGGGCGTTCTGCGGGCTGATTGGCTCCAACGGTGCGGGCAAAACCACGCTGCTGCGGGCGATTCTAGGGCTGCTACCCTCGCAAGGGCAGATCAAGGCCAACGGGCGCATCGGCTATGTGCCGCAGAAAATTCTGTTCGAGCCGGATCTGCCCGTGCGGGCGCGGGATTTCGTGGCTCTGGGGCTGGATGGGCACCGCTTCGGGCTGGCGTTTCCATCCCGGGCGCGGGCTGAAAAAGTGGAGGCAGCACTTCGGGCCGTGGAGGCGGAGGGTTTCGCGGGGCAGCGCATAGGGCGGCTTTCCGGCGGGCAGCAGCAGCGGGTGATGATCGCGCATGCGCTGGTGCGTTCGCCTGATCTGCTGCTGTTGGATGAGCCTTTGGC
The DNA here is from genome assembly GCA_018971725.1 of Pseudomonadota bacterium. Classification (GTDB taxonomy): domain Bacteria; phylum Pseudomonadota; class Alphaproteobacteria; order Acetobacterales; family Acetobacteraceae; genus Acidocella. Next base: position 16,169 of record JAGXAE010000027.1, on the reverse strand, counting down.
GAATCTGGACATCAAGGCGGCGGCGGAGATTATCGCGCTGCTGAGGCGGCTGAGCCAGGAAAGCGGGATGACGGTGCTGCTCTCGGCGCATGACATGAACCCGCTGCTGCCGGTGATGGATCGAATATTGTATCTGGCGGGGGGCAGCGCGCTATGCGGCTCGGTGCATGACGTGGTGCGTACCGAGGTGCTTTCGGCGCTGTACGGGTATCATATCGACGTGATCCGTGTGCATGGGCGTGTGCTGGTCGTCGCTGGTGGCGGCGAACATGATCACCGCTATGACCATGAGCATGTAACGGCCATTCCCTGATGCTGGAATTCCTGCAAAGCGGCCCGGTGCAGAGCGCGTTGTTGTTGAGCGCCGCCGCCGCATTGTTGTGCGGCGCGCTGGGGTTGTTCACGGTGCTGCGTGGTCAGGCTTTTGCCGGCCATGCGCTGGCGGATGTGAGCAGCGCCGGCGGCGCGGGTAGCTTGCTGTTCGGGATTTCGCCGTTGTTGGGATTTTTGCTCTTCGGCGTGGCGGGGGTAGCGGGGCTGGAGATTTTGCAACCGCGCCGGGCCGCTGGGCGGGATGAGGCGGCGGGCATTTTGCTTGGGGCCGGGCTGGGGGGTACGGCGCTGCTTCTGCATTTTTGCGTCACCACCCGTGGCGCCGCGGGTGCGGCGCAGGCAGTGATGTTTGGGGCGATGTTCTCAACCCCGCCTGGCACCGCGCTCTGGTCCTGCCTGCTGGCAGGGGGATGTTTGGCGGTGCTGGCGCTTATCGCCCGGCCGTTGCTGTTGGCCTCGTTGGATGAGGAGCTGGCGCGTGTGGCCGGGGTAAAGTTGCGCGTGCTGGGGCTGGTGTTTCTGCTGCTGCTGGCGTTGGGCGTGACCTTGGCGGCGATGACGGTGGGGGCGATTTTGGCAACGGCCCTGCTGATTGGCCCGGCGGCGGCGGGGTTGCGGTTGGCGCGCGGGCCCTTGGCGGCGGCGCTGCTTTCCATGGCGCTGGGGCTGGCCGCGTGCTGGGGCGGGATCGCGCTGGCCTATGAATCTTATGGATGGATGCCGGGGCGCACCTGGCCGGTGAGCTTCTTCATCGTGGCGCTGGTGTTGGTGTTTTACGCTGCGGCCGGGCTGAGGCGGTGGGCTTGAGTTACCTTGTGGAAATCTGGCTGGCCGCAGGCTTGGTGGCGCTGGCGGCGGGGGCGGCGGGCTATATTGTGGTGCTACGCCGGGCCGGGTTCGCGGCGCATGCCTTGCCGATGGCGGCGTTTCCCGGCGCGGCGGCGGCGTCTTTGTTCGGGTTTCCGCTATGGGCCGGGCTGGCGGGGTTCGCGCTGGGCGGCGCCGGGTTGCTGGCCCTGGTGCAGCGCTCCGTGCGGCGGGATGCCGCAACGGCGCTGCTGCTGGCATTGCTGCTGGCGGTGGGGGCGCTGTGTCTTTCGCTCTCCGGCCATTATGCGGGTTCAGTTTACGGGCTGCTGTTCGGGCAGGTTTTCGCGCTGGGCGCAGAAGATTTGCCTGTGCTGGGGGTGATCGGGTTTTGCGTGCCGGTGCTGCTGTTTCTGGCGCTGCGGCCATTGAGCCTTTCCGCGTTGTCACCAGAATTGATGCGGGTACAGGGCGGGCGGCCCTTTGCAATGGAGGTTTTTTTTCTCGCGGTGCTGGCGCTGGCGGCAGGGTTTGCCGTGCCGGTAACGGGGGCGCTCTTGGTGTTCAGCCTGATGCTGGGGCCGGGGGCGGCAGCGGCGCGGCTGTGTAGCGGCCCTTTGGCCGGGCTGATTCTGGCCATGGGCTTGGCACTGGGCCTGGCCTGGGCGGGGTTGGGGCTGGCTTTCTTAACGGATTGGCCAGTGGGTTTCTTCACCGGCGTTGGCGCTGCGCTGATCTATCTATTAGCGCGAGTCAAGACGGGTTAGCAGCGCAGGCGGCGCAAAGCCCCTCTACCTCAACCACCGCGCGGGTGGGGGTGAAGCCATGTTTAGCGGCGGCCTTGGTTAGTGCTTCCGAAACGCCGTGATCCTCTATCTCGATGACGGTGCCGCAGGTTTTGCAGATCAGGAATTGCGCGTCCGCGTGGTGATGATCGGCTTCGGCGCAGGGTACAAAGGCGTTCAGCCGCTCGATTTTATGGATCAGCTTGTTTTCGAGCAGGAATTCAAGCGAGCGGTAGATGGTGGGGGGCACGGCGGATTTGCGGATGGGTTTTAGCTGGTCTAGCAACTGATAGGCCGTGACCGGCGTTTCCGCTTGCAGAATGAGCGCCAGCACATCCCGCCGCAGGGCGGTGAGTTGCGCGCCATTCTCGGCGCAGGCTTGCTCAGCCGTTTTCAACTGGGCGGGAATATCGCGGTGATGGGTTGCGGCATCGTGCGGCATAACTGGAATGTAGGCGATCCTTGGCCGCCCTGCCAGCGACCGTGCATTCTGGTTGGCGATAGCAATTTGTGATGACGGCATTATTGCGCCGGAAGGTTAAGCCTTGGTAGCACAAGCCGTGGGTTCGGTTTTCAAAATCGCTGGGGCCAGCATTGCCGTGGGCTGCTTGGTCCTGGGTTGCAAAATGCTTGCTGCGGCGGTGAGCGGCAGCACCGCATTGTTTTCCGACGCGCTTGAAAGCGTGGTGAACGTTATCTCCTCGGGCATGGCGCTTTATGCGCTCTATATCGGCGCCAAGCCGGCGGATGCCACGCACCAGTATGGCCATGCCAAGGCGGAGCTGATTAGCGCCATCGCCACAGGCGCGATGATTCTAATCGCGGCGCTGGCGATTTTCCAGCGCGCGGTGTTCGAGTTGCTCGATCCCAGGCCCCTGATGCCGCTGGTCGGCGGGCTGGGTCTGGGTTTGTTTCTCAACGGGCTGGCCGGGGTCGTCAATCTCGGCTGGGCACTGCACCTGAAATGGGTGGCGCGGCGTGAGCTTTCACCCGCGCTTGCCGCGGACGCACAGCATCTCATCAGCGATGTGCTGACGACACTTGGCATCGTGGTGGCGCTGCTGGGGGCGGGGCTGTTGAATTGGCCGATTCTAGATCCGCTGGTGGCACTGGCCATCGCCGGGCAGATCACCATGATGGGCGGACGGACGGTGTTGGCCTCGATCAGCGGGCTGCTGGACGAGGCGCCGCCACCGGAAGTGACAGCGCGGGTGGGGGAGCTGGTACGGGACCATGCCTCAGGCGCGATCGAGGCGCATGATTTCCGGATGCGTCAGGCGGGTGTTTCAAGTTTTCTTGAATTCCATCTTGTGGTGCCGGGTGCGATGAGCGTGGATGCGGCCCATGTCATCTGTGACCGGATCGAGGCGGCTTTGAAACAGGAACAGCCGGGTTTGATTGTAACCATCCATGTGGAGCCAGAAGCGAAGGCGAAGCACGAAGGTGTGCTGGTGAGGTGAGCCAACAGGCATTGATTCAGCCGGAGCTGCTGTCTCCGGTGTTTTTGGGCGGCGTGCTCCCCGCAGCCAGAGCACCTTTGCGAGCCGGAACGGAAGACCGGCTGGCGGCTGAAACGCGGCGCCCCAGTGGCTGGCCCTGGCGGTTCGCGGCGATGGCGGGGGCCGCCCATCTTGCCCTGGCGGTGGTGCTGGTGCTGGCGGGGCGGCTGCATCTGCCGTCACCTCCGCCGGAACCGGTTTCAATCCAGGTGGTTTCCGAGACCGTTCCGCAGGGCACCAGCGTGGTGCGGCCGGCTTTGCCGCCGCAGCCTCATCCCAGTTCCGCCCCCGCGCCACAGCCTTTGCCAGAACCGCCGCCGCCAATGCCCAGTCTGGCACCGCCTGCGCCGCGTGGCCCCGTGGCGGAATTGCCGCCCCCGCCGCCCGCCACGTCGCCTGCCCCGCAGGTTGCCTCTGTGCCCAAGCCAGCCGTCCAGGCCGCCAAAGGGGCCAGGATAAAAGCGATGAAAACGGCGAGCGTGACCGTGGCGGTGACGCATCCGGCCGTGCCCTTCGCGGATAATCAGGCGCCGGATTACCCGCAAGCCGCGATTGATGCGGGAGAGCAGGGGGTGGCGCGCTTCGTGCTGCGCCTTGGCGCCGATGGGCGCGTGCAGAATTTCCAGTTGACCCAAAGCAGCGGCTATGCGGACCTTGATGCCAACGTGCGCGCCGCGGCAAAGGGCTGGCGCTATCAGCCCGCCATGCGCAATGGCATTGCGGTGCCGTCAACCGTGCGGTTTTTCGTGAGGTTTTCGCCGCATTAGGCCCGCTTGCCGGGTGGCGCGCGCGTGCTAGGTTTCGAGCATGCATCTCACCCAGCCGCACGATGCGCCGCCAGTGGCGCAAATTGATTTTAACCAGTTTCTGGCGGTGGATATCCGCATTGGCACGGTGGTGGCGGCGGAGCCGTACCCCGAGGCGCGTAAACCTGCCTACAAGCTCAGCATCGATTTCGGTCCAGGGATTGGGCTGAAGCGCTCCAGCGCGCAGATTACGAAGCACTATACGCTGGAGGGCCTTGTGGGGCGGCAGGTGGCGGCGGTGGTGAATTTTCCGCCCCGGCAGATCGGCAAGTTCATGTCCGAGGTGTTGACCTTGGGTTTCCCGGATGAAGCGGGTGAGGTGGTATTGTTCGCGCCTGACCAAAAGGTGCCGAACGGCGCTAGGTTGTTCTAAACTTAAGCCACCATCGTCGCCTGGCGGCTGGCGAAGCGCGCCCATTCATCGGCAGCGTCCTCGTCGAAAAGTTCGGTGAGTTTGCGCATCATCGTGCCACCTAGCTCCTCGGCATCCACGATGGTCACGGCGCGGCGGTAATAGCGTGTCACGTCGTGCCCGATGCCGATGGCGATAAGCTCCACGGCGTCCCGCGTCTCGATCTCCCTGATCACGTCTCGCAGATGCCGTTCCAGGTAATTGCCGGGGTTGACCGAGAGGGTTGAATCGTCAACCGGCGCGCCGTCTGAGATGACCATGAGAATCCGCCGGTGCTCCGGCCGGTTCAGTAGGCGCTTATAGGCCCAGAGCAGAGCTTCGCCGTCGATATTCTCTTTGAGCAGCCCTTCGCGCAGCATCAGCCCGAGATTCTTGCGGGCACGGCGCCAGGGCATGTCGGCGGCCTTGTAGATGATGTGGCGCAGATCGTTCAGCCTGCCGGGGTGGTTGGGCTTGCCCGCCTGCACCCAGGCCTCGCGGCTTTGCCCGCCTTTCCAGGCGCGGGTGGTGAAGCCCAGCACTTCCACCTTCACCGCGCAGCGTTCCAGTGTGCGGGCCAGAATATCTCCGCACATGGCCGCCACAGTGATGGGGCGGCCGCGCATGGAGCCGGAATTGTCGATGAGCAGCGTCACCACCGTATCCCGGAAATCCGTGTCCAGCTCGCGCTTATAAGTGAGGGCCAGAAGCGGGTCGACGATGACACGGGAAAGGCGCGCCGGGTCCAGCGTGCCTTCCTCCAGATCGAATTCCCAAGCGCGGGTTTGCTGGGCCAGCAGGCGGCGTTGCAGCCGGTTGGCGAGTTTGGAAACCACGGCCTGTAAATGCTGCAATTGCTGGTCGAGCTGCATGCGCAGCCGGCCTAATTCATCCGGGTCGCAAAGATCCTCTGCGTTCACCTCCTCGTCAAAGGCGCGGGTGAAGGCGCGGTAGGCGGTTTTGTCATCGCCCGGCGCCGCGGTGCGTTGCTGTTGCGGGCCAGCCGGGGCCTCGCCCCCGTCGGAGGCATCCTCGGCGTTCTCATCGGCCTCGCCCGCCTCTTCGGAACCATCGCTTTCGGCTATGTCCGCGGAGGCAGATTCCATTCGGGACTCATCCGGCGTCGAGTCGCCTTCGGCTTCCCGGGATTGGTTCTGCTGCGGCGCGTCGTCGTTTTGGCCGGCCTCATCCTCTGCGTCCTCGTCTTCGCCCGGCTCCGCCTCACCTTCGGCGAGATCGACCGCCGCCAGCAAACGCCGCGCTGCAGTAATGAATTCGCCTTGGTCGTTGCGCGCGGTCGCAAGGTCGTTGAGCGCTTGCTCGGCCAGCGGGTCCAGCGTGCCGCGCCACAGGTTGAGCACGTCTTTCACGGCGTCGGGAATCGAACCGGGGTCCATGCGCTCGCGCGCCAGCAGCGAGAGGGCGATAGGCAGGGGTAATTGATCGCGTGACGACATCCGGGTCAGCCCGGCCACTTCACATTCCTCGCCAAGCTTGCCACGCAGATTGGCGGCCACGCCCGCCATGTATTCCGAGCCGACGATTTCAACCCGCGCCTGCTCCAGCGCGTCGAACGCCTCCTTGCCATCGCGCGAATGCGGGGCGCGGGCATTGTGCAAGCTGTCATCGTGGTAGCGCAGCCGCAGGGCGATCGCATCCGCCGCGGCGCGCAGCTTGGCCATTTCCGGCGCCGCCAGCGTGCGGGAAGGTGCCGGCAAACGCGCGCGCTTGCCGGCAAGCCCAGACGGGCCAGGCTGATAAGCCACCTGCACATCCGCGTTATGCGCCATTGCGCGGAGCGTGCCCGTGATCGCTCGTTTGAAATCCTCTGCCTTGCTCTGGTCCTGCTTGCCGCTCATCTTGCCGCTCCTGACGCGTCAGGCGCTCTTGCGCAGGCCAGTCGGAATTTCCTCGTTGAAGCAGCGCTGATAGTATTCCGCCACGGTCTGGCGCTCCGCCTCGTCGCATTTATTCAAGAAGCTGAGGCGGAAGGCGAAGCCGATATCACCGAAGATACGGGTGTTTTCCGCCCAGGTAATGACGGTACGTGGTGACATGACAGTGGAGAGATCCCCGGCGATGAAGCCGGCGCGGGTGAGGTCCGCCAGCGCCACCATGGCGCCGACGCGCTTCTTCGCGGCCTCGTCCTTTGGATCATAGCCCATTTTCGCCATCACAATCCCAACTTCCTGCGCATGCGGCAGATAGTTCAGCGTGGCGACGACGTTCCAGCGGTCCATCTGGCCCTGATTGATCTGCTGGGTGCCATGGTAAAGCCCCGTGGTGTCGCCCAACCCCACCGTGTTGGCGGTGGCGAACAGCCGGAAGGCTGGGTGCGGGCGGATGACGCGGTTCTGGTCCAACAGCGTCAGTTTACCCTCCACTTCCAGCACGCGTTGGATGACGAACATCACATCTGGGCGGCCGGCATCGTATTCATCGAACACCAACGCGCAGGCGTGTTGCAAGGCCCAAGGGAGAATGCCCTCGCGGAATTCCGTCACCTGCTTGCCGTCCTTCAGCACGATCGCATCTTTGCCGACGAGGTCGATACGGCTGATATGGCTGTCCAGATTCACGCGGATGCAAGGCCAGTTGAGGCGTGCGGCCACCTGCTCGATATGGGTGGATTTGCCAGTGCCGTGATAACCCTGGACCATCACGCGGCGGTTGAAGGCGAAACCGGCGAGGATGGCGAGCGTGGTCTCACGGTCGAACCTGTAAGAGGTATCGATCTCCGGCACATGCTCGGTGCGGGTGGAAAAGGCCGGCACCTCCATGTCTGATTCAATGCCGAAGACCTCGCGCACCTTCACCGTGATATCCGGCAAATCGATCGCCGAGGTCGGCAGGGGGCGGGCTTGGGTCATCACGGCGTCGTTCATTCAGTCCATTCCTATCAATCGCGTCTCGGCGCACGGGCCCGTGCGCTTGGCAGCCCCGCTTATGGGGCCGATGCTTGCGCTTCGGGGTGCCGGGACGGGGTCAGTTTGCCACGTAGGGCCGCGTAAGCAAGGTTGATCGTCTTTAAAATTTCCTCGGCCTTGCGGTCGCCATGGTTGGCATCCGGGTGGTGGCGCTTAACCAGTTCCTTGTAGCGGGTCTTCACCACCTCCAGCGTCACCGGCCAGGAGAGACCGAACACCTGCAATGGTTCGCGCAATTCAGCCGGCGTGCCCGGATCGGGCGCTTTCTTGGGTCGCTTGCCAAAGGCGAAGGCATGCAGCTCGGCCTCGATCGCCTCTTCCAGCCGCGCCGCCTTGCCATTCTGCCCCAGCGGCCAGGTGGGGCGCTGCCATGAGGAATCAGCGCGGGTCGCGGCCTCGATCTCATCGGTGGACATGCCCTTGTAGTAATCCCACGAGGCATTATAGGCGCGCACATGTTCCAGGCAGAACCAGTGGAATTCCCGCAACGCCGAGCGGGATTTAGGGGCGCGATATTCTCCCGCCAGAAGGCAGCCCGGGCTTTCGCACGGCTGGCCGTTGGCGGCAGGGTCTGGCGCATAGGCGCGGCGTCGGTTCTGCGGCTTGTCGTCGGACGAAATCATGCGCCTAATGTGCGCCCTTGAGCGCCGCGCGGCAACAGAGCTTTATGCCGGCATGCGTGCGGCGCGGGACAGACAACGGAGGATGCGATGAGCAGAGCGGAACGGATGAAAGCAGCATTGGAGGCGGCGTTTCAGCCCGCCGCCTTGCAGATTGAGGATGAAAGCCGCCGCCATGCCAACCATGCCGGGCGCAACGGCCTGCCCGCGGGTGAGACACATTATGCGGTGACGATGGTTTCCGCCGCCTTCGCGGGGCTTTCCCGCGTGGCCCGCCAGCGCGCGGTGAACGAAGCCCTGGCCGTGGAATTTTCCACCGGCCTGCATGCGCTTTCTCTCTCCCTGCGCACGCCAGAGGAAATGGCGGGCGCTTAATTGCGCCCGTAATTATCTTCCAACCGCACGATGTCGTCCTCGCCCAGATAGGCGCCTGACTGCACCTCGATCAGCGTGAGCGGAATCTTGCCCGGATTGTCCAGCCGGTGCACGCAGCCGAGCGGCAGATACACGCTCTCGTTCTCCCGCAAGAGGATATGCTCCTCATCGCGGGTGACGAGGGCGGAGCCCGCCACCACCACCCAATGCTCGGCGCGGTGGAAATGCTTCTGCAGCGAGAGCTGGCGACCGGGCCACACAACGATGCGCTTCACCTGGAAGCGGTCGCCTTGGATCAGGCTTTCGTAGAAGCCCCAGGGCCGGTAGGTGCGGTTGTGGCTCTCGGCCTCGGGGCGTTTCAGCACCTTCAGCTTATCGACGATCTTCTTGACGTTCTGGGCCTCGCGCTTATGCGCCACCAGCACCGCATCCTGGGTGGTGACCACGACGAGATCCTCCACCCCCAGCAGGGCGGTCAGCATCCCGTCCGACCTTGCATAACAATTGACGCTGCCTTCCAGCACCACGTCGCCGAGGGCAAAATTCCCGGCACTGTCACGCGGGGCGATGTCAGCCAGGGCCGACCAGGAGCCGACATCCGACCAGCCGAGGGAGGCCGGCACCACGGCGGCCTTCTTCGTCTTTTCGGCGATGGCGTAGTCGATGGAGATATCGGGTGCCGCGGCGAAGGCGGCTTCGTCCAGCCGGATGAAGTCGAGATCCGTCTTGCGTCCGGCGATGGCTTTTTCCGCTGCCTCCAGCACGTCCGGCGCCAGGGCGCGCATCTCCTCAATCAGCACATCCGCGCGGAATACGAACATGCCGGAATTCCAAAGATGGCCGCCTTCCTCCAGCATGGCGGTGGCGCGGGCGGCGTCCGGCTTTTCGATGAAACGCTCCAGTTTGTGCACGCCGGAGAGTCCTTCCAGCGCGGTGCCCTGGGCGATGTAGCCATAGCCTGTCTCGGGCGCGGTGGGCTGCATGCCGAAGGTGACGAAATATCCGGCGCGCGCGGCGGCGGTGGCACTGGCCAATGCCGCGTGTAGGGCGGGCACGTCTTGAACCGCGGCATCCGCGGCCATGATCCAGAGTACGGCTTGCGGGTCGGTTTCGGCGGCCAGCAAGGCGGCCGCGGCGATGGCCGGTGCGGAATTGCGGCCCACCGGTTCCAGCAGCACTCGCGGAGATTGGATTCCGGCGTCGCGCAGTTGCTCTGCGACGACAAAGCGATGGTCCTGATTGGCGACGATGATGGGCGCGGCGAAGCCCGGCCCTGCGGCGCGCAAGGCGGTTTCAGCCAGCAGCGAGGTTTCGGAAATCAGCGGCCAGAACTGCTTTGGGAAGCTTTTGCGCGAGACGGGCCAAAGCCTGGTGCCCGAGCCGCCGCATAGAATGACCGGAACCAGCGTTTCCTCTGTGGCCTGACTTGCCATGATACCCCCTTTGTTCAACCACGAGTTAAACCTTGCGCCTGGAATCTGTCCAGCGAGGCTGGCACAGTGCGGGGCATGACCAATATGCCATTCTCCGTTCGGCTACAGGACCTCAGTGCGCCTGAACTCGCCGCCATGGTGCCAGAGCGCCCAGTGATTTTACTGCCCCTGGGCAGCCATGAGGACCATGGTCCGCATCAGCCGATGGGAGATTTCATACTTTCGGATATTTTGGCCGAGAGGATCGCGCGGCGGGCGAGTGAACAAGGCACGGCCTGTTTTGCAGCGCCTGGTCTGCCCTTTGGCGTGGCGGATTATTTCGGCTCCAGCCCTGGCGGGCTGGCCTTGGCGCCAGAGACCTTCCGGCGCGTGCTGACGGATTTGTTGGACGGGCTACTGCGCCATGGGCTGAACCGTATCGTGATCCTCAACGCCCATGGCGGCAATGTGCCGGTGATTCACGAAGTGACGCTGGCTCTGCGCAAGCGGGACGGGGTGGTGGTGCCGTCCTTCTATCTTTGGAAGATTGCCCGGCAATTGATGGAACGGCGCGTGCAGGGCGCGGCGCGGTTCGGCCATGGGGCGGAGCCGCTGCTTTCACTGAACATGGCGCTGCGGCCGGATTGCGTACGCCCCGGCGCAGCTCCCGTCGAGGGCGGCGCGTTGCTGGGCCTGAAAGTGAAGGATTTCGGCGCGCTGGATTTCGAGGGGGTGGGTGTGGAAGCGCCGGTGGAATTCGATGCCGTGCCGAAAGCGGCGGTTGAAGTGGCGTGGACGGCGGGAAGTGCGGAGCTGGGCGCGGCCGTGGCCGATGATTTGGTGGAAACGGCGGCGCGGTTCGTAGCCCACGCCGCCGCCCATATGGGTTAAGCTGCGGCGAGCGAGGCTTCCAGGATATCCATGCCTTCCTCCAGCAGCGTATCGGAGATGGTGAGTGGCATGAGCAGGCGAATGGCGTTGGAGAACACGCCGCAGGACAGCAGGATCAGGCCCTTGTCCTTCGCGGTGGCGAGAATCTTCTTCGTCGCCTCCGGGTCCGGCTCGCCATTGGTTTTCACCACGTCGAAGGCGATCATCGCGCCGGGGCCGCGAATGCCCGCGATCGGCTGCGTATCATTGCGCTGAGATATGGCTTCCAGCCGCGCCTTCATCCGCGCGCCGATCACATTGGCGCGTTCAATGAGGTTTTCCTCGCGGATGACCTCCAGCACCGCCAGGGCGGCGGCGCAACCCAAGGGTGAGCCGGCATAGGTGCCGCCCAATCCGCCCGGCTCGGCGGCGTCCATAATCTCGGCCTTGCCGATAACCCCGGAAAGCGGGAAACCGCCGGCCAGAGATTTGGCGATGGTCATGAGGTCTGGCCGGATTGCGCTATGCTCGATGGCGAACATCTTGCCGGTGCGGGCAAATCCTGTCTGCACCTCGTCGGTGATGAGCAGGATACCGTACTGGTCGCAGATCTTGCGCAGGCCCAACAGCAGTTCTTCCGGCGCGGGCAGGAAGCCGCCTTCTCCCTGCACGGGCTCGATGGTGATGGCGGCAACGCGCGAGGGCTCGATATCCGCGCGGAACAGCATCTCGATATATCTCAGCGACTCTTCCACCGTCACGGCGAACTGCTCGTGCGGGAAGGGCACATGGTAGATTTCCGCCGGCATCGGGGCGAATTTCTTCTTGTAAGGCAGAACCTTGCCGGTCATCGCCATCGTCAGCATCGTGCGGCCGTGATAGCCGCCGGCGAAGGTGATCACGCCGGGGCGGCCGGTATGGGCACGGGCGATTTTCACGGCGTTTTCCAGTGCCTCGGCGCCGGTGGTGAAGAAGATGGTTTTCGCCGGACCTTCGATGGGCGCCAAGGCGTTCAGCTTCTCGGCAAGCTCGATATAGCTGTCATAGGGCGTGACCTGAAAACAGGTATGGGTGAAGGCGTCCAGCTGCTTCTGCACCGCGGCGATCACCTTGGGGTGGCGGTGGCCGGTGTTGAGCACGGCGATGCCGCCCGCGAAGTCGATATAGCGCTTGCCCTCGATATCCCACAGCTCGGCGTTCTCCGCCTTGGCGGTGAACACCGCATGTGCATTGCCCACGCCACGCGGCACAGCCGCCATGCGGCGGGCCATCATCTCGCTGTTCGTGCTCATAGTGATCGTGTCTCCCTCTCGCAGTTCGTTTAAGATTATAAACAGTCGTGAGGCTCATGGCCAGATGTTTTGGCCATGTGTTTTGCTTAGGTTTTTGCTTGGCTGGTCGGCATTTTTAAGAACTGGCCAGCATCCGGCTCGGGGCAGGATGTGGTTTCGATTCTAGTCACTTCCGCCCATGGTGGTCCTTCCTGGCAGGCGGCGAGGCAGGTTTGCAGGGCTGGCTCCGACCCGGAGATAACCGCCTCGACCCGGCCATCGGTAAGGTTTCGCACCCAGCCCGAGAGCCCGTTGGCCTGGGCAAGGCGGGAAAGCCAGTCCCGGAAGCCAACGCCCTGGACACGGCCATGGATAAATAGATGCAGGGCGCTCATGCGCAGGTGAGGCGGATGAAGCGCACGGCATCCACCACTTCAGCCATGTGGGCGGCGTGCTTCGCGGCCTCGGCCTCATCCTTGCCCCATTGCTCGGCCTGCCACAGTTCGTCCAAAGCGGCGGTGGTGCAAGCGGCTTCCGGGTCCAAGGCGCCTTCGGCGGCGGCGAGGCCGAGTACGAAGCTGCCCAGAACCGGGACGAGCACGCCCAGCGCCGCCAGTTCGTCATTCGTGCGGTTGGTGAGCAGCGCCTCCAGCTTGGTTTTCGTCCAGGGCAACTGGTTCACCGGCATTAGCCCGCTGGTGGTGATAAGGCCGATGCCGTGCGCGGCGTTGAACCAGCGCAGCCAGGGATCCCACTCCGCGTGCTGGCGCGAGACGAGAAGCTCCGGCCCCTCCGCCCGGTAGCACAGCAGGTCGTTCAGCCCATAGGCGGCAAGCTGGGCGATGATATTGGCCCGGTGCGGGGCGATGCGCTCCCGCGCTGTGCAGGCAAGTTGGGTAAGCGGCAGGTCGTTGGGCGAGAAATCCTTGGCGGCTTCCTCCCATTCTTGGGCGATAGCCTCGGCCAGCGCCCGGTAGGGCACGGCCAAAGGTGCGCCGCTGGGCATTTTCACCACGCGCTTGTCGAGCTGAACAATGTATAGCCCGGCTTCTTCCAGCGGGGCGGCATGGGACCAGAAACGTTTCATTGACCAATCAACGAGTTCAAGAGACTGCGAGGGGTGTTCGAGGGCTGGGCGCTGGTTGCTGGTGCCGGGGCGGCGGTTGAGTTACTGGGCGGCGCGGCGGGCGTGGAGCCGGGCTGGCCCATCCGCGCCAGGCTGAGGGCGGCCGGGCAGATATCCGCATTGCTGCCGCTGCCCGTCATCGTGCCCAGGGCCTTGCCAAGCAAGGTGTTGGCGCCCAGCGTCTGTTGCAGCGGGCTGCCAGTGCCGGAGAGGCCTGAGGCCACCTGGGCCGCCGCCGCGACGGCGGATTGCGGCGCCACGCTATAGCTTGGCTTCAGGAAGGTGCCGCCAACCTGCACCGGCACGATGACATTGGAGCCTTGGATTTTAAGCCAGGGTTTGAGCACCAGCCCTAAGGTTTCGTCGGCGAAATTCATTGTGCCGCCGCCTTGCATGAGCAGGCGGCTGGAATCGAGGGCGAGCGCCTTCACGGTGCCGCTGCCGTTATTTGAATCCAGGCGCAAGGCGGCGCAGCGCACAGAGACCGGTCCTGGCGAGGCGACGAGGTTTTCCGGCAGCCCTACCGATTGCAGCGCTCCACCGAAGATATGGCCTATAACACTGCCATCCACGACGCCGTTGACGCTGGCGACGCCGAGTTGCCCCGAAACCGAGGCCAGCATGTCCGGCAGGGTATTGCCCCTGGCGGAGGCATTCAGTTGGGCCTGGACTGTGCCTTGCGCCGGGGCGGTGATGCCGAACCCGTGTAGAAATGGTCCGAGGGCCAAAGCCGGGGCATTGAATTTCAGCGTTTCGGCGGCAGGGTCCTCGCTGGCGTCGATGCTGCCCGAGGCGGAAATGGCGCCGCCCGGAAGCTGGCCGGTGAGCGGGTTAACGGTGAGCACGCCGTTATTCAACACGGCATGGCCTTGCAGCGCGGTATAGGTCGCGCCGCCATAGGTCAGGCTGTCGGCCTTCACAAGCACATCGGCTGTGGCCTGGCGCAAAAGATTCAGCGGCAGGGCGATATCCGGCACGATTTGGGCAGGTTGAGGCTGGGAGGGCATAGCGGCGGCGGGGGCTGGCTGAGCAGCGGGCCAAGCGGCCAGCAGCGCGTCCAGATTCGCCTTGGCGATTGAAAGGTCGATCTCCAGCTTTGGCGCCGGGCGCAGGGTAAGCTTGGCATCGCCGCCAAAGCTGGCGTTATCCATGGTCGCGGTCAGGCTATTCAGCCCGATGGCCTGTTCCAACCCCTGACCGCCGGGGTCGATCAGCGTCGTTTTCACGGCGATGTTTTGCCAGGCCGGGAGCGGTTGGCCCACGGCCGGGGAGAGAACGGAAAGATCAGGGATCTTCAGCGTCAGCGCCATGGCCGCGCCGGTAAGGGTGCGGGGGGTGGCGATGCCGCCGGTGAGACTGAGGCTGGCATTGCCGAGGCTGGCGTTCAGGCTTTCGCTGAAATTGGCGGCGGGCGGGTTGGTGGCGGGCAGCAGGGCTGGCGGGATAAAGGCATCCGGCGCCGTGGTGTTGCCCTGGATCACAAAAGGCAGTTGCCCCAGAGTGCCCTTGGCGCTGAGCGTGGCGGAGCCGCCGAGGGATGGCATTTCCAGATCCAGCGCGGCGAGGGTAAGGCCGGGGCGCAGGCTGGAAAGCGCGGAGGCACCGGCCTTGATCGAGACATTGCTGATTGCGGGCAGGGATGAACCCTGGTCCGTGATTGTGGCCTTGGCGGTTACGTTATGCAGTGCCGGCAGTTGCGGCCCGCCCAGCCAGTTTGGCGGCAGGGCGGCACCCACGGTTTCCAGCGCGGGGATGGCTGCGGCAACGGTGACGTTGTAACCGCTGGCGCTTTGCGGGCGGGTGACATTGCCTTGCAGATGCGCGGTGGCGCCGGCGAAGCCGAAGGTGAGATCGATCGGCCAGGGGTTGGAGCCGGTGCCGGTGAGTCGCGCGACCGGACCGACCACGCCTTGCAGGGTGAGCGGTGCGTTGCCTATGGCGGCACTGCCCGAAAGGTATAGCGGCGCGGTAAGCGACGCGGCCTGACCGGTGAGGCGGGTGAGCTGGATGGTGTCGGGCTGGGCGGGGCCTTGCGGGCGAATAGCAATCTGCCCGTTATCCAGAGCCACCGATTCCAGCGCGAATTTATAGCGCGACGCAGCATTGGCGGGCTGGCTAGCGGCCGCGGGCGGATTAGCGGCGGGCGGCAATGCTGCGTTGCTGAAATCCCAGTCCGCCTGGCCGGTGGCGTTGCGCTCCAGATAGAGTTTCAACCCGGAGAGCTTCAGGTTCAGCACATCCACCTGATGGCGCAGGAGCGGGATGAGGGCGATTTGCGCTTCCACCTGATCCAAGGTGAGCAGTGAGGGGTCAGCGTAGCCCGCCGGGTTGGCGAGGCTGAGGTCGTTCGCGGCAAGGGTGGGGGTGAGCGACAGTTTGAGGCGGATCGGCCCGTTGATGGTGAGGGTGCGGCCGGTGGCCCGCTGCACAGCAGCGATAATCTGCGGCGCATAGGCATTGGGGTTGAACTGGGCGATGAACAAGCCAAGCCCGACCGCGGGGACCAGAACCACCACCACGATGATCAGCACGGCAATCCGCAGCCAGCTGGCGCGTTGAGGCTTTCTTTGGGAAACCGGTGCTTTATGCCTGTCCATGTGCAGGAAGTAATCGCTTTTGCCTTAATAGACGAGGGGCAAGCTTGTTAAAGACCGCAACACGCGCTATGCGCCCCGGCTTGAGTTGCAGGCCAGGCGGCGGGCGTGGTGAAACTGGTAGACACGCCAGATTTAGGTTCTGGTGGCGAAAGCCATGGGGGTTCAAGTCCCTCCGCCCGCACCACCTGAATGTAAGTTTTTGATTTGTTGAGGTTTGTTCGTCCCATGCAGGTTACTGAAACGCTCTCTGACGGCTTGAAGCGCGGCTTTACGGTCGTGGTTCCCGAACCCGAGTTGGCCGCCAAGCGTGAGAAGCGTTTGGCCGAGCTGAGCAAGACGATCCAGATGCC
>JAGXAE010000170.1 GCA_018971725.1 Pseudomonadota bacterium | reverse complement strand
CACGCTGGGTGCGGGCGGGGAGGTAACCGGCATTATCCCGGACTTCCTGCGCCAGCGGGAGGTGGAGTTTCAGGGCCTGACGGAGCTGATCGTGACCGACTCCATGCACACCCGCAAGCGGCGCCTTTTCGCGCTGGGCGATGCCTTCGTGGTGATGCCGGGCGGGTTGGGCACCTATGACGAGACGGTGGAGATTCTCACCTGGAAACAGCTTGGCCAGCACGCCAAGCCGATCATTCTGGTGAATATCCTGGGATGGGCAGAATCTTTCGTGGCGATGGTGGACGAAACCATAAAGCGTGGCTTCGCCCGGCCGGAGGTGCGCGATCTGTTCGAGGTACAGCCGGATGTGCCCGCCGTGCTGGCGCGGCTGGAGGAAATGCGGGGCGCGGCCTAACCGCCGAGCGCGGCTTCCTCGGCACGGATCATCTGCCGCGCCTGTTTCAGCGCCTCCAGGGCCGTTGCTTCCGTACAAAGGCACAGCAAGGCGGACCAACTCCGCTTCGCCTCGCCCTCGGAAGCATCGAGCAGCGCGCCTATCAGCTCCCGCGCCGCCTGCAGGGCCATCCCGCGCGCCTCATCCTTGCCGATATAGGCTTCCTGAAGCGCATAATAAGCCTGACGGGCGGGGCCGACGGCATCCTCGGCACTCATGATCTGCTTGCCGAACAGAAACCTGGCGTGGTTGTTCAACTCCAGGCGCGCACGTGTTTTGAACCGGATGACCGCTCCGTTGAGGATCATCGACTCACCCTGTTTAAGTTCTAAAACCAAAGACGTCATTCGACCCTGCCAGAACACGGTTGCAAATGCCGTTGAACTTGCCACGATTCTTGTTAACAGGCCGTGAAACGCCCCAGCGCATCGTCTTTAGAGCGACGGCATAACCCCCGCGAGCCGGCCGCCAAGCCGCACGGGCTCCATCCGGCGGGCCAGCCCCGTTGCATCATCCGTTTCCACGAACGCGCCGCAGAGTGTCGCCGGACCCTCCGCCGGACTCAGCTTCTCGCCCGGCATCTTGCGGACAAAACGGCCAATGGCGGCGGCTTTCTGCATGCCGATGACGGAATCATAATCCCCGCACATACCCAAATCAGAAACATAGGCCGTGCCACCGGGCAGTACCTGATGGTCCGCCGTCGGCACATGGGTATGCGTGCCAACAACGGCACTCACCCGGCCATCGAAGGCATGGCCGACAGACATTTTCTCCGAACTCGCCTCGGCATGAATATCCAGCAAGATGGCATGGGTGGTGACCCCAAGTTTATGGCGGGTAAGCAGATCCTCCATGGCTCGGAAGGGGCAATCCATCGGGTCCATGAACAGCCTTCCCATCGCCTGCGCCACCAGCACCTTGCGGCCATCCGGCAAAACGGCAAGGCAGGCCCCGGCACCTGGTGTGCCGGGCGGGTAATTGAGCGGGCGGATCAGGCGCTTTTCGGTGGCGATATACGGAACGATCTCCCGCCGGTCCCAGGCATGGTTCCCAAGGGTGATCACATCCGCCCCGGCGGCGAACAGCGCCTCCGCCATGTCCGGCCCCAGCCCGAAACCATGGGAGGCATTTTCCGCGTTCACCATCACGAAATCGAGGCGGAGCGAGGCACGGAGTTCAGGGATATGTTTCAGGGCGGCCTCACGGCCGGATCGGCCGACCAGGTCGCCCAGGAGAAGAATGCGCATGAAATGGGTATAGGCTGAGGTTTTTGAGGGAGAAAGCCGCGGCGGCGTTTTCTGCCTGCACAGGCGCTCGAAAGTTCACCAATCCCAGGGCTCCGGCGCTACCTGGGCACCTTCCTAAATCGCTGAAACCTCTCCTTCTCTCAACTCATACCGCGCCGCCTCCAATCCCTCGAAAATCTCCATATCCGTGCCTGTGAGCCAGGCCGGGAAGTCCGCCTTCGCCAACGCCCCAAACAATGCAGTGCGGCGTGGCGCATCCAGATGCACCAGCGGCTCGTCCAGCAGCAGCAGCGGCGGCCGGCCCCGGGCGGCAGTAATCATTGCGGCATGGCCTAGCACGATGCCGAGCAGCATCGCCTTCTGCTGCCCGGTTGAGGAAAACGCCGCGGGGCGCCCCGCGGCTTCATCGGCAATCAGAAGATCGGCTTTCTGCGGTCCGTGGCTTGCGGATTTCGCGGCCGCATCGACTTGGCGCGCGGCCGCCAGCACGCCGCGCAGCCATTCCTCCACCTCCACGGCCGGTTCCTGTCGCAGCCTGTGCGCGATGGAACAAGCCAAGCCCAATGCCACACGCGGGAATGGGTCCACCGCCCCGGTGTTTATGGTGGCATTCAACCGGGCGAGCAGCGCCGCCCGTGCCGCCGTGGCCGCCACCGCATGCCGCGCCATTGAATCCTCCAACGCCTCCGCCCAGGTCGGGTCAAAAGGCGGTTCGGCCAACAGCCGGTTGCGCTGCGCGGAAGCGCTTTCAAAAGAGGCGATTTCCCGCGCATGAAATGGCTCCAGCGCGATCACCAGCCGGTCCAAGAATTTGCGGCGGCCGGAAGCGGTGTCTGTAAACAGCCGGTCCATCTGCGGTGTTAGCCAGACAGCGGCCAGTTGCTCAGCCACATCCGATTGTGCCCGTGGCTTCACACCATTCAGCCGGAATTCCCGGCGATCGGGCGCGCCCTCTACAGCGCCAGTGCCGATCTCCAGCCCATTGGCAAACCGCGCCGCCACCGCCCAGCCCCCTGCCCCGTTCTGGCGGGCCAACTCGGCAAACCGCGCGCCGCGCAAGCCGCGCCCCGGAACCAGCAAAGAGGCAGCCTCCAACAGATTGGTCTTGCCCGCGCCATTCGGTCCCGCGAACACCAAACGCCGCGCTTGCGGTTGAAAACGCAGCGCGGCGTAGGAGCGGAAATCGGTAAGGGTTAGGCGTTCGAGCGTTGGCTAAACCCGCATCGGCATCAGCACATAGACGGCGGAGTTATCATCCTGGTCCCGTACCAAAGTCGGTGCCGCGCCATCAGCGAAGGCAAATTCAACCTTGCCTTTGATCTGATCCGTCACATCCGAAAGATAGCGTGCCTGGAATCCGATTTCCAAAGGCCCGGCCTGATAATCCACCAAATCGCCGCCCAATTCCTCCGAGGCGGAGCCCTGTTCGGCGGACGCCGCGGAAATCACTAGCAGCTCTTTTGCCAGAGAGAGTTTTACGGGACGATGTTTCTCAGCCGAAATGGCGGAGACACGGCCCACCGCGTCGTTGAAATCCTTCTTCTCCACGCGCAGGATCTTGTCGTTCCCGCGCGGGATCACCCGATCGTAATCGGGGAAGGTACCATCGATCAATTTGCTGGTCAGCTTCATAGTGCCGATCGTGAACTGGATACGCGTCTCAGAGAGCGCCACCTCCACTTCACCGGTCACTTCATCCAGCAGCTTGCGCAACTCCGTCACCGTCTTGCGCGGAACGATAATGCCCGGCATGCCCGCCGCGCCTTCCGGCAATGGCTCCTCCACACGGGCCAAGCGGTGCCCATCCGTCGCCACGGCGCGCAACACCGGCCCATCAAAGCCCTCAGCGGCATGAAGATAGATACCGTTCAGATAATAGCGAGTCTCCTCGGTGGAGATGGCGAAGCGTGTGCGGTCAATCAGTCCACGAAGTTCCTGGGCGGAGAGCGCGAAACTATGTGAAAGCTTCCCGGCGTCCAGCTTGGGGAATTCCTCCACCGAAAGCGCCACCAGGCTGGTGGCATAGCGGCCGGCACGCAGAGCCAGTTGCGAGTCGCCGCCCGGATGATCCAGTTCGATCAACGCATTCTCCGGCTGCCGGCGAACAATCTCGTAAAGCGTGGCGGCGGGCACGGTGATGGCGCCATCGCGGAGCGTTTCGGCCACAACCTCTTCCACCAGCGAGATTTCAAGGTCGGTCGCGGCAATGGAAAGCCGGCCATCCTTCACTTGCAGCAGCACATTGGCCAGGATGGGAATTGTATTCCGCTTCTCCACCACATTCTGCACATGGGCCAGAGATTTCATCAGCGTGGCGCGATCGGCCTTGAACTTCATGACACCCTTCCAGACAGCG
>JAGXAE010000169.1 GCA_018971725.1 Pseudomonadota bacterium | reverse complement strand
GCCAGCGGAGATGCGCGGCTATCTTCTGTTCAACAACCCGGCAAAGGGCGATTGCGCCGCCTGCCATCTTGACCAGCCTTCACCGGATGGTCAGCCGCCATTGTTCACCGACCATCAATATGAGGCGCTGGGTGTGCCACGGAACCCGGACCTCGCGGCGAATGAAAATCCGGCTTATTTCGACGAGGGCATTTGCGGGCCATACCGCACCAATCTTGCCAAGGAAACCCAATATTGCGGCATGTTCCTGACGCCGACACTGCGCAACGTCGCCGCGCGGCACGTGTTCTTCCATAACGGCATTTACCACAGTCTTCGGCAGGTACTGGATTTTTATGATTTCAGAGATACCGATCCAGCCAAAATCTATCCCAAGGCGGCGGATGGGAAAGTTGAAAAATTCAACGATCTGCCGAAGCGGTTTTGGTCTAACATCGATACGTCCGACCCACCGTTCAACCTGCAGCTTGGTGAGAAGCCCACGCTTACCCTAAGGCAGGAGCAGGACATCATCGCCTTTCTTAAAACGCTAACCGATGGCTACCTGCCGGCGGCAGGCGCTTAACGGGCTGTACCGTAAACCCGCTCACCGTTATTGCCGTGGCAATAGCACCGCCCGCCCTCCGGCACGGTAACCTCCATCGGGCAGGTATAATTGCCAGCGTCGCAGGATTGCGCCACACCTCCCGGGCTGCTTTGCAACGGCGCCTGCTGGACCGCCTGGGAGGGAACCTGCTCAATGAATCCTGGATACGGTGCGTAGTAACCAGGCGGCGGCGGTGGCGGGGCATAGTAAACCGGTGGTGGCGGTGGCGCGTAATAAACCGGAGGTGGAGGGTAATAATAGGGCCCAGGCAAAATGCCGATGCCAATGCCCACACCCCAGCCGCCCCAGCCATGGCCGCCCCAATCGCGATCGCCCCCATGCGCGGCGGCCGGCGCTGGAAACGTGGCAATGGCGGATGCCACCGCCCATAAAGCAATGAAAAAGCTTGTGGACGCTTTCATGATCCTTGCCCCCAATCAGGCGCATCTAATCAGCGTCTATTTCGGGCCGGTTACATTGTTTTCAACCCGTCCCGGCAAGGCGAGCGTTTACCGGCGCTGAAGCCGCCATGACCGGGCCCATAAGCCCAGCCACAGGCCAAGTGCCGCCATGGCGATGGCCACGCTAAGCCGGGTGTGGCGCGGCCGGTAATAAAAGTGGATGCGTGCTGGCCCCGCGGGCAGCGCCACGCTTTGAAAAAGCCCTGACCCGGCGGTGATTTTTTGTTCCACGCCATTTATGTGCGCGTGCCATCCCGGATAATACAACTCGCGCCGCAACAGGCGCGCGGGGGTGGGGCAATCGGTCGTGAAATCCTGCCGGTTTTCAACGACGAGATTGCAGTCCTTCAAACTTGCCGATGCGTAGGGCGCGGTACCGGCCAAGTGATAGATCGCCACCGTGCCATCGTTGAAAACCTCTCGCGTGGGGTCGGCAGGCCTGCCCGCCAGCAGGCGCATTTGGGGCTCCTGCTGGCCGAGCCAATCGGTGCCGGCCCAGAAGGTTACGGGCGCGCCCGCTTCTTGGCTGAAGCGCAGGGCGATCAGCCTGTAGCCGATGCCGATCACCAGAGGCTGTTTCAAGGGCAGATCGACATAGCTCTTTTGTAATCCGCCGGGCGCGCTCGCCGTCGTGGTGCTGCAGCTGGTATCGATGCAAATTTGCGCTGATATGGAAACGGGCGGCCCTGGCGGGGTGGAGAGCGCCAGGCTGATGCCGGCGATCTGGCGCGGCGCTTTATAGGACAGTGTGAAGTTGAAAGCTTTTGCACCGTTTCCTTGCCCGAGTTGCACTGGATGCAGCGCCGTATCGGCGGGCAGCGGCGTAAAGTCCTGGATTTTCCGCCAGTCCAGCCCGGAGGGTGCCACGATATAGCGCACACCATCAGCTGCCATACGCGGCAGGGCGTAATGGATGTTGGTGACCAATGAAGGATCGTTGAGGCTGAAATCAACCGGGTTGAAGACGACGAGATGATAGTACACCTCATGCGCCATCAATGCCGGCACGGGCAGCGAGGAGTATGTTAGAGAGGGGATATGATAAGTTAGATTGAAATTAGAATCGAGCGGCCCCAGGCTCACCATCCGCGAAAGCCCGATATGCGTTTGCAGAAAACGCACGGGCTTCATATCCAGCGTGCCGCCGCGCAGGCTGCCCAACTGCGTGGCGGTTAGTTCAACCAGCATCCCAGACAGCAGCACACCGCAGAGCATACGGGGGTGACGCCGCCGAAGCAGTTCCCGCGTTGCGAACAGCAACACGAGCGCGCCGAAGCCGAAACAAATCGCGCCAAGTTGCAACGCATCCGGCACCGCGATGTACCAGGCGACAAAAAACCACCAGGCGGGCGCCACCAGCGCACAAACAAGGGCGGCCAAATAGAACCACAGGCCAATTAAACGCCGGACGGAGAGCGGCGGGCCGCGCAGATAATCGTCGAACCCCAAAGCCGCGAGCAGAAACAAGGCGAAATTCAACGAGGGGCCGGTAAAGCGTGTGAAATCGGTTTGGTTCACCACCGGCATGGTATTCACCAGCCACACCAGGGGCGGGAAACCGGCATACCGTAATTCCCAGAACAGCACCCACCCGGCCAGGGCTAGACGCAACGAAGTTGCCTTGCCGGGCCGTACCAAGGCGGCGAGTGAGAAAATAAGCACCTGAAGGTCAATCCAGCCCGGCAGCCGGACCCAGCCATTGGCCATGAAGCTTCTGGTCCCGGTGGGCGGCGCGCCGCCGAACAGGCCGAATGCGAACGGAACGATTTGCAGAGCCATTGTTCCCGGCTCCACCACGGCCTTGGCAAGCAGCGAGGTGCCGTGCGCGCCGAGATTGGCCTGGCTGGTATAGTCCAGGAACGGAACCAGCAAGGGTGCCGTAAGTGCCGTGCCCAATGCCAGGCCCAGCGCCTGCTGGCCGAAATACCCGGCAAGTGTCCTCCCCCGTAGCGCGGCGGCGCGGGTGATGGACCACAAACCCGTCAGCATCCCGTTGAATAACGCCACTTCTGGAAACCCGGCGGTGATCGACCAGGCCATCGCGGCGGCGATGATGCCCCAGCCCCGTTTGCCCTTCGCGGCGCGCTCCACGCCCAGGATCAGCATCGGCAGAAAGGGCATCGGGGCGATGGCCGAATGAGGCGAGAGCAGGAAGGCGGGGCTGAGGGCGTAAAGCCCCCCGCCGAGAAACGCGGCCAATCTCGTCAGGCCCAACTCCAGCCCCAGCGCGTAGCCCAACACGCCGCAGGCGGCCTGCATCAGCACCCGCATCCATAACCAGCCCTGGACGGAAAGCATCACCAGATTAAAGGGAAAGAAGAAGGCGGGGCCGTTGGTTTCCGCCGCCAGCGGCATCCCCAGCCCCGAATAGGGGTTCCACCACGGGATAATGCCGTGCAGCCAGTCGCGCATCGCCAGCTGGCCGAGCGGCTGGGTGTAGAGCCCAACGGCTGGGTCTATCCAGCCGGGCGGCTCGGCCAGCCAGCCCGGCCGGACATTCTGCGCCAGCCCGGAGAAATAAAGCGCGGGATCCACATGAATCAGGCCGGAAAGCGAGGGAAGGTTCGCCGCAAGCGCCAGCAGCAAGAAAGTGGCAACAGGCATTGCATGAGGCCGCCACCTGGCAGCGGAACGAAATACGCGCTTCATCCCACGTTGAATAACAAGATATGCCTTATAGGCAATTGGCCCGGCTTGGATCAGTGCGGTGATTTGAGGCGAGGCGAACGCCTAAGCTTGGCGGTTTGTTGTGGCAGATGGCGCCCAGCCATAATCCATGTTTGTTTAATTAAATCAATCGATTGGTTTTGTTTTGTTTTGTCGTAGGCATTATCCACTGGCTCCTGAGGGGGTGTGGATGCACTAGGCTTCGGACCCATAAATTTCTTTAAGCGGCTCGGTTGTTTGTGATTCACAGTCTTTCATTGGAGGGATATGTGATGTCGCATCTATTTTGGCTGAATGAAGCTCAATTTAGCCTGTTACGTCCGCTTTTGCCGAAC
>JAGXAE010000026.1 GCA_018971725.1 Pseudomonadota bacterium | reverse complement strand
TATGCTCAAAACCGCCACGCACGCGGATGTCGTGGCCGGTGAGGCGGTTTACAAAGCCAATTGCGCAGCCTGCCATGGCGCCAACGGTGCCGGCATGCCCGGCATGTTTCCGCCGGTCTGGGGCGATAAGAGCTATAATGCCGGGGCCGGCTTGGCCAACCCGGTTAAGCTTGCAACCTGGGTGAAAGGCAACATGCCGCTCGGCAACCCGCATTTGACCGAGCGGGAAGCCTTTCAAGTGGCGATGTATATCGACACCCACCCCCGCCCGGATTTCGTGCTGAGCAAGCATCTGCCCGCCAACATGACGCCGGATGAATATAACGCCAAAGTCCGGGCCGAGACAGACAGCGTGGCCAGCAACTTCCAAAAAGCGGGCCTGTCTCTGCAAAGCCTCACCGGGGCAACAAACTAAGCCCAACGGTAAGGTACTCAGCCATGGCGCGGCGGTTACGTTACGTGGTCAGAACCCGCACAAAAGACGCCGCGCCGGCGGGCCGTGCGGGTACTGCCGGGCCGGGCGGTTCTATGGCCCGGCGCAGCTGCTCCTGTTGCGCCTCCTGCCCACCTAGCATCGCTTCCATACAGCGCACGCACAGTTCCACCCGATCATTCGCCAGGGCGTAGAAAATCTGTGTGCCCTGGCGGCGCGTGCTCACCAGTTCCTTGCGCCGCAGCTCCGCCAGCTGCTGGCTCAGGGCCGGTTGGCCAATTCCTGCGGCAGCTTCGATCTCGCTCACCATCCGCTCCCCTCCCAGCAGGCAGGAGAGGATCATCAGTCTTTGCGGCTGGGCATAGACCTTGAGCTGCTCGACGGCCGCCTCGGCCGCCGCGCGGTCCTTGTAGAGCGCGCTCATACCTCGCTGGCCTTACGGCAGAACCAGTCTGTGCCCTCGCCCATCTCAGCTAGGGAGGAAGCGGGCGGCGCCATCAGCGCCTCGCCAGGCCGCCAGCCTTCCGGCGCCAGCACCTTGTCTCCGGTGGTGGCCTGCAAGGCGGCAAGCAACCGCAGCATCTCCTCCACCGAACGCCCGACATTATATGGATACCAGGTCATGGCCCGAATCACGCCTTGCGGGTCGATGAAATAGCTGGCGCGCATTGTGGCGCTGTCCGGCAGGGTCTCGTCCACCATGCCATAGGCGCGGCCCACCGCCATGCTGGGGTCTTCCACCAACGGGAAATTCACCGTCACGCCGAAAGTCTCCCGGATGGCGCGTATCCAGGCCAGATGGGAATATAGGCTGTCCACCGAGAGCCCCAGCAGTGAGCAGTTCAGCGCCGCGAATTTTTCCGCCGCCTGGGCAAAGGCCACGAATTCCGTGGTGCAAACTGGCGTGAAATCCGCAGGGTGGGAGAAAAACAGCAGCCAGCGCTTCCGGTAGCCTGAAAGCCTCACCTCGCCCCTGGTGGTACGGGCCACGAAGTCCGGCGCCACATCGCCAATGCGTAGCGGCCTGGTTGGCAGAATAGGGCGGAAATTCGGGTCGTCCATCACATGCAGTCTCCGACCGGTAGATTGCTGAAGCTTTCACTTGACGCAACCATACTTTATTACTTACATATATAATGTAAATACGAATTAAAGGCAACAGCCATGTCAGATCAAGTTCTCGACCACGCCGCCAGCCTGATCTCTGGAACACAGGTTGGCGCCGTGCCCGTGAAAGCATTTTTCGATGAGCCAACCTTCACGGTCAGCTATGTGGTGCATGACCCAGCCACCCGGCATGCGGCCGTCATCGACTCGGTGCTGGATTACGACCCCGCCTCCGGCCGGACCTCCTTTAAATCAGCTGACGCTATCGTTGCTTATGCACAGGAACAAAACCTGACTGTGGATTGGCTGCTGGAAACCCACGCCCATGCGGACCACCTCTCCGCCGCGCCTTATTTGCAGGGCAAGTTAGGCGGCAAGCTCGCCATCGGTGCTGAGATCATCACCGTGCAGAACATCTTCGGCAAGCTGTTCAATGCCGGCACTGAATTCGCCCGCGACGGCTCGGATTTCGACATGCTGTTTAAGGATGGCGACCAGTTCCAGATCGGCAACCTGAAAGCCATGGCGTTGCATGTGCCGGGCCACACCCCCGCCGACCTCGCTTACGTGATCGGCGATGCCGTATTCTGCGGCGACACTTTGTTTATGCCCGATTACGGCACCGCGCGGGCGGATTTTCCGGGTGGCGATGCGCGCCAGCTATACCGCTCCATCCGCCGCCTGCTCTCTCTGCCGGAGCGCACGCGCGTCTTTCTGTGCCACGACTACAAGGCGCCGGGGCGCGACAGCTATGCGTGGGAAACCACAATTAGCGCGGAACGGACAGGCAATGTCCATGTGCATGATGGCATCACCGAGGATGGGTTCGTGGCGATGCGTGAAGCACGCGACGCAACTTTGGCCATGCCGCGCCTGATTTTGCCCGCCGTGCAAGTGAATATGCGCGGAGGCCACCTTCCCCCGCCGGAGGATAACGGAATACGCTATCTGAAAATTCCGTTGGACGCCGTTTAACTGTGACTGACGTTGTGGGAGTAGAATAATGCCGGAAGCTTGGATATTCGGACTGCTAGGCGGACTCATGATTGGCGGCGCGGCTGCGCTGATGCTGCTAGGGCTGGGGCGCATTGCCGGGGTGAGCGGCCTTGCCGCCCGCGCCGTGGGGCTGGCAGATGCCGGGCCGCCGCCCGTGCTGGCCATTGCCTTCATTCTCGGCCTGCCGCTGGGCGGATGGCTGATGGCGCAGGCCCTTGGCGGAGTAAGCCTGCATTTTCCGCCCAACATCGCCACGCTGCTCATCGCGGGACTGGTGGTGGGGTTCGGCACCCGACTGGGCTCCGGTTGCACCAGCGGCCATGGCGTCTGCGGCATGTCCCGCTTCTCCCGCCGTTCAATCTCGGCCACGCTCATCTTCATGGCCAGCGGCGTTGTCACTGTCGCGGTCATGAACCTGATGGGGTTATCATGAAACAAACTTTGCTTGCCTTACTGGCCGGGGCGTTATTCGGTGCCGGGCTAGCGCTCTCCGGCATGTCCGACCCCGCCAAGGTGCGCGGCTTTCTGGATATTTTCGGCGCCTGGAACCCAACCCTGATGTTCGTGATGGGCGGGGCGCTGATCCCGATGGGTATTGCCTGGCGCATCCAGGCGAAGCTGCGCACGCCCCTGGCGGCGGAGCGGTTCAATCTGCCGGATACGACCAAACTGGACACCAAATTGATCGGTGGCGCGGTGCTGTTCGGCATCGGCTGGGGCGTTGCCGGGCTTTGCCCCGGCCCCGCCATTACGGACCTCGCCCTGGCGCCTCGCTCAGCCTTTGTCTTCGTGCTGGCGATGCTGGCCGGCATGGGCCTGTTCAGAATCATAACAAGCCGGAGCACGCCCGCGAATGAAGTGAAGGCGCCCGGCGCAATCGGGAAATAAGACTATGAACAGCAGATCCCTGACTCCGAATTTTTCCGTTTCATCGCAGATACAACCAGAGGAACTGCCGAGCCTTGCTGATCAGGGCTTCCGATCCATCATCTGCAACCGGCTGGATGGCGAGGATAGCAACCAGCCCACCGCCGCCGAGATCCGCGCCGCGGCAGAGCGGGCCGGCCTTGGCTTTGCCCATGTGCCCGTGGCCTCCCGCGACTTCAGCCCCGCCGACATCCGCAAAATGGCCGACGCCCTGGCCAGCCTGCCTGGTCCGGTTCTGGCTTATTGCCGCACCGGCGCACGGTCTGAAGCGTTATTTGGAGCCGCGCAGCGCCTGACCGCCGACACGCCAAACACCGGCAATGCGGCTAAAACCTATGACGTAGTGATCGTGGGCGGCGGCAGCGGAGGTATTGCCACCGCCGCCAGCATGCTCAAGCGCCGCAAGGGGCTGAGCATCGCCATCATCGAGCCATCTGACGTGCATTATTACCAGCCGGGCTGGACACTGGTGGGGGCTGGTGTGTTCCAGCCGGAAGTCACCTGCCGCCCGACATCTCAGGTGATGCCGCATGAAGTGCTCTGGATTAAAGCCGCCGTCACAGGCTTCGCGCCGGATGAAAACCGCGTGATCCTGGCGGATGGCAGCGATGTTACTTATCGCGTGCTGGTGGTAGCCGCTGGCATCCGCCTGGCGTGGGAGGCGATTCCCGGTCTGCCCGAAGCGCTGGGCCACAATGGCGTGACTTCGAATTACCGCTACGACCTTGCCTCTTACACCAACAAGCTGGTGTCCGAACTGAAATCAGGCCGGGCCATTTTCACCCAACCGCCAATGCCGATTAAATGCGCTGGCGCACCACAAAAGGCGATGTATCTAAGCTGCGATCGCTGGCTGCAGGCCGGGCGGCTGAAGGATATCTCGGTCGAGTTCGACCTTGCCGGGGCGGTGCTGTTTGGCGTGGCCGCTTATGTGCCCGCGCTGATGGAGTATGTGAAGCGCTATAACATCCAGCTTAATTTCGACACTAAACTGGTGAGCGTGGACGGCCCTGCGCGGGTGGCGCGTTTTGAGCAGACAACGCCGGCCGGCACGCAGATCATCGAACGGGAATACGACATGCTGCACGCCGTGCCGCCGCAAGTCGCGCCGGACTGTATCAAGAGCAGCCAACTGGCCGCCGCCAGCGGGTTTGCGGCGGTGAATGAGAACACCATGCAAAACCCCACCTACCCCAATGTGTTCGCGCTGGGCGATGGCTGCGCGACCTCCAACGCTAAAACCGCCGCCGCGGTGCGCCAGCAGGCGCCGGTTGTGGCCGTAAATGTATTGGCGCATTTGGATGGCAAGCCGCTCACGGCTGCTTATTTCGGTTACGGAAGCTGCCCGCTCACGGTGGAGCGCGGGCGGATCGTGCTGGCTGAATTCAGCTATGGCGGCAAAATCACCCCCACCTTCCCAACCTGGCTGCTGGACGGCACCAAGCCCACCCGCGCCGCTTGGTTCCTGAAAGACCGTGTTCTGCCCTGGGTTTATTGGCAGGATATGCTGAAAGGCCGGGAATGGCTGGCCGCCCCCAAAGCCCTTCCTGCCAAGGCAGAAACGAAAGCCTGAAAGAGACGAAAATGGCTCTGGATATGGTTCAATATGCACTCGGCGCGGGCAGCGGCGGGGTGGTGGGATTCACGCTGGGGCTGGTTGGCGGCGGCGGGTCCATCCTTGCCGTGCCGCTGATGGTTTATCTGGTGGGAGTGCCGAACCCGCATATCGCCATCGGCACCAGCGCGCTGGCGGTAGCCGCCAATGCACTGACCGGCCTGGCCAGCCACGCCAAGGCCAAGACGGTAAAATGGCGCTGTGGCGGGCTGTATGCGGCGGCGGGCATTGCGGGGGCGTTTGCAGGGTCTTCGCTCGGCAAGGCGGTGGGTGGGCAGAAGCTGCTGTTTCTGTTCGCCCTGTTGATGTTCGCGATCGCGTTCATCATGATAAAAAAGCGCCATTATACCGGGGAGGAAGACGCGCAATGCACCCGCGAGAACGCCCCAAAAGTGCTTGGGTTTGGGCTCGTCACCGGGATTTTCTCAGGCTTTTTCGGCATTGGCGG
The DNA here is from genome assembly GCA_018971725.1 of Pseudomonadota bacterium. GTDB lineage: Bacteria > Pseudomonadota > Alphaproteobacteria > Acetobacterales > Acetobacteraceae > Acidocella. The sequence continues at coordinate 15,922 of JAGXAE010000026.1, read as the reverse complement.
CGGGTTTCTGATTGTACCGGGCCTGATGGCCTCCACCAGAATGCCGATGCTGAATGCCGTAGGCACCTCTTTGATCGCGGTGACGGCCTTCGGGCTGACAACGGCGCTGAATTATGCCTTCTCCGGCATGGTGGATTGGGTGCTGGCGGTTATTTTCATCCTTGGCGGCGTGGTGGGTGGAGTGGTGGGCGCGGTGACCGCACGGCGGCTGGCGGCTGAACACGGCGTGTTGACCACCGTGTTCGCCGGGCTGATCTTCGCTGTTGCTGCCTATATGCTCTGGCGCAGCGGTGCGGCGATGATGCACCCGTCATAACGCCGCTTAACCCCGTTTATGTTGGCAACTATATACTTGGCTAAGCAGCCCACCTTGTGGGGGATTAATTGCCAAAAGGGGCTTCGGTTAACTCAAATTTTACTTCTGAGATATTCAGTCCATTGGTGCTTTCCCCAACGCATGAGAAAAAATCGAGTTGGTGGAGCAATCCGTTCTTTAATAGAAGTGCAACTCCGAGACCGTGTTTCAATCCGCCAACTTGGGCATAGACGGTATAACCAAGCGCAAGCGGACCTTTAATTGCATCCAAATCATCAGAAACTGACATCGTTGTTAGGAAGCCCAAGCCTGTATTCTCCCGTTCCAGAACAATCGCCTTGGCAAGTTGTCGCTGAAGCTGTTCAACAAACTCAGGAGTTTCATCAAAAATCGCCCGGAGCACAGCCAATTCAAGCGGAACGAAGCCGGTCATTATTTTCTCCGGTCGGATAGTGATTTCGTTTAGCTAAAAACATACCCCACCGCGAGAAGAGTCCCGCTTAGCCAAGCATATGACCGCCTTTACTTTTCGATTATTCCGCAGCTTGCCGGGCAACACGTTCCGCCAGATTTGGCGAGGCTTCCGCCAAATGGTCGAATGCATGCACAAAACCGCCCAACCCCGCGGTTTGTGACCGCAGCTCCAAGATCAGCCGGTGCGTTTCCGCTTCAGGCAGCAGGGCCTGGGTTTCGTCCCAGCCGGGCCAGCCGGGTTTTTCAGCATAGCCCATAATCTGCCCGCGCTTGCCGGAAAGCAGACGCTGCACCGCGGCCGTGAAACTATTGGGCGCACTGATAGTGACGCGATGAACCGGCTCCAGCAGCACAGGATCAGCCTTGACCAGCGCCTCGGCAATGCCGTTGCGCGTGGCGGTACGGAAGGCCATGTCTGAACTATCCACCGAATGAAAACCGCCATCGAGCAGCGTTACCGCGACATCCACCACCGGATAGCCGAACGGCCCTTTCGCCATGGCTTCCTCAGCCGCCGCCGCCACAGCCGGGATATATTGTTTCGGCACGGCACCACCGGTGACTTTGTCAATAAAGCTGAATCCCTCGCCACGCGGGCGCGGGGCAATCTCCAGCTTCACATCCGCGAACTGGCCGTGCCCGCCGGTCTGGCGCTTCAGGCGGGAATGTTCGTGCACCGAGAGCTTAATGGTCTCCTTCAGCCGCAGTTTGGGCCGGGCGGCGCTTACATTCAGCCCCCAACCTTTATTCAGCCGGTCCAGCGCGCGGGCCAGATGCGTTTCGCCCTGCCCAGCCAGCAGCGTGTCGCCGGTTTCGGCATCGCGCATCAGGCTGAGAGCTGGGTCTTCTTCCAGCAGCTTGGCCAGAGCCGTGGAAAGACGCACATCGTCCTTATGGTCCGGCACGGTGATGGCCAGGGCATAAACCGGCGGCGGCGGGGCTGGAAAAGCCAGGCTGCCCTGAGCGGCACCAAATACGGCGCCGGGCACCGCGCCATCCAGCCGGCCCAGCGCCACCACATCGCCAGCCTCGGCCTGCGGCAATTTCTGCGTCTCATTGCCTGGGAAAGAGAAAATGCCGCCCACACGCATCTGCCCGTCAGCGGCGCCATCCTGCAACGGGCCGCGCCAGATACGCGCATAAGCCAGCTTGCCCGCCTGCCCGGCATAAGACACCTTGAACACCTGCGCGAGCGCCTCGCCCTTAGCGTCGATACCGTGACGGGCTCGGGTTTGCGCGGGCTCGGGCGTGTCGTGCCGCAAAGCCTTCCAGAGCCGCTGCACGCCATTGCCATGGGTAGCGGCGCCGAACATGACCTCAGCCAGATTGCCTTCTCCTAGATCATGCCGCAGATGGGTAAAGAGTTCCGCCGCGCTCACCGCTGTACCCTCAACAACTTTTTCCAGCAGGCTGTCATCGCGGTCGGCCAACGTATCCACCAGTTGGTCGTGGGCCGTTTGTTCATCGGCCGCCGCACCCGTGGGCACCGGGATCACCTCGGAAGGCTGGCGTTCACGATACCGGTAGGCGCGCTCGGAAACGAGATCGACATAGCCGGCGACTTTGCCCTGCTCCATCAACGGTAATTGCCGGGGAACAAGCTTGGTGGCGGTTTCGGCCTGCAAGGCGGCGATCAGTTCGGCGGGGGGCACGGTCAGTGTGTCCACCTTGTTGATGAACAGGATAAAAGGGGTTCCAGCGGCCTCCAGCGCCGCGAAAGCCGGGCGCAGCGCCATGGCCCGCGCCGGGTCCGGGTCCGCCACCACCACCGCAATATCAGCCACCGCCAGCGCGGCGGCGGCCTCGGCCTGAAATTCGATGGAGCCGGGGCAGTCGAGCAAGGCCCAGCGGTCCTCCAGAAAGGTGCAATTCCCCAGTTTCGCCTCGGTCCCAGGCTCGGGGGTGCGGGTGTCTCCCGCATGGCGCAGCCGGATACCGGAGACCTCCAACAGTGCTTCGCACAGGCTGGTCTTGCCACCGCCATAAGGGCCTATGAACGCGGCCGCACGCGGGGCATGCAGGCCCGAATGGGTTTGGTTACCAGACATGGCATCGTGTCTCCCTGTTGATCCGGGATTTTTTTGACTGGCGCCCGGCATTGAAGCCCACGCGACGATGGCCATGAGGACCACCAATGCCCTCTTCCGTAACAGAGCCTACGTCGCCAGGCCTCTTTACGCAATGCACCATCCTGTCATGGCTGCTTGGCTTGCACCCGCTCGCATTTTCTCATCCAGAACATTGTGATGCACCAGGTTGATTTCCGCCGAGAAGCGACCTTGGAGTGGAACGACCCCCACGTGCTGGGCCAACCTGGAGACAATCTACCGGGACAAGCCTTCGTCATGAGGCCACGCGGCATGATGGCGTCGCTCCAAACGGAGACTAATCCGCATTAGCCCGCCCCCCGTCGCCAGATAATAAACGCGACTGATTACTGCGTCTGAATTGTTCCGTTTGCGGAATACTGCATGGGCGATGCAATACCTAGGAAAGTAACCGGCAGGCTGACGTTTGTAGATATTTTATAAGAAGTCAGCGTCTGCTGAACTTCTGATTGTCCGCAGTTCCCCGGAGACGTGTACGTTGTATAACTTGGAGTTGATCCTGGGGTAGCGCAGACATAAGTAACTGAAACCGTCGGATTGGTAATCTGGTAAATCGACTGAGCGTTAATCGCCGCAATAACCTGAGCCAACTGGGTCGAGTCCGCGGCGGAGGTGGGATTGGTCCAGGCGAAATAATACAGGGCTTGCAACGCGGTGTTCAACTGCGCACGAGCTGATATGATCACCACAAAGTCAGAGGCGCCCAAGAGCAGCGGCACCAAAAAAAAGGTGCTGATCAAAGCAAACTCAATAGCAATACTGCCTTTACGATCGCGATAATCAAGAGGGCGTTTGATTATTGGCACGTGGATGCCACCACTGTTGGAATGTCGAAGCTACCCATGACCGTAGAAGCAGTGGTAATGCTCAGCGGAATCGTTTTCACAAATGGGACGAAGCCAATTGGCGACCAATTATACTTGACTGTGAGGGTGAGATACACGCCGTGCCAATCTGCACTATTTGAGCCGTCACTATTGTCTGTCCAAACCGCTGTGATGAGTGGATTGCTGCCACTTGCCGTGCCTGCGGCAGGCAAGGGCGGCTGCCCGTATTTGTTAAAGTCACTTACAATGAAGTCGCTGGTGGGGCATGTCATAGTGCCTGTCGAGGCATATTGATTGGAGGCATACATCGCTGCGGCCCGTGCCGTGGCTTCTGTGGCTCGCTCCATGGTTCCCAGCGAGAAACCCAGCAACCCCAAATTAATAATCGCCATCATAAAGGCCACAATCGCAATGCCCGACAAGGCGAACTCTACAGCAGCGACAGCTCTTTTGGCATGCCAAAAGAGCTTAACGCGGGGAGCAATCAAATCACCCTCCATAAGCTTCTGGTTCTGCTAAGCACGGCTATTGCACCAGCATAACCGAAGAAGTTGTGGTTGTGGTTGTTTTCACAAGCGAAGCGGCGAGGTCATTGCTGCCCGAACCAATCGTTACGTTAAGCGTACCTAGACCGGTGACGTTGAAGTTGTCTGCCAGGACAGCCAAGGTCCCACCATTGACGGCGCTGATGCTGCCGCCACCAACGCTGCTGAACGAGGCCTTTGGTGTATAAATGACACCATTTACAGTCGACGTTCCCGAGCCATCGATTTGTCCAGCGGCCGTATCGTTGCGGGCTTCGTAAATCAACAACCCGCAAATACCCTGGCCATTTTCGATCGTGCTCATACCGTATAAGCTATTTGTGTAGCTGTTTTGCGAGTCTGCCGCAGCATTGTAATATGCCGCGCTTACACAATCGGCACTATTGTTGGGGGCGAGCAGATCCAAAGCGGTGCCACTGCCGCCAATATTGTAAGAGGTTGTTCCTTCAAAAACAAAAGTGGAGCCAGTGCCCACTGTACTTATATAACTGCCCCCTACTAGCTTAAGGGGTGCCGAACCATCGAAATAGTAAATCCCCGGACCAAAATAGACGTTGGTTTGAGAGCCTCCGGTAAAGCCATTATTAAAAAAGTAGCTGACGCTTTGCCCATCGGAGTTCGTACCATAATTGGTAAGAGCGGTTCCGGTATCAGTCGAGCAACTCGAGGTCTGACAGAAATACACTGTACCCTGTGATGGAATGCTGTAAGCGTTTGAATTGGCATTATACAAACAATACGTTAATGGCGGATCGTAATCATCATCTGAATTTGTCGGTTCATCCCCATCATTACCTGTTGGCGGGTAGATAAGCACCGTGGCTGAATTGCCGCTGCCAGATAATGTCTTTTCTAGGCAATTGGGAATTGAAGCTAGATCGGTCGCATTATCGTACCAAAAGGTTGGCGCATCCCCCATATAATATAACGGGTCGCTCTCGACAGAAGCACCATCCACTATATTGTAATTATTGTCAGCCGTTCCGCCAGCGCCAAAAATCTGGCCGCCGCCTGATGTATGAGTGCAGCCAGCCGTAAAAATACTGTCCCCGGTGGTGTTGGTTGTTTCAATTGTCGCATTGCCAACGGCCTGAATGGCATAGTTCTGCGTGGAGCCATTCCCGCAGGCGTTGGAATCTGCGTAAATGTTGCAACCGTTGGCATCGACTAAAGCTTTACCGTTTGCCGCGACGTTACCAATAACGGACTGCCCGGCCGAGCCGAGGGAGAGGAGGCAAGAACCGCCCGTCGTGGATGTTACCGTTTTGTAATCAGCTACGGCCGTAGCACTTTGTGTTCCCGGCGCCAAACCGGTTAAACCTTCCCCACTGACCCGGGAAAAAAAGCTCCCGCGGGGTGTGACCGCCGTTGCTTGCCACTGATTAATGACTGTACCGCTTGGGGTTGAAGGCGTGGTCAACGCCACGGAGACTGAAGCATTTGTGAGGTTGAAGCGGGAATTTGAAGCGTTGTTCGCTGCTGTTACCGCGTAGGGCTGAGCCTCCGCAGCCGTGCTGACGTTATACTTTGACTGCGCATTCGCCGATGCCGCAGCGAGGGCCGCAGCATCTGCAGCCGATTGCAACGTCGTCTGATCTTGATACCAATACCCGACGTCGACAGAAAGCCCCGTTACCGCCAGAAGCATCGGGGCCGAGATCGCAAAGATCAGCGCCACGCTAGCCTTCCGCCCCATCAGGCGACGTTTGGCCGCGCTCACGGCTGACAAGGTGTACCGGACCAACTGTTCATACATTGTCAATCGTCCAATCGTCCAATCACACTCACTACTTCGTCTATATCAAGATTGACCAAATTAACATAACTTAAGATAGAAAGTACGTATACAAACAAGATTTAATGGGTATTGTCAAAGAAAACTGCCTCTGGAGCCTTGGAAAGTTACCTGGCCGGCCGTGAAGTGCGGCAACCGGGGCGGCCATCCGCGTCGCAGATGGTGTGCAACTTAGAGTTACGCCCTCCTTTTTCCGCCCCAGACAACGGGAAAAGCGGTGATATCCGTGCCAACTGACAGTCGCTCAACCCAACAACTCGGACACGGCAAAGCCCCTCCACCATCTCCAAAACCATACCAAACCGCGCCGCAGCAAGAACTTAATGGGCCCTGAGCCGGGCCATCCGGGTTACGGGCCGACCCTTTTCCACTGCCCTCCGCCTTGGGAAAACGGATATTGCGAGAGCTTCAATAGCAAGCTGCGCGGCAAGCTGCTGCACGGAGAAATCTTCTACGGCCTGCGAGAAGCACAAATTCTCATCGAGCAATGGCGCAACCACTACAACAGGTTGTGGCCACATTCAGCATTGGCATCTCGGCCTCCGGCGCCCCAAACCGTGAAGCCAAACATTATCCATCTCAACCAGGCCGCATGATCGCGCTATTTCAAACGCGCTGGCACAAAATATTCATCAGGCCACATTGATTTAAGTGAATAAATAATCGACTGGATGTGTTCGGCCCATACCTATGCCGAAGTTTCGTGCCTTATCCGCAAAGACACCAGAAAAGAGACAGACAATAGGGAGAATTTGTTGAATTAGAGGCGGTTTTGATGTTCTCTTCCATGACTCGGTCGTGAGCGGTCCGGAACCAGCCGAACCCGGGAGGAAGGCTGGTTCGCCAGGATGCAAGCGGGAATGCCGTCGCGAAAACGCGGCGGTTTTGCAGGGCGCGCCATGTGCGGGAGGTGTCGTGAACGAGCGAGACGAACCCATCGCCAAAGCCATGGGACTACCCGTTTGGACCGCGCCGCGGGATCCGCAAATCCTGAAAGGCGGCATCACCAACGTGAACATTAAGCTGTGGGACGGCGACGAGGCCTTCGTGGTGCGGTTGGGCGGCGACATCGAAACGCATATGGTCAAGCGCTTCAACGAGCAAGCCTGCCATCGTGCGAGCGAGGCGGTGGGCTTGTCGCCGCGCATCGTCTATGCCGATGAGAGCGTGCTCGCGATGGCGTATGTCGACGGGCGGACGCTTGATGCCCAAAGCATTGCGCAACCGGCGATGCTCGCGCGCATTGCGGTATTGCTGCGCCGGTTGCACCAGGATGCAACCCCGAAACTTCGCGGGCCAGTCGTCATGTTCTGGGTATTTCACGTGCTGCGCGACTATGCGGCGCGGCTTTATGAGGAGGGCCCTGCCTTCCGCGATGATCTGGCGTATCTGATGCCCAAGGCTGAGCATCTGGAGCGCACAATCGGCCCGGTGGACATCGCGCTCACGCATAACGACCTGCTACCTGCGAACCTGATCGATACCGCCGAGCGGCTCTGGCTGATCGACTGGGATTATGGCGGATTCAATACGCCGTTATTCGACCTTGCGAGTCTTGCATCGAACTGCGAATTATCCAATGCGCTCTCGATATGGCTGCTTGAAGCCTATTACGAGACCACAGTGAGCGCCAAACTTTGGCGCCGGTTCAATGCGATGATCTGCGCCTCGCTGCTGCGGGAGACAATGTGGAGCATGGTCTCGGAAATTTCATCCCGGATCGACTTTGATTATCGAGCGTATACCGCAGAGTACCGCGCGCGCTTCGAGGCTGCCTATGCCGATTTCCTGAGGCTATGAGGGTATGATGAGTGATTTGCCAAAATCGTCGAAAATCGTCGTGATCGGCGGCGGCATCGTGGGGTGTTCCACCGCCTATCATCTGGCCGGGCTCGGCGCAGAAGTGGTGCTGCTTGAACGCAAGAAACTCACCTCCGGCACCACTTTTCATGCCGCCGGGCTGGTGGGGCAATTACGCACCAGCGCCAACATCACGCAGCTTTTGGGTGAATCCGTAAAGCTCTACCGGCGCCTCGAAGCGGAGACCGGGCTCGGGACCGGCTGGAAGATGAACGGTGGGCTGCGCCTGGCCTGCAACCAGGAACGCTGGACGGAGGTAAAGCGTCAGGCGACCACGGCGCGTTCGTTCGGGCTGGAGATGCATTTGCTCACCCCTAGCGAAGCGCAAAAACTCTGGCCGCTGATGACGGTGGATGACGTGGTGGGAGCGGCGTTTCTGCCAACCGACGGGCAGGCGAATCCCTCTGATATCACTCAGGCACTCGCCAAGGGTGCGCGCCTGGGTGGGGCGAAGTTGTTCGAGGATACCAAGGTTTTATCCGTCGATATCGAGGCCGGCGTGATCCGTGGGGTGGCAACCGATCAGGGCTATATTGCCTGCGAGAAGGTGGTGCTGTGCGCGGGGCAGTGGTCGCGGGATTTTGCCAAGACCGTGGGGGTGAATGTGCCGCTCGTGTCGGTCGAGCACCAATACATGGTCACGGAGCGCATCGAGGGCGTTACGAGCGACCTGCCGACGCTGCGCGATCCCGACCGTCTGACCTATTACAAGGAAGAGGTGGGCGGCCTTGTCATGGGCGGCTATGAACCAAACCCGATCGGGTGGGCGACGGACGGCATTCCAAAAGGGTTCCACTACACGCTGCTCAACTCGAATTTCGACCATTTCGAGCAGCTCATGGAACTGGCCCTGGGGCGTGTACCGGCGCTGCAAAACGCGGGCATCAAGACCCTGCTGAACGGGCCGGAAAGCTTCACGCCGGATGGCAATTTTATCCTTGGCGAGGCGCCCGAACTGAAGAATTTCTTCGTCGGTGCGGGCTTCAACGCCTTTGGCATAGCCGCCGGGGGTGGGGCTGGCATGGCGCTGGCGGAATGGGTGGTGAAAGGCGAGCCGCCCTATGATCTGTGGCCCGTGGATATCCGCCGCTTTGGCCGCCCGCATTTCGATACCGACTGGGTGCGCACGCGCACGCTGGAAGCCTATGGCAAACATTACACCATGGCCTGGCCGTCGGAGGAGAATGAGTCTGGACGGCCATGCCGGAAGTCGCCGCTCTATGAGGCGCTCAAGGCCAACGGCGCATGCTTCGGCGAGAAGCTTGGCTGGGAGCGGCCAAACTGGTTCGCTGATGCAGCGGCGGGTGAGACGCCGCGCGATGTCTACACCTTTGGCATTCCAAACTGGCATGAAGCCGTGGGGCGCGAGCACAGGGCGGCGCGTGAGGCGGCGGCTTTGTTCGACGAGACCTCGTTTGCGAAATTCACCCTCAAGGGGCCGGATGCCGAGGCTGCTCTGGGCTGGATCGCCGCCAATGATGTCGCCAGGCCGGTGGGCTCGTTGATCTATACACAGATGCTGAACGACAAGGGCGGCATAGAATGCGACCTTACCTGCGTGCGCGTTGCGCAGGACGAGTATTACATCGTCACCGGCACCGGCTTTGCGACGCATGATTTCAATTGGATCTCCCGCAACATCCCGTCAGGGATGAACGCGCAGCTGATCGACGTCACCTCGGCCTACTCGGTGCTGGCGCTGATGGGCCCCCGCGCGCGCGACATTCTCAAGGCGGTCACGCGCGATGACGTTTCCAATGCTGCGTTTCGCTTCGGCACCACTAAAATGGTCGGCATCGCGGGCTGCCCGGTACGGGCGCTGCGCGTGACCTATGTCGGCGAATTGGGATGGGAGCTGCATCTGCCGGTGGAATACGCGACCGGCGTTTATGCGGCGTTAAAGGCGGCGGGTGCTGCATTTGGCCTGAAGGATGCGGGGTATCGGGCGATCGAAACGCTACGGCTGGAGAAAGGCTATCGCGCCTGGGCAGGCGATATCACGCCCGACCATACCCCGCTCGAGGCGGGCCTCGGCTGGGCCTGCAAGCTTAGGAAGACAACGCCCTTCCGTGGGCGGGCGGCACTGGAAGCACAGAAACAGACGGGCGTTACGCGGATGCTCGCGGCCTTCACCACCGACGATCCTGATACCGTCGTGCCCGCCCGCTCGACGATTTATCGCAACGGCGAACGTGTGGGGTATCTCTCCAGCTCGGGGTTTGGTTACACCATCGGCAAATGGATCGGCTATGGGTATGTTCGTTCCACCCGTGCGATTGATGCGAGGTTTGTGCTAGATGGCGCCTATGAGCTTGAGGTGGCGACAAATCGCCTGCCCTGCCGGGTAAGCCTCGAACCGCTCTACGACCCCAAGGGCGAACGGATAAAATGCTAGGGTGTTCAGGTGCGGATGAGTTGTTCGATGTCGCCGTGATCGGCGGTGGCGTTGTTGGCTGCGCGGTGATGCGACGCTTCGCCCTCGCGGGGGCCAAGACGGTGTTGATTGAGGCGGCGCCCGATATTCTGGCCGGTGCCTCGAAAGCCAATAGCGCTATCTTGCACACCGGGTTCGACGCGCCGCCAGGCAGCCTGGAGTGCCAGCTCGTGCAGGCGGGCTACAGGGAATATCTCGAGATCCACGCCGCGCATAACCTGCCGCTGCTGGAAACTGGCGCGCTGGTGTGCGCGTGGAGCGAGGCGGAGGCCGCGCGGCTCGAAAGCATCGTGGCGCAATCGCGGTTGAACGGTGTGCCCGGGGTTCGACCCATCGGGGCGATGAGTGCCCGCGCGCTGGTGCCCAGCCTCTCCGCAGGGCTCGTAGATGCCATTGAGGTGCCGGGGGAATACATAATCGACCCATGGTCGGCGCCGCTTGCCTATCTCACCCAGGCGGTGGCGCTGGGGGCAAAGCTGCTGTTCAATGCAGAGCTGCTGGCTGGCCACTTCCAAGGCGCATGGCACCTGCAAACAAAGGCAGGCGAGGTCCGCGCCGCGGCAGTCGTGAACGCGGCTGGGCTGTACGGTGATGTGGTGGATGCGCGGCTCGGCTTTACCCCCGCCTTCACCATCAAGCCGCGTAAGGGGCAGTTTGTGGTGTTCGACAAGGCGGCCGCCCGGCATGTGCCGCGCATCATCCTCCCAGTGCCGAACGAGACCACCAAGGGGATCGTGCTCTGCCCCACGGTGTTCGGCAATGTGCTGGTCGGCCCGACCGCGGAGGAGCAGGAGGACCGCACCCGCGCTACCGTGGAGACGCAGACTCTGACCGCCCTTATGCGACGCGCGGCCGAGATGATGCCCGCCCTGGAGGAGATGCCGGTAACCGCAGTGTATGCCGGGCTGCGCCCCGCGACCGAAACCAAGGACTATCGGGTGGCATGCCGGCCAGAGCAGCGAGCAATCACGCTGGGCGGGATACGCTCGACCGGGCTCACGGCCGCTTTGGGGTTAGCTGGCCATGCGCTCAGCCTGCACGCGCAATTCGGCGCCGCGCTACCAGCCGCGCTGCCGCTTGTGCCGCCAGTCTGCCTGCCCAACCTCGCCGAGAGCCGCCCGCGCGACTGGCAGCAGCAGGGTTGCGGCGAGATCATCTGCCACTGCGAGATGGTGACGCGCCGGGAGATCGAGGCGGCGCTTACAAGCGCGGTGCCGCCGGGAGATTTCGGCGGGCTCAAGCGCCGCACCAGGGCCGGGCTCGGACGCTGCCAGGGGTTTTATTGTAACGCCAAACTGGCGGCGTTGACGCAAGGGCGGCTGCATACGCCCCTTGCGGTGCCGGCGGAGAGTGGCTGATGGTCAACGCGGCGGATGTGATCGTAATCGGCGGGGGGCCTGCGGGCGTGGCGGCAGCGGTTGAATTGCGGCGCCGGGGGGTTGAGCGCGTGATGCTGCTGGAGCGTGAAGCTGACCTCGGCGGGGCGACCCGCCATTGCGGCCATTCGCCCTTCGGCATGCGCGAGTTCGGGAGGGTTTATTCAGGCCCGGCCTACGCGCGGCGGCTGACAGTGGAGGCAGAGCGCCACGGCGTGACTGTGCGAGCCGGGCATTCGGTAGTGTCTCTGCATGATGAGGCACGCTTGACGGTAGCCTGCAACGGGGTGGTCTCGCAGTTCGAGGCCGAACGAATCATCGTGGCGACGGGCGCGCGCGAAGCCTCGCGCGCGGCGCGGCTGCTGCCGGGGGGGCGCCCGGTGGGCGTGCTCTCCACCGGCGCGCTGCAAGGTTATGTGACGCTGCATGGGCTGATGCCGTTCCGCCGCCCCGTGATCCTAGGGTCCGAGCTCGTGACATTCTCCGCTGTTCTTACTTGCCTCCGCCATGGCGCGCGACCGGCGGCGGTGGTGGAGGCTCTGCCCTACGCACTGGCACGGGCGCCTGCCTCATGGTTTCCTGGCCTGGTTGGAGTACCGTTTTTTCGCGGCGCGACGCTCCTTGATATTCAGGGGGGTGCTCGTGTCGAGAGTGTGCGGATAGGCCATGGCGATAAGACGCGTGATATCGCCTGTGACGGCGTGCTGGTCACCGGACACTTTGTGCCCGAGACTTCGCTGTTCCTGAGTTCCGGCATGGGGCTCGCGCAAGGCGCGCGAGCCCCCGCGATCGACCAGGATGGGCGTTGCGCGAACCCGCTCTACTTCGCCTGTGGCAATGTGTTGCGGGCAGTGGAAACCGGGGGCTGGGCGTTCCGCGAGGGGCGGGCCATCGGGGCGGCGGTGGCACGCGATCTCGCACAGCCGCGCGCAATGCGGCGGCAAGACCCGCCGCGCGTGCCCGTGGCATTCGAGCAGCCGATCAAACTGGTGGTGCCCGGATATGTACGGGCCGAGGATGCGGCGGCGGGCGCGCTCGGTGAGTTCCAGCTAAGGTTCATCGCGCGCGTGCGGGGGGAGTTATCGTTAGAACTCGATGGTGTGCGGGTATGGGCGCGACGTGGCGAATTCCTGCCCGAGCGACGGGTTCTGGTGCCGATGCCCGCCGCCCTTCACGCAGCCCGGCACATCGCCTTTCGTTTTGGCGAGGGCTGAGCGATGCGCGTCGCGGCGATCGACCAGGGCACCACATCGACACGATGCCTGATCATCGAAACCGGCGGCCGTTGGCATTTGAGCGGCGCGCGCACGCACACACAGCACCACAGACAACCGGGGTGGGTGGAGCATGATCCCGAAGAACTGCTCGCCAATATCCGCGCGCTGGTACGCGCCGCCGGCCCGGTAGATGCCATCGGCATCGCCAATCAGGGGGAGAGCTGCCTCGCCTGGGACGCGTTGAGCGGTGCGACCTTCTCGCCGGTGATCGTCTGGCAGGATGCACGCACCGGCGCTGCTCTACAAGCGATGGACGCCGCGGCGCATGCGCGGGCAAAAGAGATCAGCGGGTTGCCGCTGGATGCGTATTTCTCGGCCTCCAAGCTTGGCTGGATTCTGCGCCACAGCGAGGCGGCACGCGCCGCGCATGCCGCCGGAAGGCTGCGCCTCGGTACCACGGATACGTTTTTTCTCGACCGGCTCTGTGGCGTGTTCGCGACCGATGCAGCGACCGCCTCGCGCACGGGGCTGCTCGATCTGCATCGCGGCGTGTGGAGTGATGAGCTTTGCGCGTTGCACGGCGTGCCGGTTTCAGCCCTGCCGCCAATCCGGCCCGTGGATCATGGGTTTGGAGCAATCGAGGGCGTGCCGGTGAAGGTTTCCATCGTGGACCAGCAGGCGGCCCTCTACGGGCATGGCTGCCGGGAGCCAGGTGATATCAAGATCACCTTCGGCACCGGCGCGTTTCTGCTCCTGGTCTGTGGCCCGGCACCCGTACGCTCCCCGGCCTTGCTGCCCACCATTGCCTGGCGACGGGGCGGGCAACCAAATGTATACGCGCTTGAGGGCGGGGTTTACGACGCCGGTGCGGCGCTGGAATGGGCGCACAGACTGGGGCTGTATGCCGATGTTGCGGAACTCGGTACATTCGAGGGGCCATCCGCGATCAGCCGCGGTCTCGTATTCGTACCGGCTCTTTCCGGCTTGGCGGCTCCTTATTGGGATCGCGAGGCCGCCCCGCTCTTCATCGGCATGCGCCACGAAACCGGGCGGCGGGATATGATCCGCGCGGTGCTTGAGGGCATCGCACTGCTAACAGCGGAGCTGATCGGGGAGGCGGCAGCGGCGATGCCGCTCACGCGTGGCATCTCGATTGATGGCGGCCTTTCGCAGAGCGCCTATTTCGCACAATTCCTTGCGTCAGCTGCGGGTGTCGAGATTCGTGTGCCCGCCATGCATGAGTTGACCGCGATCGGGCTTGCCGAGTTGTGCGGGGTCGATTGCGGGCAGATCCGGGCGGCGGGAGCGGTGTTCCAGCCGGATGCCTCGGTACCGGAGACTCTGCGCGCCCGCTTTACCGCAGCAATAACGCGCGCACGCGCCTGGCACGGGGTGTAAGGCCAAGGCCCGGCGTCGCTTCCTGGACCGATCGCTTGTTCCGTAAATTGGCAAGAAAAAAGGCCCTCCGGTGTACCGGAGAGCCTTTTTACGTCCTAATCAACAGCATCTTTCAGGGCCATTTCCTCCGCCTTGATTTCCGCGGCGCGGGCGGCGATTTCCGAGGCGTTGATTGGCGGGCCGGGGAAGCGGGTGCGGGCGACGCCAAACCAGATCACCGCCAGCAGCACCAGCAAGCCGATGAAGTAGTTATCCAGAATGTCGTAAGGCGGGCGGGTGCCGACATAGATGATCAGCAGCGCACCCAGCACGGTGATGATCGCGAACGGCTTGGAAAGCCCGCCGAGGCGGAACGGCCCGAACTCAGTCCAGGTTTTGCCTTCCGCGAACAGCCCGGCGAGGATCGGCATGGAGTAGGAAATATAGAGGAACATGGCGCAGCCAACGGCCAGAGCCGCGAAGGCTGGGGAGTACAGCGTGGCGGCGATGGAGAGCACCACGGTTGCCCAGATCGCGTAAACCGGCGAGCGGTGCTTATGGTCCACCTGCTTGAGAAATTTACTGCCAGGCAACCCGCCATCGCGCGCGAAGGCGTAGACCATCCGCGAGGTGGAGGTTACGCCGGCCAACGCGCAAAGGAAGTTGGCAAGCACGATACCAACGTAAAGCACATCCTTCAGTGCGGCGGGCACTGGCAGGCTGGCCATCAGGTTGAAGATAATGTTGGCACCGTCCGCCGCCGCCTTCACCGGATCCGGCATGGCGAGGATGAAGGAACTGAGCATCACCAGGCCGCATACAGCCGACCAGAAAATAGCGTTGAGGATACCGCGCGGCACGTTGCGGCGGGCATCCAGCGTCTCCTCGGAAGTATGGGCCGAGCCGTCAAAGCCCGTGATGGTGTAAAGCGGATAGAGCAAGGCCAGCCCGAAAATATAAAGATGGCTGCTGCTCTGCGGCAGCACGCCGCCACCGGCATTGCCCGTGAAATTGGTGAACACGAAGAGCCGCGAAAAATCGAAATGCTGCACCGAGTAGAGCATGGTGCCAGTGAGCAGCGCTGCAATAACCAGGATGAGATAGCCTGAGAAATCGATCAACTTGGTGGTGCTCTTGATCCCGAAATGGTTAAGCAGACCCTGCGCGCCGGTGATGATCACGACCGCAATGGTTTGCTGCTCAAACCCCCAGGAGGAGGTGTTTGCGCCGAAAATATTACCCAGCACGAGCCCGTTAAACAGGCCGTAGACGCCCACATTCACCGAGGCGATAACGAAAATGAGGCCGAGCAGGTTGAACCAGGCCGTTACCCAGCCCCAGGCGCGGCCGCCAAGGATGGAGGACCAATGATACAGCCCACCCGCCGTAGGGTAGGCGGAGGCGATCTGCGCCATTGAGCAGCCGACAATCAAGGCAAAAACACCGCCCACGGCCCACCCAACCACGGCGGCAAAAGCCCCGCCGCCGCAATAGGCGCTCTGGAAAGCTGTAATACCCCCGGCCAGGATGCAAATAATGGAAAAAGACACGGCAAAGTTGGAAAAACCGTGCATACGCCTGGAAAGCTCCTGC
>JAGXAE010000168.1 GCA_018971725.1 Pseudomonadota bacterium | reverse complement strand
CGGTTGCACCAGCACCACATGGCCCGAGGCGGTGACGATATTGGTGTTGCGGTCGATCGTCACCTTGTCCGCGTGCAGGGTCTGGCCATTCTGAATGGCGGTGACATGGCCGGCGGCGGTGATGATATTGCCCGGCTTGTTGTAAGAGAGAGTGTCGGCCTTGAAGCTGACCGGCGCGTTCTCGCCGCTGCTGGGCGCCTGGCCGGACACCAGAGAGCCGACGGATTGAGCCAGAACCGGCCCGCCGAGGCAGGTGGTGGCGAGGAGCAGCAGGATTCGGCCGGTGCGGGTCATGGCTCAGCCATCTTCCAGATGCAGCAACAAGGCAAGCGCCAAAAACAATCCGGCCACCGCGGGCGCCCAGGCGGCAAGGCTAACCGGCACCGCGCCGGAGGTGCCGAATTGGTTCGCGACCTCCGATACCATGAACAGCGCGAAACCGAACCCCACCCCTGCCACCAGCATGGTGCCGGCACCGCCGCGGCGCGAGGGGCGCATGGAAAACCCCGCCGCCACCAACGCCATGGTGGTGCAGAGCAGCGGCAGCGCCAGCAGAGACTGGAAAACGAGTTCATGCTGCGTGGCCGAGAAGCCGGAGCGCTGGAGCAGATGGATGAAGCCCGGCAGTGCCCAGAAGGAGAGCGCGTTGGGCGAGGCGAAGCTCTCCTGCACGCGGTTCACGGTGAGATCCGTGGGAAAACTCATCTGCTGGATATGCTGGGGTAGTGCGCCGGGGCGCAACAGCGAGACGTTATTCAGCTCCCAGTCACCGGAAATCAGCGTGGCATTCTTTGCCTCCAGCCGTTCCAGCAGCTCCGTATCCGCGTTCAGCCGCAGGATGCTCACCTGATCGGCCTCCAGGGACTTGCCGTGCAGCCGGACATTGCTGGCATGGACGACAGCGGTGCCGTTAGGCGCAAGGCCGGTATCGGCCTGCCGGACCCAAAGCGAGCCGCCATTTAAAGACAGAGGGCCGCCCGAAGGCTTGAGATAGAAATTGTCGAGTTGTTCGGCCCGGCCATACAGCACCGCCGAAAGCGGGCTGACCGCAGTGGTGCAGAGCACGCCCAGCACGCAGGCCACTGCAACCGGCGTGGCCAGAAACTGCCAGGCGGAAATGCCGGCGGCGCGCGCCACCACAAGTTCGGAGGAGCGCGCCAGCCGCCAGAAGGCGTAAATGCCCCCCAAAAGCACCGCAAAGGGCATGATCTGCATCAGGCTCCAGGGCAGGCGCAGAAACTCAATCTCGACAAGCACGCCAAAGCTGGCATGCGGGGCTGTGGCGGATTCACGCAAAAGCTCCAGAAAATCGAACAGCGCCACCAGCCCCGTGAGGCCGGCACTCATCGCCAGCACCGCCGTGGCGAAATGCCGCCCGAAATACCAGGAGATGGTGAGCGGCAGCTTCATGCGCGCGGCGCGCCCTGGCGCAGCAGCAGGGCCAAGGCGATGCCCGGCGGCACCACGGCCCACACCCAGATGAGCGGCAGCAAAGCGGTATTCCGCGCCGCGAGATTGTTCACCCCCAGCCCTAGCGCCACCAGCGTGGTGACAATGCTAACGGCGCCGATGATGCGCGCCAGCCCGCCATGGCGGCGGAAGGTTCCGCCTAGGGCCGCCACCAGCGCCACCAGCGTATAGCCAATGGTGGCGAGCGGCGCGCTTAGCCTGCGCTGGGCTTCCACCAGCCATTTTGCCCGGTCGCCTTTCGGCATGTCGGCCGGGGGATGGAACAGGGCTGACAGCGGCGCTTCCGCCGGGTCGGTGTCGATGGGCCCGCCGTTGCGGATGGCCTCCGCCAGTGAGAGCGTATTGCGCTGAAAGGTCAGCAGGTCGAGCTGCCCCGTTTTCGGGTCGATCTGCTGGCGCGAGCCGTTTTCCAGCACCACCACCGGGCCTTGCGCGGTTGGCACCAGCTTGCCGGTGCGGGCCAGGATGGTGGCAGCCGCGCTAGGGTCGCGATTATCCTCGATGATGATGCCCTTCAGGCTGCCATTGGCGCTGCGGGTTTGCACATAAACGGTGATATCGCGTGAAACTGCGGTGAACACGCCCGGTTCCAGCAAAAACGCGGCAATCTGGTTGCGGATTTCATATTGGTAATCCCGGAAGATCGAGAGGCTCCAGGGCACGGCGCCGAGGCTGAGTCCGTAGCCCAGCAGCGTGACCGCCACGGCCAAAGTCAGTGCCGGACGAGCGAGCTTCGCGTCTGAGAGGCCAAGCCCGCGCATAATGGTCAGTTCCCGGTCGCCGGAGAGCCGCAGATAGATGAACAGCACCACGATGAAACAGGTGATCGGCAGGATGGTGGCCAGGAAGCTCGGCACTAGCAGGGCGGTGAGCTTGAGGAAAACAAAGGGGGAAAGCCCGTGGCTGACAATGATCTGGATAAAGCGCAGCGACTGGGTCAGCCAGATGAGTGCCACCAAACCGGCGGTGACCAGCGCCAGTGCCAACAGAAGTTGGCTCAGCATGTATCGGTCCAGCCGGCGGAAGAAGGGTAAGGCTTGCATCTCGGCTGCATCTCTGGCGGCCCCGGGCGGGGAAGGCAAGGGCGGCAGGGCGGGCTGAAACATGCCGTGACCAAACACGCGGATGAGGCAAAATTATGCGTTGCAGCTTCCACAGAAAAATTGTTGTATCCGCCACAAGTTTGGGGGGCTTATGAACCATGTTCCTTAAGGACGCGCATTTCGGAATGCGGTCATGGATTGGCGCGCCGTTTGGGGCGTGGGGCGCAGCCTCGCGCGGTGACGGATGACCGGCCTGATCCCAACCGGGGCGCCCCATGCCGCCGAACTTTCGGATGCCCAGCTTGAGCGGCGGTTGCAGGCCAGGCGCAAATGGCTAGGCGACGCCGCCTTTGAATACGACCTGCCGCTGGAGCCGGTGCGCGGCGATGGCGTGTATCTGTTTGATGGCGCTGGGCACCGTTACCTGGACATGCACAGCAATGCGCCCTCAATGGGCCATGGCCATCCGGAGGTGGTATCGGCCATCGCCGCCCAAGCCGCCACGCTGAACACTCATTCCGGCCACCTCAGCAACACGGTTGAGGCGTATGCCGCCCGGCTGCTGGGGTTGTTCCCGGCGCCACTGAGAAATTTGGTGATGACCTGCTCAGGCAGCGAGGCCAACGACCTCGCCTTGCGCGTCGCCCGGATGGTGACGGGCCGTAAGGGCGTTATTGTCACCTCAAGGGCCTGCCATGGTAGCACCGCCGCCACGGCGGAAATCTCTCCGGGGCTGCGCCAGCCGGTGCCCGCGCATGTAAGGACGATTCCCGCGCCGGACCCCCGCCTCGCCGGAAAGGCCGAATTGAGCAGCTGGTTTGCCGCCCGCGTGCGCGAGGAGGCCGATATGTTGCAAAAAACCGGGGCGGGCCTGGCGGCGCTGATTCTGGACAGTGTGTTCAGCTTCGAGGGTGTGTTCACCGACCCCCCGGGCTTTCTGGCCCAGGCCGTGGAGGCCGCGCGCGGAGCGGGCGGGATGTTTATTGCCGATGAGGTGCAGGCTGGGTTTGGCCGCACAGGCGCGATGTGGGGCTTCTCCCGGCATGGGGTGGTGCCGGATATGGTGACGCTGGGCAAACCGATGGGCAATGGCTACCCGGTGGGCGGGGTGGTGATGCAGGCGGATCACCTGGCCCGGTTGAACGCCAGCGCGCCCTATTTCAGCGGCTGCGGCGGCAGCCCGGTGGCGGCGGCGGCGGCCACGGCGGTGCTGGACGTGATCGAGAGGGAGCATCTGCTGCGCAATGCCGGGCGTAGCGGCGATGCGTTGCGCAAGGGATTGCGGCGGCTGGCGAAATCCTCCCCGCGCATCGGCGACGTGCGAGGGGCGGGGCTGTGCTTCGGTGTCGATCTGGCCGTGCCGGGATCGGGCGCGCCGGATCCGGAGGCGGCGCGGGGGGTGGTGAATGCGCTGCGGCGGAATTTTGTTTTAGCCGGCAGGGCCGCGCCGCGCGGCCATACCTTGCTGCTGCGTCCGCCATTATCCATCTCGACGGAACAAGCGGAGCAATTTCTCGAGGTTTTTGGCCGTGTTCTGGGCATGCTTGGCTGAACCGCGCGCATCGGAGCGCACTTA
>JAGXAE010000167.1 GCA_018971725.1 Pseudomonadota bacterium | reverse complement strand
CGTACCTCCCGCACTGGTGAGTACCGTACCGGACGGCCAGACCCGTAAAATCAGCCGCTGGCCGTGCGGCACATCCTGGCCGGTTTTAATCATCACCAGAGCTTCGGCGCGGCCATTATCGAGATGTGGGAGCACGGGCAGCGCGTCTGCCTTCGCATTTGGCAACAGCCATTCCGCGGATGACAACAGATCCCACGGTGCTGGCACTTGCCAGCCATGGGCAAGCAAGGCGGCCTGCAGCGGCGGCAACGAGCCGGCCCATTGCAGAATAAATGGTTCTTCGTAATCGCCCAGAAGATCGATACGCCATACCGGCAGGCTGGCCCATCCGCCACTGCGCCAATCTGTGAGAGACATTTCCCGCACGGGCAAAGTGAGCGCATAGCGCCGCATATCCACAGCGTGTTTGGTTCCGATATGCAGCCCGCCGGCCACGAGCAGCACGGCCAGCGCCGCCGCCCCGAGACCGGGGGCGCGAACCTCCATGCGCGCGTGCTGCAAATAGACAATTCCCAGCAAGGCCACCCAGGCCACGCCGAAAGCCAGTCCCGCTGTTACATCGGAAAGCCAATGCGCGCCGAGATAGAGCCGGGAGAAAGCAATGGCGCCTACCAGCAGGACCGCCGCCAGCGTGACCAGCACACGGGCGCGCGCTCCCACTTCCTTGCAAATCAGGACAACGAGAAATCCGTAGAGGGCCGCGCTGGCCGTGGCGTGGCCGCTGGGGAAGGAATAGGCATTCCACCCTGCAAAAATCGCGTCCGGACGGGTTTGCTGCAGGGTGATTTTCATGAGAAATGCGAACAGACTGGCACCAGCCACCGCGGCAAGCCCATAAAATGCCGCACGCCAGGCGCGCTGCCAGGCAAGCCAAACCAATGTCACCATAAGCACGGGGATGACCACCGCCGCGTCACCCAGTTCGGTTATGGCGACCATCACCTGATCGATCACAGGTGTGCGCAGCGATTGCAGAAAATGGAAGATCGCCGCGTCCGCCCGCACCAGCGGGTCGCCCGCGATGACATCCTGCAGCACGCCGAAAAACAGCCATAGCCCGCCGATGAGGGCCGCACCCAACGCAAGCAGGCCCAGTGTTTCAGGGCGGTCGGGGTCTAACAACGAGCGCACGATCCGCCGCGCCCAGCCATCTCCGGCCTCAGCCCATTGCCGCACCGGCCCGCGCAAACGCGCCAGTAGCCCAATGGCGCGGCGGATGGCCCAAGGAGTTAACCACACCACCAGCGCCAGCGCTGCCGCCAGAATGAGCACCAGCACGACCAACCGCCCGGCAATGGCGTGAAGAACCGTCAAGGAGGCGCCGAGCGCCATGCCGAACCAGATATGCGCCAGCGCAAACAGCGCGGCTGCGCAAATATCGACCGCGTAGAACCGCACGGCGGACATGCCGGACATGCCGGCCACCATGGGAATCGCGGCTCGCACCCCGGGCAGAAACCGGGAAATCAGCACCGCCTTGCTGCCATGGCGGGCGAAGAATGCCTCGCCCGCCGCTAATAGGCCCGGCCTGGTCCGCAATGGCCACATCCCCATGGCATGCTGCTTATAGTGCCGCCCGAACAGGTAGGAGAAACCATCCCCCGTAAGGGCACCAGCGGCGGTGACTCCGATCAACGGCCACATCGCCAGCGTTCCGCCCGGCACCAGCGCGCCCAACCCGACAATGACAGCCGTGCCCGGCACCAGTGCGCCGATCACAGGAAAGGTCTCCGCGCCAGCGAGCAGGAAGGCCAAGCCATAAGCCAGCTCCCGGTGCGCGGCAGCGAAGGCGATGATGGCAGCGATAAAAGCGTGCAGCAACCCCATAGGCGGTATGGTTCCCTTTAGGTTCCAAAGCGCCGCTCACGGCGCTGGTAGGCGCGGATGGCGCGCAAATAATCGATCCGGCGCATCACCGGCCAGTTCACGTCACAGAAATACAGTTCGCTATGCACGCTCTGACAGAGCATGAAGCCGGAAAGCCTCACCTCGCCGCTGGCGCGAATAATGAGATCCGGGTCTGGCATGTCAGCCAGCTTTGCCGCGCCCAGGCGGTAAATTGCATCCGGGTCCTGCACGCCGTCCTCGCGCGGATGGCGCCGGTTGCCGTCGAGAATGATGCCGACATGGCCGGGCATTGGCAAAGCCCGCACCTGCCTTTCGAGCTGACGTTCGTAAAGACCGTAGGCCAGCCGCCACACGGGTGCTGCAGCCCATCGCAAACCCCGGCGCATGCATGTCAAACCGGTCGGCAACTCAAAACCCTCTCCTCAAAACGGCTTTGCGCAGCATCGCAAAGGGCGGATGATCCTGCAACGTCGGGACGCTTATGTTTCAGGTCGTGGGTTGAGGGGGCGCTCAGCCGTGAACGGGCAAGCCGAGCCCCAGCAGCACGGCCAAGGAGAGTTTTGCCGTTTGCAGTTGCGTGCGCAGTTGGATCGCCTCACGCTGACGGTCTCCCGCGGCGGTGATGAGATCTGTCTCCGCCCTGGCATCCAGCCCGCCCGTGGCAAAGGTGCGGCGGGCATCCTCAGCGATGGAGGCAGCCTGCGCGGCGGCCTGATCTGCTTGTGTTGCTTGGCGTTGCAGTAATGCGATGCTTTGCTCCAGCGCCTCGGCACCGTTCCGGGCATCAGCCAGACCGGCCGCATATTGCGCGCGCAGGGCAGCGCGCGTGGCCTCGCCGGTTTTAATCGCGGGGCGGTTGCGATTGAACAGAGGCAAGGACAATGTGACCTGCGGTCCGGCGCTGGTCACGCCTGATGTATCGCGCCCGCCTTGCGCGCCGAGGCTAATGGGCAAGAACTGGCTGCGGATCGCGGCGCGGAGTTTTTCGTCGGCCTCGGTGTAGCCGTAACGCATCGCCAGCAAGTCCGGCCGGCGCTGCGGTAAGGTGGCGAGGGCCGGTTGCAGCTGCGCTGACGGGATCGCCGCCACATCAGGCGGCGCCAGTGCTATCGGGGTGCCAGGTGGTAGAGCCAGCAACGCGTCGAGCTGGGCTTCATCCTGGGCCTGGGTCTGTTCTTCGCTGTCCAGCGCCGCGCGAATGGTGGCCAAGGCAATTTGCGTAGTAGACTCATCTTGCTGGGTGAGATTGCCCGCTGCCGTCTGCGCCATCACTTTCTGGTCCAGTTCCGTCAATGACTTTGTATCGTTAAGCAGGCTGGCCAGTTGCGCGGCTTCCCCGGTTAGCGTCACACCCAGTTGCTCCGCCCGCCCCGCCACCTGCCATTCCTGCCAGAGAATGCCTGCGTTCACCTGCAACAGATGCGCGTTGGCGGCGTTCACATCGGCTGAACGGGTAATGAGGGGCGAGACATCCTCCACCAGGCTGCCGGCGATGGAGGACATCGAAGCAGGGCCACCCAGCAGCGCCTCGAACCCGATGGAAAGCGACGGATCAGGCGGCGTTCCAGCGGCTAGTAATTCCGCCTGGGCGATGCCGGCTTGTGCCCGCGCGGCCGCCAGGTCCGGGTCCCGCTGCACGGCCAGGGCGGCAAGCTGTGCCAGCGTCCGGGGCTGCGTGGTGGGCAACGGCGCCGCAACCGGCGTTGTATCCGGCAAGGGGGCGGAATGGTAGGCCGCACAGCTGGAAAGCCCGGCCAAGGCCAGTAGGATCATGCGCTTCATGGCTGCTCCTCCGGCTTCCGCTTGGCGCGTCCGGCCAGATAAAGGGCTGGCAGCAAGTTGGTGCAGAGCAGCGCGCTCCAGAGAATGCCGCCGCCGATGACCACGGCCAGCCCCTGCTCGGGCGCAGCACCTGTGCCAAAGCCCAAGGCGGTGGGCAACATTCCCAGTATCGCCACGGCGGTAGTGAGGAAAATGGGCCGGAAACGCACATTCAACGCCTCGTCGATGGCCTCTTCCGGGCTCATGCCCTCGGTCTCGTTGCGCTGGGCGCGGTCCAACAGCACCACGCCATGGTTCAGGCTGACCCCGGCCAAGGCCAGGAAGCCGATCAACCCGATGCCGTTCAGCCCCAGCCCGCTCACCGCCAGCGCCAGCCCGCCGCCGGTCATCGCCAGCGGGATTTGCGCGAGGAGCAAGAGCGGCACGCGCCGGCCGGAGAAGCGCAAAAACAGCACCCAGGCCAGCGATGCGATGGC
>JAGXAE010000025.1 GCA_018971725.1 Pseudomonadota bacterium | reverse complement strand
TACAGGCGCCACCGCGCCGTCCAGATACAATGCCTGGTTCGGCTTGGCGGCAATCACGTCCACAATCTGCTGCCCCGCCTGGGCTGCCGCCACCAACCCCTGCGCGGCGAATTCCTCCGCCTCGATGCCCACCCCGGGCAGCATCACCAGCAGGTTCCGGTCTTGTCCTTGGCGCGAATCAGGGTAGCGCAGCAGTGCTTCCAGCTTGCTCATGGGTTTCGCGGTTCCGCCGGGGCGGCAAAGGCCGCGCCATAGAGCAGGCAAAGAAACGTGCCGAGCGCCACAGTTTCCCCGATATCATGCAGTACTGGAATGACGGAGAGAGACAGCACGCCGTAAGCGGCCACGGTGCAGAGATTGGCCAGCATGATGGAGGCGAAGGCGCGCTCCCTCGCCGGCCCATCTTCGCCTTGCCCGGCAAAGAACAGGCAGTAATTGGACCCCACCGCGACGATCAGCAGAAACCCTGCCACCATGAAAATGGAGAGTTTGCCGCCTCCCAGCGTCAACGCCGCCGCAGCAACCAAAACAGCGGCGCCGAGCGGCAGCGCTACCCGCGCCACCTTGCGCCAAGTGCGCAAAAACACGGCCAGGATCACCAGAATGGCGAGGCTACCGCAAATCGCCAGCGCCTCCGCTTCGTGCTCGAAAAGCCGTAGCAGCAACGCGGATTGGCGGTTCAAACTCACCAGCACCACGCCTGGCGGCAAGGCGGCTCGAACTGCCGTGGGCGCCTTCACGGTACCGAGCGGCGCCAGCACCACCCAGCCTTTATCCGTATGTGTCAGCATGGATTGCAACTTCAGCGCCATGGGCGGTGGCAGGCTGGCGGGGGTGAGCAATGGTCCGGTCCGCGCCGCGGCTACATCTTGAAAGAACGGCGCAAAGGCATCCGCCTGAAAGGGCAGGCCCGAGAGCGCTTTGGAAAACCGCGCCCGCAGTGCCGCATCGTCCGGTAAAGCCGCGCGGCGGGCCTGTTGCGTCGCCCGGCTGGGCAGAATCTGGCTAGGCAGGCTGAAACCGTTCAAAGCCCCCTGCGTCGTCAATTTTGCCAGAACCGGCTCAAGCGCCTCGCTAACCGCCAATGCCTGTTGCTCGCTGCCTTCGCGCCAGGCCAGGAAGTCGTGCGGCGGGATAATCCCCAACTGGGCGCGCAGCGCTTTATCCAGGGCCTGGGTGGCTGGGGGCAGCGGGCTCAAGGAAAGCAGATCGGTCTGCCACATGCCGCCTCCGTGCAGCCCCAAGGCTAGCAGGGCGAGGCTCGCCACGCCGGCCAGAAAAAATTGCATGGTCCGTTGGCGGCGTTGCACCCATCGCAACGGCCAGCCTATTCCCGCCGCGCCGCGCGCGAAAAAACCGTCCGGAACCAGGCGTGGCAGCACGAAGCGCGTCACTCCCACCGCCGTGGCAAGCCCGGCCATGGAAAACACCCCGAGCTGCGCGAAGCCAGTGAAGCTCGATCCCAGCATGGCGGCGAATCCGGCGATGGAGGTCAACGCGCCCAGCCGCAACGTCGGCCATATCCGAGCCATGGTGGCGCGTGCGCCGCCTTCCTGCCGGGTTTGGGTGAGCAGATACACCGAATAATCCAACGCCTCGCCGATCAGCGTGACGCCAAACCCCAGCGTGATGGCATGCACGAACCCAAACACCAGCGAGACGGCGGCGATGCCCGCCAGAGCGCCGCTGGCAACCGGCAGCAGCCCAAGGCCGATGGCCAGAGGCGAGCGGTAAGCCAGCAGCAGGAACAGCACCGCCCCGGCGCTGGCCAGCAGCGAGAGCCGGGTGACATCCCGCTTGGTCACATCCCGCGTCTGCACCGCGAACACGCCTGGGCCGGTCATGCGCAAGCGCGCAGCCGCAGCACCTGGCATGGCCAAACGCGCGGCAGAGAAATCCCGCGTTAAAACCGCCTGGGCGCGCTGCTGAGCGTCCAGGTCGAAACCCGGCGCCTGGGTGCGCAGAAGCAGCAGCGTGGCATGGCCGCTGGGAGACATCCAAACCCCATTTTCCGTTTGCGGCCCGCTTGCCGTGCCGCCGAGGCTTTGCGCCAAGCCGAGTGCCGCATCCGTGGGGTCGGCGGGCAGGGTTTGCGCCGCCACCCCGCCAAGATCGGAGCCCAATAGCGCCAATCCGTTCTTTAGCGCCTGATGCAGCCCCGCCACCGAGAATGCCTGCGCCGTGGTGCCAGGGCTGAGCAGATAGCGGTTCTTCCACACAAAAGCCTGGGTTTGCGCCAGGGATGTATCGTCGCCATTCAGCACGGCGGCGAATTCCGGCGCTTTGCGCAACCGGCTGGCGAGGGTCTTGTTCAGTGCTTCCAGCGCCGGGGCGGAGGCGCCATCGATGGAAACGAGCAGCAATTTGGCCGCACCGCCGCCGTTCACCTGCGCCTCCAACGCTGTTTGGCCGAGGCTATGCGCCTTGGGCAGAAAATCCCCCATATCCGTGCGGTAATGCGCCCGCACCGCAAACAGGGCGCAGGCCAGCATCGCCGCCAGCCAAAGCCAGATCGGCCAAAGCCTATCGCGCATGAAGGATGGTTTCGTTCACCAGCATTTTCGTCTCATCGCCCTTGGCGTCGGCGCTGTCGATTTCGGTGATCTTGTCGCCAGAGCCGGTAAGGTTCATCCAGGCCAGCATTTTGGCCAGGCTGGCGTCATGCGGGCGCAGCAAAAGCTGCCAATGCACCGGCCCCCCGCTTAAGGACGTGTCATAGTAGCGCTGCAATTCTGGCAGATCACCGGCCAGCGTGGCGCGCACGCCCTCTACCAGCCCGGCCAGTTGCGGCGCTTGCGATAGGGTGAAGCGCTTCGTCTGGCCGTTCATGGTCAGCGTCACGGTGTTGCCTTGCAGCACAAAATCCTGCCGCTCGGGTGCCAGCGTGGTTTTGCGCACGTAATCGGGCGCCTCGTAGCTCAACGTGCCGCTGCTTCGCAGGGGGGTGGTGAGCATTGCCATGGTTTTGGTTTGGGTAAAGCTGGCCGAAGCCGAGTTCACCTGGGCAAGCTGGGCCATCAGGCCAGGCAGGGTAAAATTCGGGGCGGTTTGCGCCGAGAGCAGTATCAGCCCGCAAATAACCAGAGATTTTGCGCGCATCTCACGCCCAGAAATTGTAGAAATTGAACCAGTTATATGGCGCTTCCTGGCATAGCTTCTCAAGCTCGGCGGCGTAGAGGCGCATAATCTCGTCCATCCATGCCTTTGGGTCCGCCGGGCGGCCCTCGCGCGCCGGGGCCAGGAGTTCGAACCGGACCTCGTACTGGCCTTTGCCTTTATAAACCCCCGCCATCATCACCACCGGCCGGCCCAGCATCATCGCCACCTTGAACGGTCCCTGGGGAAATGCAGCTTCGGCACCGAGAAAGGGCAGGCGCATCATGTCCCGTCCATCAGGGTTTCGGTCCGCCAGCACGCCGACGAAATGCCCGGCCCGCAGCCGTTCGGCCACGGCGATCAACGAATCCAACCGTCCGAGGCCGATCACTTCGGTTTCCAGGCGAGGGTTGATCGCCCCCAGCGCGGCGCGGATTTTCTTCGCGTTTTCCTCGTACATCAGCAGGCTTACCGGCAGATCCCGGTAACGCCGCCGGACGGTCCGCGCCGCTTCGAAACTGCCGAAATGCGCACCGAAAAGCAGGCAGCCGCCGCCTTCCTGGTCGATTTTGCGCAGTATTTCATCACCATGAACAGTGATGTCGAACCAATGATCTTGCTCGTTCAGCAGAAAAACACGGTCCAGCACGCAGGCGCCAAAGGTGAGGAAGTGGCGGTAGTTCTCCACCCAGCGTGGGCGCCGGCCCAGCACCCGGCCCAGATAATCCCGCGAGGCGCGCAGCGCCGCCGGGGAGGACAGTATGAAGTAGAGGCAGACGGGGTAAAGAAACGGTTGCGCCAGCCGCCGCCCGAGGCGCAGCGCGATCCAAACGCAAATCCTTATAACCGTGGCGGAGCCGCGCTCCGGCCGGTCAACCCATTCTTGCACACCGGCGGGGCTGCTGCGGCCGCTCATGTCACTGGCTTCAACATGCCGGTGAGCGCGGGTGTGATATCACTCTGGCGGCGCATCTCGAACGAAACCGTCCCGCCGTCACGATCTTGCCAGCTTAACGCGATGGTCTCGCCATGGCGGATGGGGCTCAAAAATTTCACCGTCTGGAGCCGCAGCGGCGCCGCAACGCTGATGGCGGCAATGGCCTCGTCCAGCAGCAAAGCGCCGGGCACAATCGGTAGTTCCGGAAAATGCAGCGCCGCCGTAGGGTGCGCCAGTGGCACGCGGAAAATATGCGTGTTTCGCTCGCTCATTTTGCATCCCGCCGTGCCGCCAGCGCTTGCAGGTCCGCCCGCAGCAGCTTGCCGAGATTGTTGCGCGGCAGGTTTTCCACCAAAATCAGCGGCCGGGGCAGGAAAGCTGGGTCCAGCCGTGCGCGCAGCGCTTGCATGATCTCCGCCGCACTTAAACCCGGCGCGACCGCCAGCGCCTTCAGCCGCGGCACGGCTTGGCTATCATCTTCCTCCATCAGAAAATTGCCATCCAGCACGCCGGGCACTGTCAGAAGCTGGTGGTTGAGGTAAGAAATGGAGCTGCGCTTGCCAGCGATGTTGACGAGATCACCCGAGCGGCTGCCCAGCCGGAAATGCCCTTCGCTGGTCGGCTCGATCTCGTCCTGCACCGGCGCAATGCCTTCCACCGCGGCGCCGCTTGCCCACCACCCGGCCTCATCCTGGTTCAGGGTCACGGCGTCGAAGCAATGCCAGTCTGTCTCTTGTGTGCTGCGGCGGGTGGCGATCTGCCCGGCTTCGGTGCAGCCATAAATCTCCACCAGGGGCGCGCGAAAGATGGATTCCGCCGCTTCGGCCAGAGCGGCGGAAAGAGGCGCCGTGGCGGAGAGCAGCATGGCAAGTGCCGGCATCTCGCCCGGCTCGGCGGTAAGGGCGCGCAGATGCACCGGCGTTGTAACCAGAAGGCGCGGCGGTGGGGCGGCTTGCAGCGCGGCGCGGACGTCTGCCGGAAATAAGGGCGCAGCAGACGAAACAGCGAGCCCATATTGCCAGGCCAGGGTGATGACGGATTCCAGACCATAGGAATGCTGGTGCGGTACGGTGCCGATCACAGAGCCGCCGCGCATCGCCGCAACGCCCAGCCTTTCGCCGGCGGTGCGTGCGCTATGCACCAGCACGGCCCAGCTTTTAGTAACGGGTTTCGGTTTGCCGGTGGAACCGGAGGTGAACAGCACCACGGCCGGCTGCCCGCCAGGAATGCCAAGCCGCGCTTCCTCAGCCTCCGGCAGGTGCGCGGGAAACATCACATGCGGCAAATCCGGCGCGGGGCCATCGGTTAGCGCATAAAGCCCGGGATATTCCGCCGCTAGATCCCGCAGCACGGCGGGGGTGACGGCGGCGGGCATAAGGCTGACCTGCCCGCGCAGAAGTGCGGCGGCGAACCCCACCATGAAGCGGTAGCGGTCGGTGCACAGATTCACCAGGAAGCCGGATTCCGGCAGCAGCCTCGCCAATGCGCCAACATCCCGCCGGAACCTCGCGGCGGTGACCGCGCCTTGCGGCCCAATGGCGACAATATCCTCCGGCTGGTGGTTCAATACATCGTAAAGGCGGCCGGCCGAGGCGGTGCTGTCCATCATTGGCTTGTCAGTCTAGCCGGGCATAAGGGGCGGCTGGCCGGTCTTTCATGCAGCTGTTCACCATCTCGAAAATTGTGGAGAGGGAGTGGCGCGGCGGGTCCCGCAGCACGCGGATGCGCACGGCGTATTCCGCCGCGAACATCACCGCGACCAGCGGAATGTCCAGAATATTCACAAAAAAAGACCAGGCGGTGAGCGGCGCGAAGCAGAATAGCAGCACGGAGGTGGTAAGTTGCCCGGCAAAGAAAAAACACCAGGCGATTGTCACGCGTCGCGTATAGGTCACCAGTTCGGCGGGAATATCCGCGCCGTGCAGCCGGTAGGCCATGGCGGTGATCAGCGGTGTGTGGCCCGGGCGCAGCGTGAGGGCAAAGGTCGCCAGCAGGCTCGCGTATAGCCCCCAATGCATCAGGGCGGCGGCGGAGATGAAGCTGACCTTGAATAAGCCGCCGGCATTGAGCGCCACGGGAATATGACTGGTTGCCACGATGGCCGCGTGAAACAGGAGCGGCACTCCGGCGATGAGCAAGATGGCCCCGATCGGCGACCGCGCCCGGGCAGAGATCATGAAGTTGCCCGATGCGCCTGGATATGCGCCGAAAGGCTCCGCAATGATTTGAAAATGCTTTGGTTTTTCTCGTCATCGGCGCGCAATTTTACGCCGTAGCGCTGCGCCACCACCAGCGAGATTTCCAGCATATCGATCGAATCCAGCCCCAATCCTTCCCCATAGAGCGGCGCATCCGGGTCAATCTCCGCCGGTGTGGCGTCAAGATTCAAGGTGGAGGTGATCAGGCTGGCAAGCTCTGCTTCGGCGGTTGATTGGGGCAAGGTCGTGGATGTCATGAACCCTCCATAAGAGAGGTCAGCGCCCCGGCCAAGTGAAAACACCGTAGCTCGAAAAATACTCGAATGATCTTAGGCATTTACCAGTCAGCCTCCAAGTCCTGCAGGATCAGGGATTTAATCGCCTCTGGCGGAGGGCGTACGGGATGGAAACTATCCCCGATTTCATGTCGAATTATTTCAAGGATCATAGCGTCCTGACCTGATCCGGCACCGCCTTGCTTCCCGTTGGCGCCGGGGGTGGTATGCTTGCCGAAACATAGTTTTGCAGAAGGGGTCATGCAGCTTCTACTTGCCGAGGACGAACAAAAAACAATCGATTATCTCACCAAAGGGCTGCGCGAGGATGGCCATGCCGTGGATGCCGTGGGCAATGGCGCGGATGCGCTGGCCCTGGCGCTAGACGGTGATTTTGATGCGATTATTCTGGATGTGATGCTGCCTGGGCTGGATGGCTGGGAGGTGCTCAGGCGCCTGCGTGCCGCCGGGCGGGTTACGCCGGTGCTGTTCCTCACGGCGCGGGACCATGTTGAGGACCGCGTTCGCGGTCTCGATCTCGGCGCCAATGACTATCTCATTAAACCCTTCGCTTTCGCGGAATTGCTGGCCCGGCTGCGTAATCTGGCTCGGCTGCCCAAGGCGGCGCCTGGCGGTGGCTTGGTGGCGGTGGGGGATCTGGAGATCGACACGCTGCGCCACCGTGTTACCCGCGCCGGGCAGGATTTGCGGCTCACCTCAAAGGAATACGCGTTGCTGCTGCTGCTGGTGCGCAACCAGGGGCGGGTACTCTCGCGCACCCTCATCGCTGAAGCGCTATGGGGCGTGTTTTACGACCAGCAATCCAACGCGGTGGATGCGCTGGTGCGCCGCCTGCGCGCCAAGCTGGATACACCCTTTGAAACGCCCTTGCTGCACACCATCCGCGGCACCGGCTACGTGCTGGATCGATGAGGCTTCCCACCCTCCGTCCCGCCTCCATCAGCGGGCGTCTTGCGTTGCTCTACACGCTTGGGGCGCTGTTGGCGGTGGGGCTGTTCGCGCTGCTGGCCAACTGGAAGCTTGAGACCAATTTCACCGCCGCCCATCGGGATTTTCTCCAGGCCAAGGCGGCGGAGTTTCAGGATGATCTGAATGAAGGCGCTGGTGCGCCGAACATGCTCATCAGTGAAATACTGAAAGAGACCGATGGCGCTCGGCTGCGTGCCTATGAAGCCAGGGTGCTGGTGGCGGGAAAGCGGCAGGGTGTAACCCCTGGCATGGACACCACGCTGCCCGCGAGCTTATTTCCAGCCGTACGCAACCTGCAAAATCTAACGCTTACCTCCTATCAAACCGGCACAACCTCTTGGCTGCTCACCAGCTTGCCTTTGCAAGGGCCACAGGGCGTAGTGTTGCAAATCGGGCTGGACATCACGCGGGACAATGCCCTGCTGACGGATTTCCACCGCGCTTTAGCTGTGTTCTTTGTGCTGATGGTGCCGCTTTTGCTGGGGGCTGGGCGGCTGGCCGCGGCACATGCGTTGGCGCCGGTCACGCGCATCGCCAAGGTGGCGCAAAGTATCACCCCCGCCCAGCTTTCCCGCCGCATTCCGCAGAGCCCGCCATGGCCGCGCGAGTTGACCGGGCTGGTGCAGGTATTCAACCAGATGTTGGATAATCTTGAATCCAGCTTCGAGCGCCTGTCCCGCTTCTCGGCGGATATCGCGCATGAACTGCGCACCCCGCTTTCCAATCTCAATGGGAGTTTGGAAGTCTGTCTCATCCGCCCGCGCAGCGAGGTGGAGTACCGCGCCGCCATCGCTTCCGCGCTGGAGGATGGTCAGCGCCTCACCGGGCTCATCGAGAATTTGCTGTTTTTGGCGCGGGTGGAGAACCCCAGCCACGCGCTGCGCCATGAGCGTTGCGAGGCCAGCGAGATTTGCGCCTGGGTGATGGCGCAATATGAGGCTCAGTCTCGGCCCAAGGGGTTGCGTATCCGTATCGAGGGAGCTGCCACGTTCTATGCGGATACGCTGCTTCTTCGCCAAGCGGTGGGCAATGTACTGGCCAATGCGGTGCGCCATGCGCCGCTAGCTTCGGAGATTCTGCTGGCCATCTCCGGTGACCCGGTCATTGGGGTGGAGATTGTTGTTTCCGACGAGGGGCCAGGTATTGCGCCTGAGCATCTACCCCGGCTGTTCGATCGTTTTTACCAGACAGACCCGGCGCGCGGCCACAAGGCAGCTCAGGGCTCGGGGTTGGGGCTCTCCATCGTGCGTTCGATCATGGCGTTGCATGGCGGGAGGGTGACGATTGAGAGCATGCCGGGCCAAGGCACGCGGGTGGCGCTGCATTTTCCACCCATGGAGGCCTGAAAATGACAAAATTATCATCGAAATAGCGCCGTTCTGCCCGGCGGGGGCGCGTATCAAGGCCGAATGACTCGAGGCTCAAGATACGCGCCGTTATGGCTCATTATGGCCGCCCTGGCCGTCACCGCGCAGGCGCCAGCCGGCTGGGTGCCTGTGCGGGCCGCGCAACAATCGCCACTCCTTTCCGGTTTTGCGGCCGTGCAACCGGGTACCCCCGTTACCATCACGGCGCTGCAAGCGGGCATCCTCACCAGCCTTTCCGTCGTGCCGGGCGAAAGCGTGCGGCCGGGCCAGGCCATAGGCCAGCTTGGCGGGCCGCAGATCGCTGCGGCGCTGGCTACGGCGCAAGGGGCGAGCAATGCGACCGATACGGCTTTGGCAGCGGAACAGGGTACATTCGCCGACCATCTTTCCACGAAAGCCGCTGTGGCGGTGGCAAGCGCGGCGGCTTCTTCGGCGCGTGCCAATCTTGCGGCGCTGCGCGCGGCGGCCAGCCTGAGAAGCCCGGTCGCCGGGCAGGTGCTTAGCCTGAAGGCCGGGCCGGGTGCGCCTCTTCAGCCGGGCCAGGAAGTGGCGGTGGTGCAACCCGCGGCCGGCGCCTGGGTGAAGGCGGTACTGTATGGACCACAGGCCGCCACGCTTTCCCCCGGCATGGCAGCGCGGTTTGTTCCTGCCAATGGCGCGCCCGCTGTGCCGGTCATGCTGCGCGGGATGCAGGGTGCGCTTGCCGATGGCGGGGTGGTGCTTGCCTTCTCGGGCGCGGGTTTGCTGCCGGGTGAGGCTGGCACGCTCAGCCTTTCCTTACCGCCCCGCCCGGTGCTGCTGGTGCCCAGCGAAGCTTTGGTGATGGATAACGGGCGCTGGTGGGTGATGCTGCATGACGCCAAGGGAGACCACGCCGTGCAGGTGGTGCCGGGTGCCACCGAAGGCACGCAAACGCCCATTCTCTCGGGACTTGCCGCGGGGGATCTGGTCATCGTCCAGGATGCCGCCTTGCTCTACCATCGCGGTATCGCCGCTCAATACCAGCCGCCGGATTAAGCCATGCCAGACGCTTTGCTTCGCCTGCTTGGCCGTCCGGCTTTGTGGCTGATGATCTATGCCGCCTTGCTCGGTTACGGGATGTTCGCCCTGTTCAATATCCCCGAGGAGGTTCTGCCCGCCTTCAACTATCCCGAGGTGAGCGTGACTGTGCACCTGCCCGGCACCACCGCCACGGATATGGAGGCGATGGTGGCCACCCCGCTGGAGGGTGTGCTGCTCGGTCTGCCTGGTGTGTCCACTGTCCGCAGCACCATCAGCGATGGGCTGGTGGAGACCGACATGCGCTTTGCCGCCACCACCAACGCCCAGGCGGATTTGCAGGCGGTGAACGGTGCCATTGAGCGCGGCAAGACCAGCCTGCCGCCCGGCGTACAGCCTTTCACGCAGATCATGGGCAATGCCATCAACGAGGTGGCGGATTATGCCGTGCGCATTGCCCCCGGCACCTCGCAGGCGGAGGCGGCGCGCGCGGTGGCGATGCGGCTGGTGCCGGCCTTGCGTGCTGTGCCAGGCGTACAACTTGTCACCACCGCCGGGCTGGGGGGCGAGGCGCTTTGGGTGCAGCCCAACCTCACCGCCATGGAACAGGCCGGGGTTTCCGTGCAGGCATTGCAACAGGCGCTGGCCGGGCAGGCGATGCTGGTGCCGGGCGGCACGCTCAGCCTTGGCCATGTCGATTCCCTTATCACCTTCGGCAATACCCCCAGCGTGGCAAGGCTGGCGCAAACGCCGGTGTTGGGGCCGCATGGCCCCATTCCGCTGGGCGTGTTGGCGCGTGTCGTGCTCAGCACGGAGCCGGCGCATCAGCGCGAATTGCTGGACGGCGAACCCTCCATCGCACTTGTTGTTTTCAAACAGCAAGGCGCCTCCACCCTGCCGGTGACGCGGGCGCTCGCCCAGGCCGTCAAATCCGTGGCGTTGCCCGACGGCGTTTCCGTGCTGCGGATCTACGACCAAGGCCATCTCGTGGGGGCCACGAGCGATGATTTGCGCCGCAACCTGCTCATTGGCGGCGTGCTGGCCATCGCCGGGCTGCTCGCGGTGCTGGGGCTTGGCAGCGGCGCCTGGCTACTGGCCTTGTCTCTTCCAACATCGCTGCTGCTGGGCATCGCCGGGCTGTACGCCACCGGGCAGAGCCTCAACCTGCTTACCTTTGGCGCCATCATCGTGGCGCTGGGGCTGGTGGCGGACGATTCCATCATCGTGTTGGAGAGCATTTTCCACCGCTGGGAAGCGGGCGACGAGACCTGGCCCGGCATTTGGCGGGGCTTAAGAGAGATCATGGCGCCGGACATTATCGGCACACTCACCACCATGCTGGTTTTCGTGCCGCTGCTATTCACCGGCGGGCTGGCGGGGCTGTTCTGCGTGCCCTTCGCGCTGGGCATGATCTTTTCACTCGGCGCCTCGCTACTGGTTTCACTCACACTGATTCCGCTGGGGCTGGGGCTGCTGCCGCGCCATGCCGTGCGCCCGCCGCGCGCGGCAAATGTGCTGCTGACGCGGCTGATGGGCTGGAACCGCCGCCTGTTCCGTCTTGCTTTGGCCTACCCGAAGAGCGCCGTGCTGGCCTGCGCGGCGCTGCTGCTGCTCAGCTTCGGGGCGATGAGCCTGGTTTCAGTGAATGTGCTGCCGCTGCCGAATGAGGGCGTGTTGCTGGAATCCTTCACCCTGGCACCCGGCACGTCGCTCGCGGATGCGGATGCAGTGATCCGCCGTCTCACCGCCCGGCTGGCGAAAGACAAGGCGGTTGAGCATGTGCTGGCGCGCATCGGCTCGGGCGCGGACTCCACCTATACCGAGCCAGCTTATGCCGGGGAGATCACCATTCGCCTGAAGCCCGGCTCAGGCGGCGCCAGCCTGGATGCCATCGCCAACCGCGTGCAGGCGGAAACGCAATTTCCCTCGTTGCAAACCGGCATTGACACGCCGACCATCGAGCGGTTGGGTGAGAGTCTTAACGGCTTGCCGCAGCCCTTCGCCCTGGATTTATACGGCGACAACCTTACTCAAATGTCCGCTACCGCCCAGGCGATCGCCCAACGCCTTGGCCGCGTGCCGGGCTTGAGCGATCTGTTCAACGACGAGGGTTATCCTGAGACGCAAGTCCGTATCACCCCGCGCCCAGCTGCGCTTGCGGCGGCGGGGATGACGCCGTCGGAGTTGAGTGGGCAGGTCTCTGCCCTGATGGCCGGGCAGGTGGTGGCCGAACTACCGGATGGCGCGGCACCGCTGCCGCTTTATTTGCGCCTGCCGGATCCAAGCTTGCTCTCTCAGGAGGGGCTCGACGCCTTGCCTGTGGGGCCGGAAAGCGCCACGCCTTTAAGCGCGGTGGCAGATGTCTCGCTCAACACCAGCCCCAACCAGTTTATGCATATAGACGGCGCGCGGGCGCTGGAAATTCTCGCCACCCCCACCACCGCGCCCAACATCGCAATCGCCCAAGCGAAGCATGCCTTGGCCGGGCTGAAATTGCCGCCGGGCGAGCGGATTGTTTTCGGTGGTCTTTACCCGATGCTGGAGCATGCCGCATTGGGGTTGGGTGTCGCTGCCATTGCGGCCATCGCCACTTTGGCGTGGGTGCTTTTCTTGCGCTTCTCCGGTCGGCGCGTGCCGCTCTTGCTGCTGGCACAGATACCGCTGGCGATGACCGGTGGCGGATTGGCCTTGGCGGCGAGCGGGCTGGGGCTGAACGGCATCGGGCTGATCGGCTTTTTGGCATTAGCCGGGGTGAGCCTGAACCACGGCGTGGTGCTGCTGGACCGCGCCCAGCGTAATGAAATAGCGGGCATGAGCCCGGCAGAGGCCATAGACGAGGCGTTGAATGTGCGTTTCCGCCCCATCTTCCTCACCACCGCCGTGGCGATTCTGGGCATGCTGCCTACCGCTTTGGGTTTTGGCGCCGGCGCCGCGCCGGAGCAGGGGCTGGCCGTGGTGATCGGCGGCGGCATCCTCTGGAGCGCGCTGCTCTGCACCAACCTGTTGCCGGCGCTTTATCTCACGGGGCGTATTCGCCAAAGCTGAAAGCACCACATCATCGGCGCCAGCAATTTCTTCGAACTGGCGGTAGCCACGGCCATTGCGCTTTTCGGCTTCCAGTTGGGTGCCGCGCTGGCCTCCGTGGTTGGTGTGCTGGTGGAAGTGCCGGTGATGCTATTCGTTGTTGGTATCATGTGGCGGAGCCGCGCCTGATACGAGCGCGGGTGCAACCCCGCGTTTCCAGCCCTGACCGCGCCCATGGTTATGCGTAGATTAATTAAGCTATTCGCCGCGCAATCTGCGGCGAATAGCTCTTGTGAGGACTTAAGGGAATTTCTTCCGGGTATAGAGATAGGCCGCGTAGACAAGTCCCAGATAGAAGAAGGGGATGAAGATGATCAGGCTTTCAAGATCGTGAGGCATCAGATCTCTCCATTCCCTTTTTCATGCTGGCTGTCGAACAGCACCGCCCCACACCCGGCGATGAGCACGATCATTACCGTGCCTACCATCCAGGCGAAGTACCAGGGGCCATAATCGCCTGCCACCACGGCCAGCAGCAGCGCCAGGGCCAGAACCAGCCCCAGGCCAATAAAGGTGAAAAGCTTACCCATTGCAGTGCTCCTTAATAGCTGTGCTCGTCATGGGCCACGTGTTCGGCCTTTACCTTGCCGCGCATCACATAGAAGCACCAAGAGGTGTAGCAGATGATGATCGGCGTGAAGACCAGCGCGAAGAACAGCATCCAGCCGAGATTATACTGGCTGCCGGAGGCGTTCCACACGGTCAGGCTCTGGCTGGGGTTGGTGGTGGAGGGCATCAGGAACGGGAACATGCTTGCCCCGGTCGTGAAGATCGCGCTAATCCAGCCGATCGCCCCCAGCCACCAGGCCAGCGCGGGCAGGCGGGCGCTGTTCATCACCGCAGCACCCAGCATGCCCGCCACGCCCAGCGCGGGCAGCGCCCACAGAATGGGGTAGACGGCGTAATTATGCAGCCAGGCGCCTGTTACTTGCGCCACGGCCGGGCCGTTTAGCGGGGTGGCTGGCGCGCCGGGATACACTGGGCTGGTGAAAGCGTACCCGCTGATATGCGCTACCCAGAACCCGCCAATGATGAACAATGCCGCGCCCACAATACCGCCGCCGATGGCCGCCTTGCGGGCCCGGCCGTAAATCGGCTCCTCGCCGCGCAGCATTAGCATCGTGGCGCCTTGCTGGATGGAGAGCGCCAAGGACATCACGCCGCACAGCAGCGCGAAGGGGTTGAGCAGGTAGAAGATGAAGCTTTCATCCTGGTAATACTGCCCGTCCCAGCCATAATGGAACCCAACGCCCTGCATCACGTTGCCGAAGGCGGCACCGTAAACGATCATCGGCACCGCGCCGGAGATCAGGAAGGCCCAGTCCCACGCGCCGCGCCATTTCTTGGTGTCGACCTTGGAGCGGTATTCGAATGCCACCGGGCGCATGATCATGCTGAACAGCAGCAGAATCATCACTACATAGAACACCGAGAAGGAGGTGGCATAAAGCGTGGGGAAGGCAGCGAAAATAGCGCCGCCGCCCAGGATGAACCACACCTGGTTGCCATCCCAATGCGGGCCGATGATGTTCAGCGCCGTGCGGCGTTCAACATCGGTCTTGCCGACAAAGCGCAGCAAGGTGCCCACACCCATATCCATGCCGACCATCACGGCGAGGCCGGAGAGCAGCACCCCCAGCAGCACCGCCCAGATCACTTTCAGAACAACATAAAGTTCCATATCACATCGCTCCTATTATTCAGCCGGTGCGGCGAACATCGGCGCCGCGGCGGCCTCGGGCGCGGCGGCATGGTGCGGCTGCGGACCCAGGCGGGCGAACTTGAACATCAGATACAGCTCGGCGGCGATAAACACGCTGTAAAGCAGCGCGAAGCCGAGGAGCGAGAATACCATGTACCCGACCCCGTGGCTGGAAGCGGCCTGGAAGGTCGGCAGCCAGCCATAAACGGACCAGGGCTGACGCCCGGCCTCGGCGGTGATCCAGCCGAACTCGCAGGCCAGAACCGGCAGCGGGATGGACCAGACGCACAGCTTCAGCAGGAAGGGATTCCGCTCAAGCCGGTTCCTCAGGCTGAAGAAGGCGGCGAAGGCGAACAAAGCCACGAAGTAGAAGCCCAGCGCCATCATGATGCGGAAAGACCAGAAGGTGACGAACACATTGGGAATGGTGTCCTTCTCCGCCTGCGCCACCACCGCGTCCTGGTTGGCCGGGGTGATCAGGCTGAGATCCTGGTTGGGCGCGTAGCGCTGCGCCAGGAAGCCGTAGCCCATGTCGCTCTCATTCGCCTTGAAGGTGGCGAGTGCGGCGGTGTCATGGTCCTTGCCATAGGCCTGCAGGGCGTTCAACGCAGTGATGCCTTTCTCAATCCGCGGTCCGGCCTGTTGCTCAAGGGAGATGAGTCCCGGGATGTTGGTGGAGAAAGAGTGCGCGATCAGCGGGTCCAGTACATAGGGAATGCCGATCTCAACGCTGTTGGTCTGGGTGGCCTGGTTCGGCAGGGCAAATACCAGCCAGGGCGCCGCGGCGGCGGAACCGCCGGCATCGCTATCCTGCCATAGCCCCTCGATGGCCGCGATCTTGGTGGGTTGCACCAGATAATCCAGCCGCCCCAGCGCATCGCCCAGCGTCACAACCGCGAGCGACGAGATCACGCCGAACAAAGCCGCCATACGGAAGGAGCGCGCGGCGAATTCCCGGTGCTGCTTGCGCAGGATGTAGAAGGCCGAAATGCCCATGACGAACAGCGCGCCGGTGACGAACCCGGCGATGGAAGTGTGCACGAACTTCGCCTGCGCATCCTCGCTGAAAACCAGGTTCAGGAAGGAGTTGAACTCCATGCGCATCGTGTCCGGGTTGAAGCTCGCCCCTTGCGGGTTCTGCATGAAGCCGTTGGCGATGAGAATCCACAAGGCTGAGAGGTTGGAGCCCAGCGCGGTCAGGTATGTCACCGCCAGATGCCCGGGTTTGGAGAGTCTGTCCCAGCCAAAGAACATCAGGCCGATAAAGGTGGATTCCATGAAGAAGGCCATCAGCCCCTCAATGGCCAGCGGCGTGCCGAACACATCGCCTACGAAATGCGAGTACATGGACCAGTTGGTGCCGAACTCGAATTCCATGGTCAGGCCCGTGGCCACGCCGATGGCGAAGTTGATCGCAAAGAGCTTGCCCCAGAACTGGGTCATGTCCTTGTAAATCTGCTTGCCGGTGATGACGTAAACCGTCTCCATGGCCGCCAGAAGGAAGGTCATGCCAAGCGTCAACGGCACGAAGATGAAGTGGTAGAGTGCCGTCAACGCGAATTGCAGACGCGATAGATCGACGACACTCGGATCGATTAACGGCATGCCGCTTTCTCCGATTAGTGGAAAACCTTTGTTACCAAGTGTTCCGGGTATAAAAGCTAATGCTGCCCAGCGGGTTGATCTTTATCAAATTCTGTCTCCCCCGGGCTAAGTTACAGGAATGCTCATGGCTGCGTCATGCCGCTTGCATGGCAGGGCGATGACTCGTAGTGCTTCCGAAACGTTAATACCCGTAAAAGTTGCGCCAGGGAATCAGGAAATGCGGGCGGCCTTGCCGTTTTGCAGGGTGTAAACTTCGTCCATCAGTGCCAGCCCGGCGGGGCGGTGGGTGATGTAAAGCACCGTACGCCCCGCCAGGATGGGGGCAAGGTCAGCCAAAAAAGCGCGCTCGGTTTCCGCATCCAGCCCTTCGGTCGGCTCATCCAGAATCAGCCAGGGGGCGGGTTTGAGTACCGCGCGGGCCAGAGCGATGCGCCGCGCCTGCCCGCCGGAGAGTTTGGCACCGCCTTCACCCACCATGCTGTCCAGCCCTTCCGGCAGGGAGCGGACAAAATCCGCCAGTTGCGCCACGTCCAGCGCCTGCCACAAGGCCGCCTCGTCGGCCGCGCCGTTGGCCAGCAGCAGATTATCCCGGATGGAGGTATGAAACAGGTGGCTGCGCTGGGAAATAATGGTGACGTGGCGCGCCATGTCCGCGCTGCCATACTCCCGCAGACCATGCCCGCCAAAGCGCGCGTCCCCGCCCTGGAATTCATGAAACCGCATCAGCAGATTGATGAGCGTGGTCTTGCCGGAACCGGACGGGCCGACAATGCCGACACGCCGCCCCTGGGGCACGGAAAGGCTGAAGCCGTCCAGCACCAAGGGCGCATCCGGCGCGTAGCGCAGCGTGATGTTGTTCAGCTCCAGCCCAAAACGTTCCGGCATGGGCGCGGGCAAGGTGGGGGCGGGCACGGGCGGCGCCCGGTCCGCGAGCGCGAAAATCCGCCGCGCGGCGGCCTTGATC
Source organism: Pseudomonadota bacterium (assembly GCA_018971725.1). GTDB lineage: Bacteria > Pseudomonadota > Alphaproteobacteria > Acetobacterales > Acetobacteraceae > Acidocella. The sequence goes on along the minus strand of JAGXAE010000025.1, from coordinate 4,595 downwards.
TGTCCCAGGAATTGCAGAGCGGCGGGCAAGGGGGCCGTGGCCTCGAACGCCGCCATGGCGCCCAGCACCAGCATCGGCACCTGGGCGGCAGACATATCCCCCGCCTCGAAACGCCGTGCCCCGAACACCAGCACCGCCAGCAGGGTGGCATTGGCGGCCAGGCCCGAGAGGGCCAGGCCCAGCCCCGCCACCTGGCCCATTGCACCTTGGGCGGCGGCTAGTTCCGTATTCAGCGCCATTGCACGGGCCTGCATGGCTGGCGCGGCGCCAAACACCAGCAGCTCGCCCATGCCTTGCAGCGCCTCGACATATTCCGTGCGCAAGGCCGCGGTAAGCCGGGTGATTTCCGCCCCCGGCTTTGCCCCTTGCCGGCTGGTGAGCACCGGGGCCAGCAGGCCGTTCAGGCACAGCCCCACGCCCAGTGCCGAAGCCGCAGGCCAGGAGAAAAAGGCGAAGAACGCCGCCATGATCAGCCCGGCGGCGATGGCGGTGAGCACCGGCACGAATACCCGCAGATAAAACAGGTTCAGCGTGTCGATGTCAGTGACGATGCGGTTTAACAAATCCGCTGTGCGCTGGGTTTGCAGCACGGCCGGGGCTAAAGGCTCCAGCCGCGTGTAGAACCACACTCGCATATCTGCCAGCAGCCGTAAGGTGGCCTCATGCGTCACCAGCCGCTCCGCATAGCGCGAGCCTACGCGCAAAGTGGCGAAAAACCGCACCATGGCGGAAGGCGTGAAGAAATTGAACGCGTTCTGCGCCGCGATGCCCGCCAGGCCGGTGAGTGCCGTGGCGGCCAGAAACCAGCCGGAAAGCGCCAGCAGCCCGAAATTGGCCAGCAATGTCACGGTTGCCAGCCCCAGCCCCGCCAACATCCAGCCGCGCCGGGGAGAAAGCAGGCGGATGAGGCGCCAGATGTCAGACATGGGCCGGTTCCTTCTGCGCCATCACCAGGGTCCGGTACGTGCCGGGCACGGCCATCAGGCTTTCATGCGTGCCGGATTGCACCAGCCGCCCCTCCTCTATCACCAGAATTTGGTCCGCCCGTTCCGCCACCGCCAGCCGGTGCGCGATGATGATGGCGGTGCTGCCTTCCGGCAGTGTGCCGATGGCATCCAGAATGCCGGAGGCGGTGCCGCTATCCAGATGCGCGGTGGCTTCGTCCAGAATCAGCAGTTTCGCGTTGCGCGCATAGGCGCGGGCCAGCGCCACGCGCTGAATCTCCCCGCCGGAGAGTTTCGAGCCGCCTTCGCCCACCTCGGCGCTGAATTTTCCAGGCAGCGCCTCAATGAAATTATAAGCGTGCGCCCGCGCGGCGGCCCCGCGCAGGGCGGCGAAATCCGGTGCTTCCAGGCCAAGGGCGAGATTCTCCTCGATGCTGCCATGAAACAAGCGCGGGTTCTGTGGCACCCACGCCAAAGCCCCCCACCAGCTTTCCGGTGCGATGTCCGCGAGGTTTTGGCCATTCACCAGAACTTGCCCGGAGGTGGGGGCCAAGAATCCCAGCAGCAGCCGCGCGAGCGTGGTTTTGCCAGCCCCCGAGGCGCCGACGATGGCCGTGATTTTGCCTGCCGGGAAAATGGCCGTGAAATCCTTCAGCACCGCCCGCCCGGCATAGGAAAAGCTGATATCTTCGCAGGCGATTTCGAAAGTCTCCGCTGGCGCGAGCGTTTCCGTGCCGCGCGGCGGCGCCGGCGCGTCCAGGATCTCGAAAATCTGCTTGGCGCTGGCAATGGCGCTCATCCGCGCGTGGTAATGCACGGAAAGCCCACGCAGCGGCACGAAGAATTCCGGGGCCAGCAGCAGCACCAGAAAGGCCGGGTAGAATTCAAAATGCCCGTGGATCAGCCGCGCGCCAAACAAAACCGCTACCAGCGCGATAGCCAGCGAGGCGAAAAACTCCAGCACCGCACTAGTGAGAAACGCGATGCGCAACCCTTCCATGGTGGTGCGGCGGTAGTCATCCGAAATGCGGGCAATGATGCCGATCTCGTCCCGCGCCCGGCCGAACAGCTTCAGCGTGGTGAGCCCCTGCAGCACATCCAGGAAATGCGTGCCGAGTTGCAGCAGCTTCTCCCACTGGTGCTGGTTGATCGCCTCCGCCCGGTAGCCGACAAACACCATGAACAGCGGAATCAACGGCCCGGCGACAAGCAGCACCACGCCGCTGATCCAGTCCAGCGGGAACACCAGCGCCAGAATGGCCAGGGGCACCGCCACGCAGAGATACATTTGCGGCAGATAGCGGGAGAAATAGGGCTCCAGCGTTTCCACCCCGTCCAGCATGGTAGCGGCGGCCTCGGCGCTGGCGGTTTCCCTGGCAGGGCCGTGGGCGAAGAGTTTTTCCAGTATGGCGGCGCGCAGGCCGGTTTTAATTGCCAGGCACGCCCGGCTGGCCAGCACTTCCGCGCCAAAGGTGAGCCCGGCGCGGAGCAGGAACAGCCCGGCCAGAGCCAGGATCCAGGGCAGCAATGGTCCCAGATTGATGTGCCGGAAGGAGATGGCGTTCACCAGCTTCGCCAGCAGCACGGACTGGCCAATGATCACCCAGGCCGAAACCAGCCCCAGCGCGATGCTGCCATAAAGCGCCCCCCGGGCGCGCTTGCCTTCGCGCATCAAACGCGGGTCGATCCGTTCACTCATGCGAGGCAGCTAACCCGGGCGGCGGAACGCTGCCAAGACATATGTCAAATCGTCACGCTTCCGGCGGCGGGGCTGCCGGAGCCCTGCCACCCCTACCGTGACCGGAACGAAGAACCAGAACGAGCAAGCCGCTGCCGGCTGAGTCATTTTAGCAGTGCCGGGATCAATATCGCCCATGCTGCGGCCATTGATCCCACGATTCCTGGCGTGATGCGGAGCACGAAGGCGCGCGATCCTGCGCCCACCGACATGGCTATCTTCGCGATGCTGTTGCTTGTCATGGCGGCGAGGATCGGCACAACGGCGTCTTGGGGGGGCATTTTTCCCGAAGTGACCAAGGCAGCGATCGAGATTGTCGGCGCATGCGCATCTGCAAAGCCCGCCACGACCGATCCGGCCGTAACGCCGCCTTCTCCGAGCCAATGCCTCAGCGCCGCGGAGACAACGAGCATGACGGCCACCATCGAGGCAACTCCCAAGGTCGAGCCGGCGCTAAAGGCTCTGCCCGGTTCAGGGGTGGTTGTGCCCTCCGGTGTTGTCGCGTGCAGAACGAAACCAAGACCGTAGAGTGCCGCCACGGCGGCGCCCACGGTTAATGAAGGGGCCAATAAGAGAAGGGTAGGATAGGAAAGGACGGCGAGAAGAATGGCCAGTTGAATGAAGGTCGCCAGAGTTGAGAAACTTGCCCCGGCGACGGCGGCCCGCATACTTTCCGGTGCTTTCGCCGCCTGTCCCGCCATGGAACCGATTGTGGCTGTGCTGGAAACGAACCCTGATGCGAGGCCCGCGATCGGCAGCCCGAAGCGCGCACCCAGCGCCCGTGTCGCGATATGCCCGCATGCGCCGATCGCCATGATCAATATGACCAGGAACCAGATGCTGTGCGGATTGAGAGCCTGAAACGGGCCTAGGTAGTGGTCGGGAAGTTGCGGCCATATGATCAGCGTTGCCACGGCAAAGACAAGGCCATCCCTCATCTCGGTGCTTGTCAGGCTGCGCGTGACGAAGCTGTGCAGAGGAATCTTCAGGGCGAAAATCACGGCAATCGCGGTGCCGAGGGCGGCGGCGAGACTTGTATCCCGCATGGCTAGTCCACCGAGCAGGGGGGTTACGATCAGGCCGATTTCAGTTGTGAGCCCCGGGTCGTCGCCATGATCCCGCGCGTAAGACAGAGTCGCGAGAAGGACCACGCCAGCCGTCACGAGCGCAAGAAATAGCTCTCCGCCGAGATGCATTGCGACCGCACCCAGCAATGATGCGAGTGCGAAGGTCCGTATCCCCGCTGCCCGACGACCCGCCCCAACGCCTTTGGAGCGTTCGCGTTCAAGGCCGATCAGAAGCCCAATACCGAGAGAGGCCGCTAGTCCAAACCATGGAGATGAAACCATGACCTGCTCCTTCCCTGGCAGAGATTCGTTGCGATCCTAACCAGCTCCGCCTCATTGCATCTACAGCACGTTCATGTCGTTCGGGATAGTTGATGGCCTGCTGGATCTTTTGACCAGCGTGTTTGAGATAGCGCGATCATGTCGGAAGGGGTGAGCGCCCAGGCTTGGACAACTTGACCTCCTCCGCTTGCTGGCGGAACCCGACGGTGACGGAGAAGATCGCGGCGTTGTTCGCTGACCCCGGGCCTGAGGATGGGGCGCCGCCCTCGCCGCCGCCTCAAGGGATGGGTAGCGATCAACCATGAAGATCGCGCTTCCGGCGTCCAAGCCGCTCTGTCGCTCGAACCACTTTCGGTTGGCGGGCGTATCGACGATCCAAACCGCCTCGCCAGCCGAGCCAGAAAATGCAGGATCGAAGATGTGGCCTGCCTGGGGATTTTTGTACCGGTTGAATTGAGACAAACTGGTATGGAAAGGAAGCATTAGGATGCCAACGAAGCGAATGAGCACGGAGCAGATTGTTGTTCTGTTACGGCAGATTGAGGTTCAGACGGGCCAAGGCAA
>JAGXAE010000166.1 GCA_018971725.1 Pseudomonadota bacterium | reverse complement strand
CTCAACCTGATGGAGGCAGCAAAAGTGCGGACCGGCCAGCCGATCCGCACCGCCTGCGCTTATCAGCAGGGGCTGATGATTGCCCTGCTGGCAGTTCGTCCTCTGCGCATCCGCAACTTCCTGGCGCTGGAATTGGGGCGCACGTTGCTTGCTGACGGGACCGGCTACAGCATGGTCTTCGGCGCCGACGAACTGAAGATGGCCCAGAACGGCGCCCTCAACGAGCCGTTCCCGGAGGCATTGCTGCCGCATCTGGGACTGTTCCTAGCCGTCTACCGCCCGACCCTGCTCCGCCAGGGCGATGCCAAGCAGGCACGTCCCGCCACCAACCACCTGTGGATCGACCGCTATGGCGCACCCATGCAGGAACCCGCAATGCGCGTAACGATCAAGACGGTAACGGGACGCGCCTTTGGCAAGGCTGTCTGGCCGCATCTATTCCGCGACTGCCTGGCCACCAGCGTGGCCATCGAACAACCCGCGCTGATGCACATCGCCTCGGTCATGCTTGGTCACACCTCGCTCCAAACCATTCAAAAACACTACAACCAGGCCAAGATGCTGGAGGCCGGACAAAAATACACCAAGGCCCTCACGCAAATGCGCTCGGATATCGTCGTCAAAATGCAAGGACAGTGAAAATGGTCGCGGCGAAACTTCAGTAAAGCGCCCTTTATGGTTATTCTCAGTCGCTGCCCATCTTCCAGTTAGCAGACATTGGTCAGCCCATTACCCCATAAGGCAAACCACCTATCTGGGCATTCACAGGCTCAGGGCAGCTTTTCAATTTTAGACTAAAAGTGGACTTTTCTTTGATTACAATGCCGTTCTTCAGACTATTTCGGCAAGTTAGCAAAATTCTGTCAGCGACAGAGGGTGACCTCACCAAGACGTTGCCAAGAAATTAAATTTCTTTTTCCCATAATTTTGCCACATCGCTGCTAATGAATTCAGCCTAGAAAAAGGCGCAGGGTATGTAGAGGATGAAGTTTGAGTTGATCCTAAACGTAAGGGCTGTTCTTGGATTATTATCTACTAAATATGCGATGGTCGTTTCACCGCCTTCGATCTACTATGCACAACCTCCCGCTTACTTCGGGTGGAGGGCATCTTTATGCAACGCAGCTTGCCTCTCCATTAACTGCAGTGTGCCGAGTTGGTGAAGCATAGAGCTTTCTGTTTGTCGGCTTCGTGCCGTCATACATTCAGGAGAATTTGTTATGTCTGGGTTTAAAAGCAGTGCTTTTGGCATCCTGTCTACACTTGCGATTGCAACTACGCCACTGGCGATCCCCGGGCTTGGCTTGGAGCAAGCTCACGCCCAGCCCCCTGTAGCCGCCAGCTCAGGACAATTAACTAGCGCTCTCGGTGCCCTCAACGCGGGGCATGCAAATGCTGCAGCGTTAGCTAACGCTGCGCCGCAATCCGAAGTCGGGAAGATAGCGACATACGATAAGGCCATGCTGGCGGCGCTTAGTTTGCCAACAGCAACACCTGCGCAAGTTACTTACCGTGATCAACAAATAGCTTATGCCCGCGATACTTATCTCGTCGACGCCGCCAACAAACCTTTAAGCCCTGCTGTCGTAGCAAAAGTTGATAACATGCTTGGGCTTCCAACATCCGACCCGACTCTTGGCGTGGCCGACACGGCTGATGCATTTCATGGAGTTGGACAATCCTTTAAGCAGAACGAAAACATAATCCATGCCAATGTCGACCACCCCTCAATCGATCGCCCCCACATCGAGCACCCGAATATCCAACGTCCTCAGATCGAGCGACCGGAGATTCAACGTCCTCAAATCGAGCGTCCGGATATCGAGCGACCACAAATCCCACACTAGGGCAATCCGCCAAACTTAAGCGTAATAAAAACCTAAAAAATGAGAGCGAGAGAATAGACCTCTCGCTCTTCTCAACTAAAGGGAAGCTCATATGCGCTGGATTATTACCAAGACTTTGGCCTCGCTTGGATTGTTTTCTGTAGCCGCACCTGCTTTTGCGCAAACGTCTATAATCAAAGATGGCCAGATTACACTCGGAACGACGGCTTCATACTTCCAGGGTGACTTCGGTACTCCCAGCACGATTCATATCTTTGATGAATCGACTTTTGCGCAGTTCAAAAATCAGAATCTACGGATCAAACTGACGATTCCCTATCTTGCAGTATCTGGACTTCCAGTCGGCGCTCAACTTTCAGGTGGAACTGTGGTGGGTCGTGGGAATGGTACCGGTAGTTCTGGCCATGGTAGTGGCGGCACCGGTTCAACAGGAACAACACCGACTGGCGTTCACAGCGCAAGTGGAATTGGCGATATTGAATTGGCCGCCCACTATACCGTCTATCATGGTGCCGGGCTTACGCCTTCGATTGTGCCATATACGAAGATTACCTTCGGAACCGCATCATCCAGCAAAGGGCTTGGTACTGGAAAAAACAACTATGAGTTCGGGGTCGGCTTAAACGATATAATTGATACTGACATTTTTCCATTTGCCCATATCGGCTATCGCATTGTCGGAAATCCGACAGGTGACAATCTGCAAAATGTGCTAACCTATGACATCGGCGCAAGCTATGCCTTCACTCCGCGAAACATCGTTACGACAATTTTCTCAGGCTCGCAGTCCGAACAACCTGGATTTGCAGGACCGGCAGATTTAATCTTTGCCTATAACTACAATTTGTCCGCCAACGGAACGGGTCTTCAGGTCTTTTTCGACAAGGGTCTCAGCAACGGCAGCCCTAATTTCGGCATTGGCATTGGAGGGCTGATTACCTTCTGATCCGAGAACCAATCGCCGCCGGATTAGGCGTAACGCTGTTGCCGACCCGTTACAGACTTAAAGCGGTGGCACGGGAATCCCAAGGCCAGTCACTCATCGGCGTCGGCCTGTAACGGCTCTGCGCCCATGGCGGTCGTCCAGCCCGCATGAGGGCGTGCTCCAAATCCGACACTCGTTGTCGCTGCCCTTATCGGCCGGGCTGGGGGAAGCTACCGGTCTGGTTTGGAGCCAATTCTGCGATAGTCGCCTATTTTTTCGCGAAGTTTTTTGGTCCATAATAAATATATGGACCAAACGGCACCCACATCGTCACCGACGCCTCCGCAAAAACTCTATAAGTTTCGGGCGATCGAAACAAAAGAGGATTGGCGCCGACTTCGATCCATCCTACTGAAATATGAACTTTATTGTCCATCGCCCATTAGTTTTAACGACCCATTTGACTGCCGAACTCCTCCGCTGGGCGATATTGAGCCAGTATTTGCTAGATATTTAATTTGCCCAAGCAATCAAAGTCAGTCGACCGAGCCTTTAACTCCTTCTGAAAATTGTGAATTACGTCAAACGCTTGCGAAAGCGCAGGAACGTATCAATTCAAGCGGCGTTCTGTCGCTGGCCGCATCAAGAGATTCTACTTTGATGTGGTCACATTATGCTCGTGACCATCGCGGAATAGCCTTGGAATTCGATACGACAGAATGGTGCAGTCATATGCCCTACATGGCACAACATTTCTTTCCTGTTCTTTACTCAGAACAACGGATCAATTTGAATTTAACTAGGCGTGAATATGATAATGCGCAATTTTTCAAATCTACGATTTTAACAAAAGATCATTGCTGGGAGAGCGAACAAGAGTGGAGAATCATCCAAAGTAAACCATCGCCTCTTAAATTTCCCCCCTCTGCACTAACTGGAATTATCTTTGGTTGCCGCACTCCCGAGAGAAAAAAAATGAAGCTGCGAAAAATGTGTAAGAAGCTTTCTGGCGTTACATGGCATCAATCGGAGACACGAATGAAGCAGTTTGGCCTGGATATCAAACAGTACTGATGAGGCTGAGATGTCCGCTTTCCGTCGAGGTGAATATAGCTGCTGAGTGACCCTCTTGGGTCGAAAGCTTCCGTAACGACGGGCGCTAGGTAATTGCCGCTATTCTCATTTTCCACTCCAAAACGGTCTGGCAGCCATCGGCCCGTCCCTGCCAAATTTTGAATCTACTGCAGCACATCTAACAACTGCGCGTCATTATTTCTGGGGCTGTTCACCCTCCGGCTCACTGGCCAGGCTTTGAGGATTGTTTCATCCCCTGGGCGCAGCAGCACCCGGGCATCGCCTTCAGCTTC
>JAGXAE010000165.1 GCA_018971725.1 Pseudomonadota bacterium | reverse complement strand
AGGCAATTGCGGCGAGACCATATCATTCAGTATGCGCCTTGAATTGCCAGCTTTGCGCGCGGCCGAGAAGCTCTTGAAACAGGGCTTCGAGATCGTCCCGGCTGATGTCGATTGTGTCGCCATAATCGGCCAGCACTTCATCGATCTCGGCCTGGGAAACGGACAGGCGCGTGATAGGCGGATGCGGATGAGCTGGCCCATGGGCACGGTGCGGGTAGGAATGGCCGGTTGCGTTATTATAGGCAATCGCCACCAGGGTCAGCAGCAGTGAGTTCAGGGCCACCGGCACCAGCACAAACTCATAGCCAAACGCCGTGACATGAGGCCCGCCGAGCACGGCGGTAAGGGCCACGGCGCCGCCCGGCGGATGCACGCAGCGCAGCAGCGACATGGCGGCAAGCGCCAGGCCGAGCGCCGCCGCGGCAGCAATCAGGGGTGACGTGACCAGATGCGCGCAGGCCACACCAATCAGCGCCGCGACGAGATTGCCGCCCATGATGGACCAAGGCTGCGCCAGCGTGCTGGCCGGGACACCAAACAGCAACACTGCGGATGCGCCCATCGGCGCGATCAGCAAGGGCAGGCCGGCCACGGGGCCGAGCCATGCCGTGCTGACCAGGCCAGTAATGGCGATGCCCAGGAAAGCGCCAAAAGCGGCGCGCAGGCGATCACCATGGCCAGCCGGCAATTGCTGCGGCAGGAAACGTCGTAACCAGTTCATTGTTCGATCCGCGGCGATGGAAGGATAATTTGTGCGGCACGGGGGGATGACCAGCCATGGTGCGGAACGCTCACGCTACCGCACCAATGCGCCCTTTTTCCAGAAAGGTGGCAGCCGGGTTGTTACGACCCGTGGCAAGCCCGGCATGGCTCGTGCCCCACACTGGCCTCTGCTTTTAGTCCAGCGCTTCGGCCGGGCCGAAGAATTCGTAACGGCGGCGCTCATCGGGCAGGCCGAGGGCTGAGAGGAACCGCTTGATGGCAGCCATGAATGGCTTGGGGCCGAGGAAATAGACGTCGCAATCGAGCCCGGCCGGCAGCCAGTTTTGCAGATGCTCGATCGCCGGGCGGCCCGACATAGGGGCTTCGCCCTCGCCGCCATGCTCCAGGATCGTGAAATGGCGGAATTGTGGATAACGCGCGGCCCAGCCTGTCAGGGTTTTCCCGAAAGCATGGACGCGTCTGTCCCGCGCATAATGCAGGAACACGACATCCCGTTCGCCCTTGGCCAAGGCGGCCTCCGCCATGGCCAGCGTCGGCGTGACGCCGATGCCGCCGCTGATCAGCACGAGCGGGCTTGTGCCGTCCTGCAGCACGAACTCACCGGCGGGCGGAAAGACATCCAGCAGGCTGCCTTCCCTGATCCTGTCATGCAGGAAGGTCGAGACCAGCCCGCCCTGCTCGCGTTTCACGCTGATCCGGTAGCTCTGGCCATTCGGCGCGGCGGAGAGAGAATAGTTGCGGCGCACCTCCTGCCCCTCAATGACCAGGCGCAAGCCGAGATACTGGCCGGGTGTGAAGTCAATAATGGGCTGGCCATCGGCCGGCTCCAGATAGAATGAGGTAATCTCCGCACTCTCGGCTTCCTTACGCGCAACACGGAAGGAACGCGCACCGCGCCAGCCGCCGGGTGCTGCGGCAAGCTTGTCGTACTGCGCCGCCTCAGCGCCGATCAGTATATCCGCAAGCTGCTGGTACGCCGCCCCCCAGGCGTCGATCACCGCATTCGTGGCGATGTCCGGCCCCAGCACTTCCCGGATCGCACGCAGCAGGCAGGTGCCGACGATCGGGTAATGTTCGGGCAGAACCTGCAGTGCCACATGCTTATTGACAATCTGCGCAGCAAGCGGGCCAAGCTCCTGGAGCTTGTCGATATTGCGGGCATAGGCCAGCACGCTATTGGCCAAAGCGCGAGGCTGGGTGCCGCTGGCCTGGTGCGCCTGGTTGAAGAGCGGACGGACCTGCGGATACTCGCCCAGCATGATCTTGTAGAAATGCGTGGTCAGGGTCTCGCCGCCGGATTCCAGAATGGGAACGGTGGCTTTGATAATAGCGGTCTGCTCGGCTGTGAGCATGCGCAGGCTCCTGCAGGTTAGCGAAAACAATAAAAGCGGATTTGGGGTTAAAGCCGGGGGCTTTCGGCGGCCTGGACTGGGCCGCCGAACCGCGGTGGCAGGCTGGGGAACAGCGCCATGCGCAGGCTGGAAGCGATGCGATGCGCCTTTGCGATAACCGCAGCGGCGTGCGGTGGGGGCAGGCATGCCGCGGCGCTATCCTCCCAAAGGGCCAGCCAGCGCGTGAACATCTCTGGTGTGATCTTCGCCTGATGGCGCAAATGCGCGGGTAAGGGCTGGCCTTTATAGCGGCCGGTTGTGAGCATCACCGAGGACCAGAAAGCCGCCAGCTTTTGCAAATGTTCCCGCCAGTCGGCAATGGCCGCGTTGAATAGCGGGCCAAGCTGCGCATCCTGCCGGACGTGCGCATAAAAATGCTCGACCAGGGTCACCAGGCTGGCTTCATCAATGTCTTGATCATTCTGCATGACAACCGGCTCTAAAACATGTATCCTAAAAGCATGTTTACACCAAGCCAGAAAAACATGCAAGTCATATGCATCTATTTGCAGTCGCCATGCGGCTGACACGTTTCACCGATTTCGCGGTCAGGGTGATGCTCTATCTGGCCACCCATGAGGAGCGGCTATGCTCCATCGCCGAGATCGCGCAGGCGCACGGCATCTCGCAAAATCACCTGATGAAGGTGGTGAGCGATCTCGCCGGGGCAGGTTTCGTGCAGAGCCTGCGTGGCCGCGGCGGGGGCATCCGACTTGCCCGGCCGGCGGCGCAAATCAATGCCGGCGCACTGATCCGCCATACCGAAGGCAGGGTCGACCTTGTCGGATGCGGCGAGTGCGTTCTGGCCCCGGCTTGCGGGATGACCTGCATCTTCCAGGAAGCGGTGGAACGGTTTTTTACAAGCCTGGACCAGTACAGCCTCGCCGATGTGATAGCCAAAGGTAAGCCCGGCCGGCTGCGCCAGATACTGACATCCGGCCCCGAGCCATGACGGCCATGCCGCACATGAAGCCCGTGCGTATCAAGCGCGTTTATGAAGTGCCATGCCAAGATGACGGTGCCCGCATACTCGTCGACCGCTTGTGGCCGCGCGGCCTGAGCAAGGAAAAAGCCGCCTTGACCTTGTGGCTGAAAGACATCGCGCCGAGCCCTGGTTTACGGCAATGGTTCGGTCACGACCCCAGCCGCTGGCAGGATTTCCAGCAGCGCTACCGCGCCGAGCTCGCGCAAAACGGCAAGGCGCTCGCTCTTCTGGCGGAACAGTTGCAGCAAGGACCGGTCACGCTGACCTATGCCGCGCATGATATTGAACACAATCACGCGCACGTTCTGGCTGACTATCTAGGCGAGACGTTACGACAACGCGGCTAAGAAACCTCATCGGTCAACGGATCGACCGGGCAATGCCGGATAAGTTTCCTGCGGTCCCGCACGAATATTCTGGAGCCTGTGACCGTGACCGCATCGGCTCCGAGTGCCGCGAATGGCAACTTGCTATATTTTTTGCTCCAGACCGGCCAGGCAGCTCTCGGCCCGGCGCAGTCATGCGGCCAGCTTTGGTATAGTTCTCTCAACCAATCGCAAGAATCCGGTGTTGTGAGCCCCCGCAACAGAAACTGCCCTCCTGTGGGCGACTACCTATGCCCAGGTTATCGATCTGTTGCGGGGACAGGATTTGGACTTGCTCGGCGAGCTTCGAGCGCCACGAAAACCTAGCCCTCTAGCATAGAGTGACCCTGAAGGACCGTCTCCGTCGCTCTGATCACCATGAAATGGAGTACCGAGGGGATTCGAAGCCTCATCCCCAACCTTTGGTGAAGCTGCGAAGGGCAAATCCTCCCGTTGCTTACGTGGTGCTTACGTGACAAAATCAACGCTATGAGCCCCTTGGAAAGGGGACTCTAAGTCGTTGATTGATAAGGTTAGTTGGCGGACCCGGCGCGATTCGAACGCGCGACCTTTGCCTTCGGAGGGCAACACTCTATCCAGCTGAGCTACGGGTCCTTGGCAGCCCTTCTAGCGGCATCGGCTGGCATGGGCAACAGCCCCAGCGGGCTCATACGCCCTTACT
>JAGXAE010000164.1 GCA_018971725.1 Pseudomonadota bacterium | reverse complement strand
TGCCAAAACTACTCAACCAACAGCCCGCGTGATACACAAGGCAGGCCCGGAACAGGCCAAAGAAGCAACAAATCCCGCACCCGCCCAAACGACGCAAAAAAGAAAAACTCACCTACATAGATGAGTTTTGCAGCGGCCTGCTAGGGGCCGGGCTTTCAATTGACTTCGCCTTCAAGCAGATCGAGGCCGTGAACGGCATCGTGGTGAAAAGCATCATGGTGCCAGAAATAAATGTGACGCAGGCGGCTGGCGACGCCACTGGTTCGCTCGCAAACAACACGCCCACCATCACAACGATTAACACGCCTGCCGTGGTGGTTACGGATGCCCGCGGAAATACCCGAACCGTTACGCCATCTTTCAATGGCAATATAAATCTAACCACCAAGGCCAATAACGGCTTGACCACGATCAACACTCAGTTCGGCGCCAACGGGCTGTCGAACGTCACGGCGAATCAGGCTAACAATACGGTCGTAAGCGTGGCTGCAACGATGAATATCGCGATTTCCGGAATGAGTGAGTTCCTGACCCAGCAACAATCTTTTGCAAATGCGCGATCAGAGCTCTATTATGCGGGCAGCGCATTCAGGTAGCAACGCGGACTGGCTACCCCAGGGTTGGCCGGTCGCCTGGAAGGGATGTAATGGCTAATTTGAAAGCATTCTGGCGGTATCCGATCCATGGCGGGCCAGGGTTGCGGCTCTTGGCCATTGCCGCCTTGCTGCTGTCTATCTCACCCGTGCCAGCCTTTGCGCAAGACACGCAGAAAGATATTATCAATACCGCCAGCCTGAACTTGGTGCCCCTGCCTGCCGAGGCGATTGCCACCATCAAGGGCGGCAGCCTTCAAGTTCCAAGTTTTAACGGCGCGGCCTCCCCCGCTGGCGGCATCACGCTATGGGATGAGCTGAAGCCGCTGGTGAAAACTCAAAACGAGCTGGATGGCGTTTCGGTGGTTACCATCAACGGCACGGCGAAATAATAGACGACTTCCCGGACAGGACTTCAGAAACCAAACCCGCCTTTTATGAGGGCGGGTTTTTCTTGGCTTCATGGCTGCGTTATCGGTTCCTTAAACGCGTTCCTTCCGGCCGCTTTATCTTGCGGTAGAATGTGACCCGCGACACGCCTATTTCCGCCGCCGCCTTGGTTATGTTATTGCGGTTCCGGGCCAAGGCCTGCATGAAGGCACTATATTCCTCCTCTGATCCCGTCTGGTAGCCGCGCAGCATTCTGGACGGCGCGGGGCGGGGCGGCGCGGCGCGGGGCTGAATGGCCAAATCTTCGGGGTTAATGGCGTTGCCGGTATTCATCACCACCGCACGGCGTATGGCAGCGATAAGTTCACGCACATTGCCGGGCCAGCCATGGGCCTGAATGGCCTGCCGTGCCGCCTGCGTGAATTCAGCACCCTGCAGCCCTAGCTCGTTGGCGATGCGGCGCAGGAAGTAGGCCGCCAACAACAACACATCATCCTCGCGCTCGCGCAGCGCGGGCATCCGCAGTTGCAGAACATTCAACCGGTAATAGAGATCGTCCCGAAATGTGCCGGACGCTATACCCGCTTCCAAATCCACATGCGTGGCCGAAATGATGCGCGTATTCACATAAGTCGCGCTGTGCCCGCCCAGCCTTGTTATTACGCTTTCATGCAGAAAGCGCAGCATATGTGCCTGTAACTCGTGCGGCAAGTCACCGATTTCGTCCAAAAACAACGTGCCGCCATCGGCGCGCTCAATCAACCCCAGCTTGCGCCCCACGGCTCCGGTGAAGGCGCCCTTCTCGTAGCCGAACAATTCAGATTCAATGAGCGTCGGCGGCAGGGCCGCGCAATTGATTGCAACGAATGGCCCGTGCGCCCGGACAGAACGTTCGTGGATGGCCATGGCGGCCAGTTCCTTGCCCGTGCCTGTTTCACCGGAGATCAATACCGGAGCATCAACCTGCGCGAAGCGCCGAATACGTACAAACACATCCTGCATGGCCCGACATTCGCCCACAAAAAACTCGTGAGCCGGAGCATTTTCCTGACGAACTTTCTCAGCCTTCAATTCCATACAGCTTGAAAACTGCTTTTGGATTTGAGAATTTTCCGCTTTAGGAGAAAAATTCTTGGGTGAATGAATCGCCACCTCAACCTCCCGTTACGAGGGAAGAGCCTTGTTCTACGACCTACCGCCCTCCATTGTCACGTTACACCTTCCGGCTGGATGATATAAATCAATCATTATATATCATCTTTTAATGTTTGAAATTCTCGCTGAATTTCTGAATTATTTCTATTCGCTTATGGATCAGCCGCCAAAACAACCGGGTTTTCAAATTCTTCGCGTAGTTTTCATCCGACTTGGCCCGAAGAAAAAATTTTATTCCAAGGTGCGGAAGGGGCTCGCTTTTGCGGTGCTGTATCCACAGTCATGCATAACCGCATCCAAGCGCTGTGAAGCCTGGCCTTAAACAACATGAGACGTTGGTGGAGCTAAGCGGAATCGAACCGCTGACCTTCTGCATGCCATGCAGACGCTCTACCAATTGAGCTATAGCCCCGTGCCTTTTCGGTGGAGGGGCGTATAGACCGGGCTCGCCGAGAAAAGCAAGAGGAAGGAAATAAAATCTGTCTCCACAATGCCGTTTTCCATCGCCAAAGGCGGCTTCACCTTCCCCCCGCCGGTAAAACGGGGTAACCCGCGTGAAATGGTCAAACTCCGCTTCGCCCCCAGCCCCACCGGCTATCTGCATGTTGGCAATGCCCGCGCCGCCTTGGTGAATTTCCTGTTTGCCCGGCATGAGGGCGGGAAATTGCTGCTGCGGCTGGACGATACCGATACCGAGCGCGGCCGCCCGGAATATGAGCAGGGCATTTACGATGATCTGCGCTGGCTGGGCATTGAGTGGGACGAGCAGGCCCGGCAATCTGACCGCTTCGCCCGCTATGAGGAAGTTGCCGAGGCGTTGAAAGCCTCCGGCCGGCTCTACCCCTGTTTCGAGAACGAGGAAGAACTGGCCGCCAAGCGCGCCGCGCTCATCAAGCGCAAGCTACCCCCGGTTTACGACCGCGCCGCGCTGAACATGACGCCGGAGCAGCGGGCCACCGCCGAGGCTAATGGCAAGAGACCCTATTGGCGCTTCAAGCTCTCGGACGAGGCGGTGAACTGGAACGACCTCGTGCTCGGCGCGCGCAATATCAAGCTCACCACGGTTTCCGACCCGGTGTTGATCCGCGCCGACGGCACGCCGCTTTATACTTTCACCTCGGTGGTGGACGACGCGGATATGGACATCACCCATATCGTGCGCGGCGAGGATCATGTTTCCAACACGGCGGTGCAGATCGACCTGTTCCGGGCCATTTCCCGCAACCCTGTGCCGCGCTTCGCGCATCTGCCGCTGATTTCCGGCGGGGATGGGGAAAAACTCTCCAAGCGTATCGGCTCCATCTCGCTGAAATCCCTACGCAAAGATGGCATCGAGCCCGCCGCGCTCACTGCCTATCTGGCGCGGCTGGGCACCAGCAAGGATGCCGCCCCGCTGCCGATGGCGGAGCTGATCGCACAGTTCTCGCTAAATGATTTTTCACGCTCCCCACCGCGTTTCGATGCCGCGCAGCTGCTGGGGCTGAACCGCAAGCTGCTGCACCACATGCCGTTTGAATGCGTGCAGGACCGCTTGCCCGAAGGTGCCACCCCGGAATTTTGGGAGGCCGTGCGCGGTAATCTAGACTTGCTCTCCGAATCCCGCGCCTGGTGGGCGGTGGCGGCGGGCGAGATCGTGACGCCGACACTTTCGGACGAGGCTCTGACGGTGGTCGAGGCCGCGCGGGAAACCATCCCGGCGGAGATGACACCGGAGAGCTGGAAAGCCTGGGCCGCGGCTATTTCCGCCGCCACCGGGGCCAAGGGCAAGGCGCTGTACCAGCCGCTGCGCCTGGCACTGACCGGCGAGGAGCACGGGCCGGAGATGGCGCCGCTGCTGAGGCTGATGGGGCGGGAGCGTGCCACCAAGCGCCTGAGCGCCTGCGTTGCCGCGAAGGCCAGCCCCGGCTAAGACAAACCCGGCATGGAGGAAAGAGCCGCGTGGTCGATATTTTTGACGAAGTTTCCGAGGATTTGCGCCATGAGCGGACGGTAAAGCTCGCCAAGCGTTATGG
>JAGXAE010000163.1 GCA_018971725.1 Pseudomonadota bacterium | reverse complement strand
TTGCGCCGTGGCCAGCGCCGCCGCGATCTGTGGCCCGCCGAGTTGCCCTATGATCTGGCCCGGCTGCACGGTCTCGCCCGGCACGACAGAGAGGCCGGTAAGCACGCCCGCTTGCAGGGCGGCGATGGTGACGGGCGTGCCCGGTTGCACGGAAGCAAAACCGGAGAGGATAGGTGCCTGCTGGGTAACCCGCACCGTCACCCAGCCGGCAGGAGCCTGTGCGGTGAGGGCCAAAGCGGCGAGCATGAGCCAAAGCGGCCGCACGTATCTTGAGTGTTGAATCATCCAGCCTTGATACGCGCGCCCGCCGGGCAGAACGGCGCTATTTTAATGATAATTTTATCATTTTCAGGCCTCCATGGGTGGAAAATGCATCGTCACCCGCGTTCCGTGCCCCGGCACGCTTTCGATTGCCACCTGCCCGCCATGCAGCTCCATGATTGAGCGCACAATGGACAGCCCCAGCCCCGAGCCCTGCGCCGCCTTGTGGCCCCGCGCCGGGTCGGTCTGGTAGAAGCGGTCGAACAGCCGGGGCAGATGCTCGGGCGCGATGCCCGGCCCCTGGTCGGAAATGGCAATCTCCACGCCGCTGGCCGGGCCGCCGGAGATGGTCAGCAGAATCTCTGAACCCGCCGGCGCATGGCGCACCGCATTGGCCAGCACATTGCCCACCGCCTGCCGAAAAAGCAGCGTATCCGCATAGAGCGTGGCCGTGCCGTCAATACGGATGCGTAAGCCCTTGGGCCGGGATTGCGCCTCATATTGCGTGGCCACCCATGCGCAGATCTCGCCGGCCTCGCAGCGTTCGTGGCGCAGCGCGTGACTAGGATTCTCCACCCGTGCCAGAAACAGCAGATTCTCGATCAGCCCGGTGAGGCGCTGGCCATCCTCCAGCGCGGAGGCGATGGCGGCGCGGTATTCCGTCTCATCGCGCGGGCGGGTGAGGCAAACTTCCAGGCTGCCATTGAGGTTGGAGAGCGGGGTGCGCAGCTCGTGCGCGATATCCGCAGAGAAGCGGGAAAGGCGTTGGAAACTGGACTCAAGATTATCCAGCATCTGGTTGAACACCTGCACCAGCCCAGCCAGTTCGGTCGGCCAAGGCGGGTCCAGCGGGATGCGGCGGGAGAGCTGGGTGGGGGTGATGCTCTGCGCCACCCTGGCGATGCGCGCCAGCGGCGCCAGGGCGTGCGCCGCTGCCAGCCGCCCAGCCCCCAGCAAAAGCGGCACCATCAGCAGAAAAAACACCGCCAAGGCACGATGGAAATCCGTCAGCAGCGCTTCGTCACGGGTGATGTCCAGCCCGATTTGCAGAACCACGCCGCCCTGTCCCTGGGCGCCTTGCAGAGGCAAGCTGGTGAGCAGCCAAGACGTATCGCCGGTTTGGTAGGGAACGAGGGGCAGACTCTGCACGCCGTGCGGCGCGGGAAACAAGCGCGCGGGAAGGGTCGCTGCCATGCCAAGCGTTTCGCCAGCCCGCTTTCCCGCCACCAGCACTCTGGCCTCATAGGCGCGCAGCCGGACGCCATCGGTTTCTTTCAAAATCTCATTTATGAGCATGCTCGGCGCGCCACCGCCTTCGTTGAGATCATCCTGAAATTCCGCCGCCTTGGCCTGGAGAAAATCCTGGTGCGCGGCAGTGAAGTTCGACTCAAGCTTCCAGTTGGCCAGTAGCGCGAACAACCCGACTGCGAGCAGTGCGCCCAGCGTATAAAGCAAGGCGAGACGCCCGCTGATAGAGGCCGGGCGGAGGGACGGGAATTTCATTTATCCAGCACATAGCCGGTGCCGCGGATGGTGTGCAGCAAGGCCGTGTCAAAAGGTGTATCCAGCTTGGCGCGCAGCCGGCGCACCAGCGCGTCCACCGCGTTGGCTTGCTGGTCGTGGAACAGACCCCAGATCGCCTCGGCGATGAGGGTGCGGGAGAGCACCCGCCCCTGGTTACGCGCCAGCAACAGCAGTAGCGCGTATTCCTTGGACGTAAGCTGCAAGCCCATTCCGGCACGGGTCACGCGGTGGCGCAGCGTGTCGATCTCCAGATCCCCCACGGTCACCAGGCTGGCGCCGGGTGCTGCCTTGGGCAGCCGGGCCAGGTTGCGCAGCCGAGCCAAAAGCTCCGCAAAGGCAAAGGGCTTGATGAGATAGTCGTTGGCGCCAAGGTCGAGGCCGCGCACACGTTCTTCGACATGGTCCCGTGCAGTAAGGAACAAAACCGGCGTGGCCCGCCCGGCGGCGCGCAGGCGTTTGAGCACCTCCCAGCCATCCAGTACGGGCAACATCACGTCCAGAATGATCGCATCGAACTCACCGGCCAACGCCAAGGTCAACGCATCCGCGCCATTACCCACCGCGTCCACGGCATGGCCATCCTCACGCAACCCTTTGGTAAGGTAGTCGATCGTCTTCTGTTCGTCTTCGGCCAGGAGAAGCTGCATGATCAGATCTTCATGAAAATTTCGTTAATTCTACCTCCAAGCGGTGGGGAGGCAAATGTCGCAGTTGTATTGATGTCTTGGTTCTGCGCTATGGTGCCTCCCTGGCAGGTTTTGTTCAGATACGGGAGAGTTCACCCCGCGCCGAGCGAGTGGTCCCCTCATCACCGATCGCCATCAGCCAACTCGATCGCTCTCGGAATCATTCCCTAAAGCAACGCGAGCAGCACGCCTCCCGCAGCGCTGACCGCAACGACCAATAACGGTGGCGCCTTCCACGCCGTCAGCAACACAAAGCCGAGCACAGCGATTCCGAAATCGCCCGGCGTCTGCACCGAACTCGTCCATACCGGATTGTAGAGCGCAGCACCCAAGAGCCCGACAACCGCGGCGTTGACGCCGCGCATCACGGCCTGGGCACTGGTGCGCTTGCGGAATCCGTTCCAGAAGGGCAAAGGCACCGAGCAGGATCAATATACCCGGCAGAAAAATGCAGATCAGCCCGAGCGCGGCCCCGGCAACGCCATGCGGTGATGGACTGGCCACGGTCCCGAGATAGGCTGCAAAGGTGAAGAGAGGCCCTGGCACGGCTTGCGCGGCGCCGTAACCGGCGAGGAAGGTGCTGTCATGGACCCAACCCGGCGTGACAAAGCCATTGCGAAGCAGAGGCAGAACCACACGGCCGCCGCCAAACACGAGGGCGCCTGAGCGGTAGAAAGCGTCAAACAGCGCCACAGTCGATGAACCGGTGACGTCACGCAATACCGGCAGGCCGAGAAGCAGGAGGAAAAACCCGGCGATCGCCACAATGCCAACACTGCGGGCGACAGGGATAGAGATATGGCCCGATGGGCTGGCTGGAATATTGCGGCAAAGCCACAAACCGGCCACGCCGCCAAATATGATCACACCTATCTGCGCCAGTGAGCTGCTGCTGAATAGGATGACCAATGTGGCGACGACAGCGATACTTGCGCGCTCCCGGTCCGGGCAAAGCGACCGGGCCATGCCCCAGACCGCCTGGGCCACAATGGCGACAGCGACAAGTTTCAACCCGTGCAACAGGCCAGTGCCGGCGGGACCAGTCAAACAGCACCAGCAGGATTGCCGATGGAAGCGTGAATCCCGTCCACGCCGCCAGCCCGCCGAGAAAGCCCGCGCGCATCAGACCAATGGAAAACCCGACCTGGCTGCTGGCCGGGCCGGGAAGGAATTGGCACAAGCCAACGAGGTCAGTGTAAGCGTGCTCATCCAGCCATTTGCGGCGGATGACGAACTCGTCCCGGAAGTAACCAAGATGGGCGATCGGGCCGCCAAAGCATGTCAGGCCGAGCTTGAGGAATATTCGCAGGACTTCAAATGGTGACCCGCCTGGCATCGCTTGGGGCGTGGTTTCGGCTGCCGTCGTGGCACTCATGCTGATTTTCCCCTCGGATCAACTTATTCTGTAGATTTCACGTCTGCGCGCGCGGCGTTGCGCGGAGAAAGACGGGGATTGCCGCCGCTTGGATTGGTGTGCCTGAACAGTGTTTCGATGAGTGGGCAACCGGGCTGATCGCCAGCCTGACACTGGGTGATCAAAGTATCGAGAACCTTTTGCATCCTCCGCAGATCGGCGATTTTTGTCTTAATATCCTCACGGTGCTCGATCGCCATATCTTTGACCTCGGAACATGGTACGTCGCGTGCATCAGCGAGCCCCAGCAGGGCGCGGACCTCGTCGAGGTTAAAACCAAGTTCGCGGGC
>JAGXAE010000162.1 GCA_018971725.1 Pseudomonadota bacterium | reverse complement strand
GGGCATATCGTCCACATGGCCAGCAAGACGCAGACGGCCACCCACCCAGAGGCTCTCGGCCAGTTCCATAAGCTCCTGCGTGTATTTATGCCGCCCTTGGTCCGAGCCGATGAGGATGCCCACGGCCTCCTGATGTCGCATCTTCGCCAGGGCCTCAATGAACAGACGTTGGCCCTTCCAGCCGGTAAGGCGGGCGGGGAGCAGGATGGCGGGTTGACCGTTTTCGATCCTCCACTCTTTGGCGAGGCGCACGGCGCGGTCTCCACGCACGGAGGCGGGGTTGAATTTCCGCACGTCCACGCCATTATGGATGACGCGGATTTTTTCTGGATCAATTGTGTAGCGGGATTTTATGAGATCTTCGATGAAATGGCTGACCGCCACCACGCGCTCGCCCGCCGCCATCACCTGATTGTAGCGCTTCTTCAGACGCGTGCGCTCGCCATAGGTGCCGTGATAGGTCGTGACGAAGGGAATGCCGGCGCGCTTGGCCGCGCGATAAGCGGACCAGGCCGGGGCGCGGGAATGGGCATGCACGATATCAACGTGGTTTTCCCTTATAACGGCATTTAGTTTTTTTGTATTAAGCCATATTTTTAAAGGATTTTTTGTTGACATATCGAGTTGGATCAACTCCACCCCGGCGCGCGCCGCGAGCGGGGAGAGGTGGCCATCCTCGGCGGCGATGATAGAACGATGCCCGGCCAAGCGCACGGCCTCGGCGATTTCGATGGCGACCCGCTCGGCCCCTCCGGCATCGAGCCTGGGCAATACCTGGAGAATCGTTCTGGGCTGGCTATTCATGTGCTGCGCGCTACCAGGGTTGGGAGTTTATGACTATGCCGTTTGTGACACGCTTGCCAGGAATCGATCTGGCCTATGAGTTCCTGGAAGGCGAAGGCCCGGTGCTGATGTTCTGCCCGGGCTATGCATCGGACATGGAAGGCACCAAGGCGCTGGCGCTGGAGGCATGGTGCCGGACGCGCAAGCGGGCAATGCTGCGGTTTGATTATGCCGGGCATGGGAAGTCCGGCGGGGCGTTCATCGAGAACGGCATTGGTGACTGGGCGGCGGATGCGGAATTCGTCCTGGAACAAGTGGCGCCGGAACGCGATGTGGTACTGGTGGGCTCCTCCATGGGCGGGTGGATTTCCTTGCTGCTGGGGCCAAAGCTGGGGGCGCGGCTGAAGGCGATGGTGCTGCTGGCGCCGGCGCCGGATTTTACCGTGCGGCTCTGGGACGAGGAATTGAGCCCCGCGCAACAGAAGGCGATGAAGGAAAGTGGCTTGGTCTACCAGCCTTCAGAATATGGCGCCCCCCTGCCCTTTTCCATGGCCTTGATAGAGCGCAGCGCGGCACATCTGGTGATGAGTGGGGAGATTGGCATTACCTGCCCGGTTCGGATTTTGCACGGCATGAAGGACGATGCCGTACCCTGGGCATTGAGCCTGAAGATCGTGGAGCGCCTGGCGAGCCAGAATGTACAGCTGGTTTATGTGAAAAACGGCGACCATCGGCTTTCCGAGCCGGGAGATCTGGCGCTGCTGCAAGATACCATCAATGCGCTGTTATAGAGCTTCGGTCAGTTCACCCATACGGCTACCCACAAGAGCGAGGTAAAGCGCGATGAATCCGCCGGTATTTGTTTTTGCCTCACACCGTTCAGGTTCGACGCTGTTGGAGCGCATCCTCAATGCTCACCCCAACCTTGTGCTTTGGGGAGAGCATGCGGGGATCCTCAATAATTTTGTCGAGATGCTGGATACGATGGCGAGGCACGGTGAATTGTCCCGGCCGCTTCCGGAAAGAGGGCTTGGCCATTTTTTGCGCAACAAGCCGATGCCAGATTTCGCCCCCTGGCGCACGCCAGTTTCCATTGAGGGGGTGCGCCAGATGGTCCGCGAATGGATGCTCCGCACATTCACCATCGGCCTGGCTCCTGAACAGAGATGGGGGATAAAGGAAATCCGGTATGGCGGGCCGTTGATCACGAGGAGCCTTCTGGAGCTGTTTCCGGCTGGGCAATTTGTTGTTTTGCGACGGAATCTCGTGGATCTTTGTGCCTCCAATATACTGGCCGCGTGGTCGCTCGATCGTCTGGGCCAAACAGGCAAGTTCGAGACTGAGGAAGACGCCAAGGCGGTTATCTCCGACTGCGCTTACGCTTTGACGGCCATGGATCATCGCTTGCGCAAAACTGCCGAAATTGCCGGAGCATCTGCCTTTACCCTGAATATGGAGGAAGTTCCCGTTCGCGCAGAGGCGATTTTTGAATTTCTAAGACTTCCGCTGTCTCCGGCGGTAAAGGCAGCCATCGCCAGCATGATTGCGGCCAAGGTGGGAGATTCTGACCAGTCTCTTTCGCTTGGGAAGCTGAACATCGGGCTTATCAAAGCCTGGGCCCCTGTGTTTGTGGCGGAAGCTCAGAGGGATATTGAGCAAAATGGGCTGGATCGGGAGCGTCTGCTCGGCTTTGGCCCAAGGGGCAAATATTGTTTTATTGTTGGCGACCACTCCATGCGTGATACCATGCGCACCAGCATGGGGTGGCATCTCTGAGTTAAGTCATGTCACTCGCGCGTTCCTCGGCTAGTATGGCGGCTAGCCCCTCACGGTAGGTGGGGTAGCGCCACGCGATGCCGAGGTGGGACTTGGTTTTTTCTGCTGCGACCTTGCGGTTTTCCGACCAGAAGCTGAGCGCCATGGGCGACATGGTTTTGGAAATCTGCTCATACGGCACGGGTGGCGGTGGGACGATGCCGAGCAGCCGGGCGGCCTCGCACACCACGTCCGACGGGGTGGCGGGCTCGTCATCCGAAAAATTGAAAATGCCAGTGGCGTTTTGGCCGAGCGCGGCGAGAACGGCCTGGGCGATATCCTCGCGGTGGATGCGGCCAAAGAGATGGCCGGGCTTGAGCACATGCCGTCCCTGCCCAGCCTGCAGATCATCGAGCATGGAGCGGCCAGGGCCGTAGATGCCGGCAAGGCGGAAGATGGCGAGCGGTTTTTCCAGGGCGGCCCAGCCATGTTCGGCGGCGACGCGGCGTTTGGTGCGGGCGGAGCCGGGGTTTGGCTTGCTGTCTTCATCCACCCAGTTTCCCTGCGCGTCGCCGTAAACGCCGGTGGTGGAAAGATAGCCGAGCCATTGCGCGGGCGCGGATTTAAGTGCGGCGTGGTAGCGGGCCAACACCGGGTCGCCAGTTTCATCAGGCGCGGCGGAGGAAAGGATGTGGGTGGCGGCGGCGATGACCGGGCCGGCCTTGGCAAACGGCACCAGGGTTACCCCTGGTTCGGCCCTGGTTTCACCGCGCGTGGTGGCGCTGACATGCCAGCCTGCTTCCACCGCCGCCTTGGCGATGGCGCGGCCGGCATAGCCCAGCCCGAAGATGAGCAGATGATTTACCCGCTCATCCGTCACGGCTCAGCCCTTCTTGCCGAGCTTATATCCCAGAGCATCCTCGGCGGAGGCGACGCCGCCATGAGCACCAGACCAGGCCATGGGGTTTTCCAGGAATTTGCGCACGCCTGAGAGTGCGGCGTCAGAGAAGTACGGCTGGCTTCTGGCGGCCTCCAGGACATCCCACCAAGTGCAGAGGTGATGCAGCGAGATGTTCATGCTCGTCAGCGTTTCGAAGGAGCCAGGAAACACACCGTAGAAGAACACCACGAAAGTGTGGTTGCAGATGGCGCCTGCTTCCCGCAACGCATTGCAGAACTGGATTTTGGAGCCGCCATCGGTGGTGAGGTCTTCCACCAGCAGGGTGTTAAGCCCTTCCGGCACCTCGCCCTCGATGAGCGCGTTCTTGCCAAAACCCTTTGGCTTCTTGCGGACATAGGCCATCGGCGCGTTCATGCGCTCGGCGATCCAGGCGGCGAAGGGGATACCCGCCGTCTCGCCGCCGGCCACGGCCTGGATGGCCTCATACCCCACATGGCGGCTGATTTTCTCCACCGCGAGGTCGCAGATTTTGGCGCGGGCGCGGGGGAAATAGATGATTTTGCGGCAATCGATATAGACCGGGGATTTCCAGCCAGAGGTGAGCGTGTAGGGCTCCTCCGGGCGGAAATTGACGGCTTTGATTTCCAGCAGCAGCTTGGCTGTGGTGAGGGCGGCGTCCCGGTCCCAGTCGCTCGCCCAGTCGATTTTCGCGGCAATCCGCCCGCTCATGTCATCCTCACTCCAGAGACTTGCT
>JAGXAE010000024.1 GCA_018971725.1 Pseudomonadota bacterium | reverse complement strand
TGCAACGGGTTCACCCCCACGCCCATCCAGATCATCATCAGCGAATAACCATGTTCAGCAAAGTTCTCATCGCCAACCGGGGCGAGATTCTGGGCCGTGTCTGCCGCACGCTGCGGGAGATGGGCATTGGTTCCGTGGCCATCTATTCGGATGCTGACCGCTTCTCCCCCACCGTGCTGGCGGCGGATGAGGCGGTGCGCATCGGCCCTCCCCCGGCGGCGGAGAGCTATCTGAACATCGAGGCGATCATCAAAGCCTGCCGGGAGACGGGGGCCGAGGCGGTGCATCCCGGCTATGGGTTTCTCTCCGAGCGGGTGGAATTCGCGGAACGGCTGGCGGCGGCGGGGATTAAATTCATCGGCCCCCGGCCTGAGCATTTGCGGGATTTCGGGCTGAAGCACACGGCGCGCGACCTGGCGCAGAAAGCCGGCGTGCCGATGCTGCCCGGCACCGGCGTGCTGGCCACGCGGGAGGAGGCGTTGGCTGAGGCCAACCGCATCACCTACCCGGTGATGCTGAAGAGCAGTGCCGGGGGCGGGGGCATCGGCATGGTGCTCTGCCATAATGATGAAGAGTTGGCGGATAAATACGACAGCATCGCCCGGCTGGCCGCCAATAATTTCGGCAATGCGACGTTGTTTCTTGAAAAATACGTCGCCCGCGCCCGCCATGTTGAAGTGCAGATTTTTGGTGACGGCAAGGGCGGCGTGGTGGCGCTGGGGGCGCGCGATTGCTCGCTGCAGCGGCGCAACCAGAAAGTGGTGGAGGAAACACCCGCCCCGAATTTGCCGGATGCCACGCTGGCGGCGATACAGGAGGCCGCCATCGCGCTGGCAGCTTCCGTACAATACGAATCCGCGGGCACGGTTGAGTTTGTTTATGATGCCGAGGCCAAGCAATTCTACTTCCTGGAGGTGAATACCCGCCTGCAGGTTGAGCATGGTGTGACCGAGGAGGTTTACAACGTCGACCTCGTGCGCTGGATGGTTGAGCAGGCCGCGGGGGCCCTTACCTTGCCCGCGCAAGGCGCGCTGAAGCCGCACGGGGCCGCCGTGGAGGTGCGCATCTATGCGGAAAATCCCGGCAATGGTTTCGCACCCTCCAGCGGCACGCTGACCTCCTTCAAGCCCGGCACAGGCTTGCGGGTGGATAGCTGGGTGGAGACCGGTACGGAGGTTTCGGCCTTTTACGACCCGATGCTGGCGAAATTCATCGCCACCGGGGCCAACCGGGCCGAGGCGCTGGAAAATTTGCGCAGCGGCCTGGCACAGAGCGAGATTTTCGGCATCGAGACCAATCTTGATTATCTGCAGGATATTCTGGCGCTGCCGGATTTCGTGGCGGGCGAGATGACCACGCGCAGCCTTGCCGGCTTCAGTTTTACGCCCTTCGCGGCGGAGGTGATGGACCCTGGCGCGCAATCTAGCCTGCAAAGCCTGCCAGGGCGGCTTGGCTATTGGGAAGTTGGGATTCCCCCCAGCGGGCCGATGGATGATCTCCACCACAACCATGCCAACGCGCTGCTGGGCAACGCGCATGACGCGGTAACGCTGGAACTTACCCATACCGGCCCCACTTTGCGCTTTCTGGCGGACACGCTCATCGCCCTTTCCGGCGCGTACATGCCTGCCTTGCTGGATGAAACGCCCGTGCCCCACGGACAGCCGCTGGCGGTGAAGGCGGGCCAGGTGCTGGAGCTGGGCATGATCGAGGGCCCAGGCCAGCGCACATATCTTGCCATTTCCGGCGGGTTTCGCGCGCCGGATTATCTGGGCTCCACCGCCACCTTCACGCTCGGCGGCTTCGGCGGCAGCACAGGCGGCGCCTTGCGCGCGGGGGATACGCTGCGCTTCCATGCGCCCCGCCCCGCCCCGGCGGCACCTCCCGCCACGCCGCCCGCTTTCAGCCGGGACTGGATGCTTGCCGTGCGTTATGGCCCCCACGGCGCGCCGGATTTCTTTACAGAGAAGGATATCACAACGATTTTCGCCTCAACCTATGAGGTGCATCACAATTCCGCCCGCACCGGCGTGCGCCTCATCGGCCCCAAACCTCAATGGTCGCGGCGCGATGGCGGAGAGGCTGGGCTCCACCCTTCCAACATCCATGACAACGCCTATGCCGTCGGCGCCATCGATTTCACCGGCGACATGCCGATTTTGCTGGGGCCGGACGGGCCATCCCTGGGCGGGTTCGTGTGCCCGGCGGTGGTGACGAAGGATGATCTTTGGAAGCTCGGCCAGCTTAAGCCCGGTGACAAGCTGCGTTTCGCGCGCGCCGATGCGGCCCCGGCCATCCTCTCCACCCATAAGGATGTGGTTGTGCGCCGCGCCGGCGATGAGGACATTCTCATCGAATTCGGCGAAATGAAGCTGGATTTCGAACTTCGTTTGCGCGCCCAGGCGCTGCGTGATGCGCTGGAGACAGCGAGGCTGAAAGGTGTGATCGATCTTACCCCGGGTATCCGCTCGCTCCAGGTGCATTTCGATTCCACCTTGACCAACGCGGCGAAAATGACGGCGGCGATGGAGGAGATTCTCCCCACTTTGCCAGACCCGGAGGACATGGTGGTGACGGCCAGAACGGTGTATCTGCCGCTCTCCTGGAACGACAGCCAGATTCGCCTCGCCATGCGCAAATATCAGGAAACCACGCGCCCCAACGCCCCCTGGTGCCCGGATAATATCGAGTTCATCCGCCGCATCAACGGGCTGGATTCGATAGATGATGTAAAACGCATCATCTTCGATGCCTCCTATGTCGTGCTTGGGCTGGGGGATGTCTATCTCGGCGCGCCCGTGGCGACACCTTATGACCCGCGCCACCGGCTGGTGACGACCAAATACAATCCCGCCCGGCCCTGGACGCCGCAGAACGCCGTGGGCATCGGCGGGGCGTATATGTGCGTTTATGGCATGGAGGGCCCCGGCGGCTACCAGCTGTTTGGGCGCACCATCCAGGTCTGGAACACGCATCGCCAGACCCCACCTTTTGAGCCCGGCAAGCCCTGGCTGCTGCGGCATTTCGACCGGATACGCTTCACCGAAATTTCCGAGGCGGAATTGCTGGAAGCGCGCGAGGCGTTTCCGCAGGGCAAATACCCCATTCGCATTGAGGAGAGCCGTTTTTCCTTGCGGGAGTATCGGTCCTTCTGCGCAGAAAATGCCGATGGCATCGACGCTTTCCAGACCCGCCAGCGCGCCGCCTTTGCCGCTGAGCGTGAGGATTGGGCCGCGAAAGGCCTGAACAGCTTCGAGGAGCCCGACATCGCCCCCGCGCCGGAAGAGACGCCCCTGCCACCGGGCAGCCGCGCCATCGCGGCACCTGTGCCGGGAAGCATCTGGCAGATTTTGGCGGCGCCGGGTGCCTTGGTAAAACGTGGAGACGTGGTGATGATTTTGGAATCGATGAAAATGGAAGTACGCGTGCAGGCCGCCGCTTCCGGACGCATCGCCTCGCTGAGCGCTGCCCCGGGCCAGACCATTCGCGCCGGGCAGCGGCTGGGCGTGATTACCACGGAGACGATTGAATGATCCCCGAGCTTTTGGAATTCTCCGCCATCCGCGCGAGCTACGCGGCTGGAACACTTACCCCCACGGCGCTGGTGACGGAATTGCTGGGGCGCATTGCCGCTTATCCCGACAAAACCGTGTTTATTTCCCTGGTGCCGGTGGAAACTCTGCTGGCCGAAGCCGCGAGGCTGGAGGCGGCAGGGCCGGCGGGCAAGAAGCTCTACGGCATTCCGTATGTGACGAAGGATAATATCGACGTGGCGGGCCTGCCCACCACTGCCGCCTGCCCGGCCTTTGCCTATACGCCCGAGCAGGATGCCACCACCATCGCTAGGCTGCGCGCGGCGGGGGCGTTGCTGATCGGCAAGGCCAATCTGGACCAGTTCGCTACCGGGCTGAACGGCACACGCTCGCCTTATGGCGCCCCGCGCTCGGTATTCAACGCGGCTTATGTTTCCGGCGGCTCTTCCTCTGGCTCGGCGGTGGCCGTTGGCGCTGGCCTGGCTGCCTTCTCCCTCGGCACGGACACAGCAGGCTCCGGCCGCGTGCCCGCCGCGTTCAACAACCTTATCGGATTGAAACCCTCCATCGGGCGCCTTTCTTCAGCTGGCGTTGTGCCTGCATGCAAAAGCCTCGACTGCGTCTCGATCTTCGCCAATTGCGCGGCAGACACCATGGCGGCTCTGGAAACTGCGGAGGGATATGACGCTATGGATTCATATTCTCGCGCCCCTGCCAACCACGCCTTGCCCGCCGCCCCGCGCCTGGGCGTGCTGGGCGCCAAGGACAAGGATTTCGCCGGGGACGAGGCCGCCGCCGCCCTATACGAGGCGGCTTTGGCCAAGGCCCAGGAGCTGGGCTGGGAGCTGGTGGAGATCGACTACGCGCCCTTCCGCAATATCGCGGCCTTGCTCTATGGCGGTGCCTTCGTGGCGGAGCGCACCGCCGCCACCCGGGCCTTCATGCAGACTCATGCGGATGATGTCTTCCCCGTGGTGCGGGCCATCATCGAGGGTGGCAATAAATTCTCCGCCGCCGATGCGTTTGACGATATCTACAAGGTTCAGGCCCTGCGCCAGCTCACCATGGCGGAGCTGGCCAAATGCGACGCGCTGCTGCTGCCCACCGCCCCCACCATCTTCACGGTGGAGGACATGCTGGCCGAGCCGGTGAAGCATAATTCCACCCTCGGCCTCTACACGAACTTTGTGAATCTGCTGGACATGGCGGCCATCGCCCTGCCCGCCGGGTTCAAGCCGGATGGGCTGCCCTTCGGCGTCACCTTCATTGGCCCCGCCTTCTCAGAAGCCTCGCTGTCCGCCTATGCCGATACGCTGCACAAGGCCCTGGGTGCCGGGGCGGGGCTGAGCCGCGCACAGCCACAAGCCAGCTATGAGGCGCCGGTGGAGGACGTTACCATCGTCGTCGCAGGGGCACATCTCTCCGGCATGGTGTTGAACCATGAGCTGACCAGCCAAGGGGCGCGGCTGATCCGCCCGGCCCAGACAGCGCCGGACTATAGACTCTATGCCCTGGCCACCACCCCGCCCAAGCCCGGCCTGGCGCAGAGCCCGGGCTTTGCCGGCAGCGGCATCGCGGTGGAGCTGTGGAGCCTCAGCCCCGCCGCTTTCGGACGCTTCGTGGCCGCCTTGCCCGCCCCCATGGGCATTGGCCGCGTGACGCTGGAGGACGGCTCCGTGCATCCCGGTTTTCTGTGTGAGGCTTACGCGCTGGAAAATGCCGAGGACATCACCGTCCACGGCGGCTGGCGTGCTTATCTGGCTATTCCACCTCGTTGCTAACGCTGGTTAGCAGCGGCACGGCTGGGTAGGGGTCATCTTCACCGTGGGCTTCGCCCCCGTGAATCAGCGCCTCCAGCCGTGCCTTGGTTGCGGCGAAGGCCGGGCTGGCGAGTTGCGCGGCGTCGCGCGGGCGGGGCAGGGGGACTTCGATCATCTCCCGCAACCGGCCAGGATGCGCGTCCAGCACCAGAATGCGGTCGGCTAAAAACACAGCTTCGTCCAGGTCATGTGTGATGAAGATGATGGTGATATCCACCTTGCGCCAGATTTCCAGCAGATAAGCCTGCATGCGCTGACGGGTTTGCGCGTCCAGGGCGGAGAAGGGTTCGTCCATGAGCAGCACACGCGGGCGGTTTACCAAGGCGCGTATAATCGCCACACGCTGTTTCATGCCGCCCGAAAGTTGGTGCGGATACGCGTCGGCGAATTTTTCCAGCCCTACCAGCGCCAACCATTCGTCCGCCTGGCGCTGCGCTTCTGCCTTGCTGATATTGGCCATGCGCAGGCCAAACATGACATTGCGCCGCACGCTGAGCCAGGGAAACAGCGTATAGCCTTGAAACACCATGCCGCGCTCACGCCCAGGGCCCTGCACCGGCTTTCCATCCAGCCGGACGACCCCGCCGCTGGCTGGTTCCAGCCCTGCGAGGATGCGCGCCAGGGTGGATTTGCCACAGCCCGAGGGACCGATGACGCAAAGAAATTCACGCTGATGCGTTCTGAAGGAGAGAGATTCGAGCGCGGTAACTTCGCTCTGCCCGGTGGCAAAACGCTTGCTTACGCCTTCGACACTGACAATCACGTTTCGCGCCTTAAGCCGGGCCAAGCGGGCCTGCACTTCAGGAGGCTGGTCGAGATATGAGAGAGTGTCAGCGTTCATGCTGCGGCTTTATCCCAAGGAAAGAGTTTGCGGCCTAACGCTGCCAGAACCAAGTCTGTGCCCAGCCCCAGAATGCCGATCATCGCGATGGCGGCATAGACATTGGCGTAATGCTGATAGCGCGATTGCTGGGTGATAAAGAGCGAGATGCCGGTAGTGGCGCCAATCAACTCGGCAACAATCAGATATGTCCAAGCCCAGCCGAGAAGAATTCTCTGGTCGCGATAGAGATCCGGCAACACGCTGGGGATGATGACGCTGGTGAGAAGCCGCAGATTACGCGTTCCCAATGTAAGAGCCGCTTCCACCAGCGCGAAATCAGCCTTGCGCGTGGTGTTGGCGATGATCAAAATTTGCTGGAATAATGTGCCGATGACAATGATGGCGATCTTTGGTCCCGCATAGATTCCAAGCACCGCGACAGCAAGCGTGCCAAAAGCTGGGGCGGGGAGGTACCGGAAGAATTCAACGAATGGTTCCACCAGCCGCGCTATGCCGCTATGCGCACCACACAAAATACCAAGCGGCACGCCGATGATGGAGGAAACCACAAAGCCCCAAAAAATTGTCTGGATGCTTTGCCAAAGGCTTTGATGCAGCCATAGCCCGTCTTGGTCCTGCGGCGGTGTTGTGAAGGAGGTGTAGAACGCTGCCAGCACATCACCAGGTGCCGGCAAATACACCGGGTTGCAGGGCGTGCCTTGCGGCGGGTCCGTATGGTTTGTCTTTGAGTTGGCGATTTCAGAGGCAAAAGTCGCCTTCGTTACACGCATGCCGGGCAGAAAGTAGTCCACATCGCCGGGATCGGAGATCAAGACATCCGGATGCCAGAGGAAGGGCACATAGCTCACCGCCGACCAGACCGCGAGCGGCAAGAGGAATGAGCAGATTGCTAGGAAAATCCTCACCCGCCGTGTTAACGGCGCGCGGACCCGGAACCATTGCCCGGGTACCGCGTCGCCGGTTTCGGAGAGAGCGGGCTTCGCACCCACGACCTCCACGGCGTTCAGCACTAATTGCTCTCCTTGTAGGCATCGATCAGCGAGCTGTTGATGTAATCCTTGATAACCTGTGGTGTTTTGTAAACGCCATTGCGAACATTGAAGGCATCCGCATTCTCATCGGAGCCGTAGATGGAATTCAAGCCAGGGCCCGGCACGAAGGCGGCTTTGGCTTCAGTGAGGCTGAGTAGGTGAGTGCCCTTAACGTAGCGCTTATAGATTTGCGGCGAGACGCCGTCCCGCGCGGCCATGATCTTGAGCGCGTCAGCATGGGTTTTCGGATCGTTGATATAGGCTTCGATGCGGTACCATACCTGGATTACCTTGGCCCATTCCTCAGGATGCTCAGCCAGGCTTTGCGGAGAGACGGCCAGCCCGTCATAGATCAGCCCTGGCGCCTGAGCCGATGTGTATATGGCGCGTGAGCCGGGCAGGGCCAGGCGTGCCTGATCTGCGATCGGCTGCCATACGCCAATGGCGGCCACAGAGCCAGAGGCCAACACCTGCGGTGTGTTATTGGTGACGGTGTTGACCAGCGTCACCGCGTTCAGCGACATGCCATTGGCTTTCAAGGCATGTTCCAGCAGCATTTGCTCCAGAAGCCCGACTTCAATACCAACTTTCTGCCCGGCGAGCTGTTTGACGCTGGTGATGCCCGGTTTCGCGAGAATCTGGTCATTGCCATCGGAATAGTCGGTCAACATGATCAGCACATTCTTGGTGCCGTTGGCGCCTTCAACCAAGGCATCGCTGGTGGCCACGAAATCGCCGTCCAGTTTGCCTGCGGAAAAGGCATCCAGAGACGCGGAATAGTCAAACCATTGCATATCCACGTCCACGCCGGCTTGCTTGAACCAGCCTTTATCGATGGCGATCTGCCAGCCAGTCCAGCCGGGCCAGTCGCTGAAGCCGATGCGCAGCGGCGTGTCCGCCTGGGCGGGCAGGCAGGTGAGAACAGAAAGTGCCGCCGCCGATACCAGGGATGCAAATTTAAAAGCCCGTTTCATGAGAAGCCTCTTATGAGCAGATATCAAGTTTATGATGAAGTTGACGCAAGAAGGATGCCAAGCCGGGTCAGAATTCCTGAAGATTATCCCGAAGCAACTGGTGCTTGTATTCGGTGCGTACGCACCCCAGTCGCTGCAATTCTGGCACGAGACCATCTGCCACCTCGACGAGATAGCGGCGGCCGACGCGCAAAACAGGTGTGGTGATCAAGAAGCCATCGCCGCCCACTTCTTCCATCACCTCCGCCATCCGCGCCGCGACGTATTTCGGTGTGCCGATCAGTTCCACCGAAGACACCATGCCGCCCGCGCCATCCACCACCAATTGGCGCAGGGTTTTGCCCGAACCCCATTGCTGGAATTTGTCCAGCGAGCCTTGCTCGCCATTCGTGACGAGCTTTTCCGGCAACGGCTTTTCCAGATCGAATTTAGAAAAATCAATATCGGTGATAGCGGAAATTGATGCCAGCATATCGTCGATGAAATGCGGCGCGTTCAGTTGGCGATGAAGTTTTTCACGCGCATCTTCCTCGGTTTCGCCAAGAGCTGGCGTGACGCAGAACATCACCTTGATGCTGTCCGGGTCCCGGCCAAGAGCTGAGGCGCGTGCGCGAATATCCTCTCGAAAAGCTTTCATCGACTCAACGCCGCTGGCGACGGACACAATAGAATCCGCGTGCTTGGCGGCGAAGTCTCTTCCGCGTGGCGAGGCGCCGGCCTGAAGATATACGGGCCGGCCTTGCGGAGAGCGCACCGTGTTCAACGGCCCGCGGACCTTGAAAAATTTACCTTGATGGTTGATGGGATGGACCTTTGTATGATCGGCATAGACGCCTTTTTCGCGGTCGCGCAGAACCGCATCATGCTCCCAACTGCCGAACAACTTGCCCATCACCTCCATATATTCTTCGGCCATCTCATAGCGGAGTTCCCGTGGCGGTAATTTGTCTAACCCGAAATTTTGCGCGGCAAGATCCTCGGCGCTGGTGACGACATTCCAGCCGAACCGACCTTTGGTTAGGCTATCGATGGTCGAAGCCAGGCGCGCCATGAGAAACGGCGGGTAGGCAAGGGTGGACATGGTGGCGACAATGCCAAGATGCCGTGTAGCCATACCCATGGCCACGGCCAGCGGCGCAGGGTCGTGTTTTGGCGCCATCACGCCGCCGCGCAAGCCAAGCTCGCGCGAGCCGCCATAGGTTTCGGAGACCATCAGCTTGTCTTCGATCATGATGTAATCGAAGCAGGCACGCTCCAAGGTCTGCGCCATTTCGATATAGAACTGGCCATCCCATGGTGAACCACCTTGTCCAAATGGTTCGCGCCATTCATCTGGTGTAAAATTCATAAACCAGCCTAGGTGAAATTTTTTTTGTGCCATGGTTTTGTCCCAATAACGGCGGATGAAGGCTTAAAATTCGACGCGCGCCGCGATGTTGTGATGACGAGAATGGACACTATTAAGCAAATGTTTAATAAAGCAAGTCAAGCGAGTTCTTTTGAAGAAATTTAGCGCATTCGCTGTATTTGTCTGGAAACTAGGCTGATTGATTTTTGTTTGGCGGGTGGATGATGTTTTTTTGTGCCTTTGTGACTGGACGACGTTTCTGATGCCCGCGAAGTCTGAAAAGCGCGGGAGAACGCGGCTTGCGCCAGAAGCACGCGCGGCGTTGATTCTCGAACACGCGTTGGAGCTTTTCGCCAGCCGGCACTACGGCAATGTGTCGATGCGCGACATCGCGCAGGCCTGCGATGTCAATGTCGGATTGATCTATCACTATTACGCGAACAAGCAGGAATTGCTGCGGCTTGTGCTGGAAAGCACCATCGCCGTACTGCAAGCGGAGTATAATACGGTGCCCATGTTGGCGCCGGCGGCGGAACTCAAGCGCTTCCTGAGGTTGCATGTGCCCATGGCGCCGACATTGGTGAAAATGGTGAAAATAATGTCTGATCATGCCGCCGCGAATTCCGGAGATACCGAGATCAGCGCGATGATCGAGGCATTTTACAGGCGCGAGCAGGATTATCTTGAACAATGCTTGCACCGGGGGATCGCGGCTGGCGTCTTCCGCGCTCTGGATGTGCCCGCCGCCGCACGTCTGTTCAGTTTGCAGTTGGACGGCATCTTCTACGCCGCCCAAGCCCGTGGCGATTGGCGCATCGCCCACGATATCGAGGCACTCTGCGCCGTGGTGGATAGTCCGGCGCTCAGCGCCAGAAAATCTTAAACTGTGTCATTAAACAGCCGTGAGGAAGGAAACGCCGATGGCGCCAAGAAAATCGTGCGCACGGTCGCCATCGGCATGCACCTCGCCGTAATCATCCGCTAGAACACGCTTTACCCGATTGCGATGATAGCTTGCAAACAACTCCCGCGCGGTGAGCACTTGCGTGCGGTCTGTACCGTAAAGAGTTTTATGCAGGGCGGGTAGTTCATGCCAGGGTACCGCAGGGCGGGCATGATGAGCATTGTGATAGGCGAAGTTCAGTGTCAGCAAATTCAGTAGCGGGTTCGAAAGCGACAAAACGTTGCTGTAAGTATTGGCATGTTCATAGGCTCTATCACGTTTTTTTTCTACCGGTGCTGGCGCTAGTGAGGACGTTACATACACGTCGAACGTGTGCTGATAAGCATCCATGTAGCGCAGGACTTGCAACATCATAAGATAGGCAATGGCATAGCAAAGCAGCGCTTGCGGCGCGATAAATCCAAGGACAGCAAAAAATCCGACACGTGAGAGCATCAAGATGCTAACCCGCCGGCGCATGGCGGCATCGCCTTTATATTGGGCGATAATAACCAGCGCGTGCATCAAAATCTCTACCGCCGGGATATAAGCCCATTCCAACGCCAGCACGCCATATCTTGCCCAGCCTGGCGCGCGCCGCAAAATTTCGCGGTAGTCGAATGTTGTTACGTCTAGCCTGTCGGCATGATGGCGCAGATGCTTTTCCTTTAATCCGCGATAGGAGGCAAAGCACGCGCCTGTAATCCAGGCCATGATTTCACCGCCTTTGTCATTGTGGGGCATCTTCGTAAATACGGAACCATGAGCGAATTCGTGGATGAAATAGGCGCAAATAACCAAGCCATGGGCCAGCAGCAATGTACCAACGGCATTCGCAAGGAGGCTTTGGCGGGTGATGAGCAGCAGCCCCGCAGCATAGCTAAAAATTCCATAGGCCAAGCCAGCAAGGCTATATATCGCGCCGTTGGAATACCGGAATAGGGTGGCTTTTTTCATTTCGCACCAATCAATGCTTCAATGAAGCTCGAATCATAGGTTTCAGTGATATCTGGAACTGCCGCAATCACCGGCAAGCTGCACTTTAAGCCTTGGGGGGTGCGGGAAAGCTGGGCTGTCAACATACTCGCGTCCTTGCGACGGGTGGTTTGGCTAGAAAGAAAGCGTCAAACTTAGGCGTATGATTATAAAACGTTCAATATGTATTCGTCATACTGTTGAAAACTACCAATATGACGAGCAAATATGCATATATATAGATAATCGACCTGTTTCTTGGCGTACATGGCTTGCTATGCCTATTTACTTTCCATAAAACGAAAGAATGTCGCGCCGAACAACCCCGTTTACCGGCAATCTTGGAGACGTCGACCTGCGGCTGTTAAGGCTGTTCGCCACGGTGGCTGAGGCAGGGGGCTTTACTGCGGCTGAAGCGGAGTTGCAGGTGGGGTTGTCCACCATCAGCAAGCAACTCAAAGCACTTGAGACAAGACTGGGCGTTTCGCTGTGCAGGCGCGGGCGTAGCGGCTTCGCGTTAACCGATCAGGGGCGCTTGGTTTTGACCGAGGTGCGGCAATTGCTGGGTGCCATAGATGGCTTCCGGGAGCGGATGAACAACATCCACACGGAAATTGCGGGCGAATTGAACCTTGGCGTCATCGATACGCTGGTCACCGACCCGAATTTCCGTCTTCCCCACATTCTGGCGGCGGCCAAGCGCCGGGCGCCGCGCGTGCAGGTGAATATCAGTGTGGACCCTCCGAACCTGCTTGAAAAAGCCGTGGTGGAAGAACGCCTGCATGCTGCCATCGTTTCTGTGCGCCAGCGCCTGCAAGGGTTGCATTACAGATTTCTCTACGCCGAGCAAAACAATCTTTACTGCGCCGAGACGCATCCGCTGTACAGATATTGCCCGGGCGATGTGCCGGTGGAAATGCTCATGGATTGCGAGGTGGTTGGCCGCAGCTACGCCGAACAGGACGAAGCCAGGCAGCTCGCCAGCGGGTTGGTGCGTACAGCTACCGCCAATGACGTTGAGGGCGTGGCGATGCTGGTGCTAACGGGGCGCTATATTGGTTACCTGCCGGACCATTACGTGCGCGCTACGCGCTTTGCCCTGCCTCTGCGCCCGGTGCTGCCCGAGCGTTTCGGCTATGCGGTGGAATTTGAACTCGCAACCCGCGCCCGTGCGCCAACATCACCCTCGGCATTGAACTTTCTCTCGGAGCTGGCGCGGGAGTACAGCGTTGTGATGGGGGTGTAGTCTGGCTTGCTTGCATGGCTTGGCAAGTACGCTTCCCGAAATCTCTATGTTTGGCGGACAAGGCGTTGGATAGCCTGTTATCGGTGCCCATTAGGAAGGCAGATATGGTGTCCGACGATATTGCAGAGCTTTGCCGGCGCATTGCTGATACAGCGGCCGAACCGCTTGCCAGAGCCCGTTCGCTTCCCGCCGGCGCCTATATTTCCCCGCAATTTTACGAGCTGGAGAGGCGGAAACTGTTCCAGGCAGGCTGGCTTTGTCTCGCGCATGTTTCGGAATTGCCGGCAACGGGGGACTGCCTGGCGCTGGACATGCTGGGCGAACCGCTGGTGGTCACCCGAGACGCATCAGGCTCTGTGCATGTGCTTTTGCGTGTTTGCCCGCACCGGAATTTGGATATGTTTCCATTAGAAAATGGATTTCCGCGCAGGTTCCATACCGCGCATCTTGTTTGCGCCTACCATTCCTGGTCATTCGAGATGAACGGCGCGCTGCGAAGCTGTCCGCATATGCAGGAGGCAGAGGGGTTTCATAAACAGGACTGGCCGCTAGAGGAACTGCGCAGCGGCCTATGGAACGGCTTCGTTTTTGTGAATTTCGACGGTACGGCGCCGCCTCTCGCGGAGGTCTATGGGGATCTGGATGACCTTTTGGCGCCCTGGCGGTTTCAGGACATGCAAGTCGCGATCAGTATGGGTTGGGATTGTGCCTTCAACTGGAAGGTGATGGTGGAGAACTGGATGGAGTCCTACCATCACATTGGCGCGCACCGCACCACGTTGAACCCGATTATGCCAGGGCAGAATACTTGGACAGAGGCGGAACATCCTTTCTACGTGCATGCGCATCTGCCCTTCACCACTAAGCTGCGCGCTGAAATCGATGCATTGAAAGTGGACGGCAAAGAACCTGCCGGGTTTACGCCGATCCAGGGCGTCAGTGATGAGCAAGGCAAGGAATGGGGGCTTTTCGTCGGCCATCCCTTCTTCATGTTTCTCACCATGCCGGACAGGCTGCTTTGGTACAGGCTGTTTCCGCTTGGCCCGGATCAATGCCGCCTTCAAACCATGACGCTGATCAGCCGGGAAGCCATGGCCGCACCTGGTTTTGCGGCCACGCTTGAGGAGGAAACGAAGCTGCTGCGGGACTTTCATATAGAGGATATGGAGGTGAACCGTGCTGTGCAGGCCGGGTTGAAATCCAATTTCGCCAAGCAAGGGCGGCTTAGCCATCTGGAGGAACCAGTCTGGTTAATTCAGCGGCATCTTGCGGCGCGGCTCGCGGATACTTGGCCGCAGCGCGCCTCCCGCGCCCCGTATTACGGCCCCCGCGCGGCGGCATGAGGGTGGAGTTTTCAGGCCTCTGGACGCGGTCTCTGCTGGCACTGCCGGACGGGCAGCGCGACGAGACAACGCAAGTGGCATGGCTGCAAGGGCCAAGCCTGTTCGCTGATTTGCGCCAACCTGCGGGCCGCCCGGCTTGTTGCTTTGTGCCGGGGCCAGAACATCTCACCCTGGAGGCTTGTTCATGGCTTGCCACGCAAAGCGGCTTTGCAGGAACGTTCATTGTTGAAAACAATATGGGCGAGTGGCGGCGGGAGATCGACTTCCACCCCAAGGCTCCCTTGCCTGATGCCGGCACATTGGAATGGCAGGGTGATATTCTGGTCGAGACCGGCCTGCACACGCCTTATTACGAGCATTGGCACGCGGGCCAAGAGGCGCTGGCTCCAAACGGCGCGTTGCGTTTGCAGTCGCGCGAAGATGGACGGCTGGCCATTTTGGTCCGCTCTGGGTCGGTTTTTATGTTGGCGCGAGACAGGGCGCCAGGCGTGAAGCTTACGGAACCAGATCTTTGTGCCTGCGCCGCGGCGGCGCCGGATATGGCGGTGGTACGGGCCTTGCTGGATTGTGAGATTTCATTTGGCCGCGCCGATGCCGGCTGGAAGATTATCCGTTCGACATTGCCTTGGCGGGAAGGCGCGCATTTAGCCATAGCCACGCAGGGACAATGCCGTTTCAATCTGGATGGCAGTGTATGGGAGATTCTCCATGCGGAAGGAGAGGGGATATTACGTGAGATTGCCTGAATGTTTTGGCCGGAGCGCCGCGTGATGCGAGTGTTGGTCACAGGTGCCGCCAGCGGCATTGGCCTTGCGGCAGCACGGGCTTTTCTGGCCCAAGGTGCCAAGGTGGCAGGGTTGGACATTTTAAAGCCGCCTGAGGATGTGCCTTGGGTAAAGGCGGATATTTGTTCGCCCGGCGAGGTGGCCCAAGCCGTGGCAAATGCGGCAGAGATGCTTGGCGGGTTCGACGTGTTGGTGAATGCCGCGGGCGTTGAATATGACGCGCCGCTTTCGGCGTTGGACATTGCCGCGCTGGACAAGATGTTCGCCATCAATTTGCGTGGGCCGATGCTGGTGGCCGCCGCGGCGCTGCCGCACATCGCCAAAGGCGGGGCCATCGTCAATATCGCTTCGGAATTGGCTTTTCTGGGCCGCGCTTGGGCATCTGGCTATTGCGCCACCAAGGGCGCGATGCTCAGCCTCACGCGGTCCTGGGCCAGAGAGTTAGGGCCGGATATCCGCGTGAATGCCGTCGCCCCAGGGCCCATAGACACACCCCTGCTGAATTTCGCGGGTATGAGCCCGGAGCTTCAAAAGCTTGAGATGGGCAATCCGCTAGGCCGTATAGGAAAGCCGGAGGAAGTGGCGGCGGTTATTCTGTTTTTGGCGAGCCCCGCGGCCAGCTTTGTCACCGGGCAGTGCTACAGCGCCGATGGCGGCGCGGCCATGCATTAAGGAGATGCCCCTTGGTTGAAAGCGTATTCATGGCCGAGTTGTCCTGGCCGGAATGGGAGCAGAAGGTTAAAGCTGGCGCCATCATCTTTCTGCCGCTTGGCGCCACAGAGCAGCATGGGCCGCATTTGCCGCTGAATGTCGATGTCATTCTGCCCACTGCCGTGGCGGAGGCGGTGGCGCGCAATACTGGCGGGCTGGTGGCCCCCACGCTGCAATATGGTTATAAATCCATGCCCCGCTCTGGCGGTGGGCAGAGCTTTCCCGGCACCGCCAGCCTGGATGCCGACACATTCAGCCACACCATCCGCGATGTGATCCGAGATATGGGTATGCACGGTGCGCGGCGTTTCGTTCTCGTCAACGGGCATTTCGAAAATAGCTGGCCTTCGGTGGAAGGGTTAGACCTTGGCTTGCGTTCCCTGCGCGCGGAAGGCATTCGCGACATTACGGCGATGCGCCTGGAATATTGGGATTTCGTGAAGCCTGAGACTCTGGACCGTATTTTCCCGGACGGCTTTCCCGGCACCGAATTGGAACATGCCTCGCTGATCGAAACCTCGCTGATGCTAAAGCTACGCCCAGATCTCGTGGATATTTCAAAAATTCCGCAGGAGGGACGGGCAAGCTTCCCGCCATACGATATCCATCCGCCGCCGCCCGGCTATTTGCGCGAAACCGGCGTGTTGGCCGATGCGCGAGGCTCCCGCGCCGAAATCGGTGGATGGCTGCTGGACGACCATATCTCGATGATTACGCAAGCGGTAAAAAAAGAATTCGGGTTATGAACCGCAGCCAGCGGTAACTGCGGTCAAGGCTCGGCATCGCGTGGCTGTTTGCGCAACCAGCGGCGCAGGAAGGCGAAAATCTTGCGCTGTGGTTCCGTCGCAAGCCTTATTGCTTGCAATTCGACATCCTGAGCCTCCAGCCGTCGCAGTAACTCAGCATGTGCAGTGGCACGGGCGGCGCTTTCCGCGTTCAATGCTTGCAGTATCGGCCATAGAACGCCCAATAATGCCGGCTGTTGCTGTAAGGCGTCGCGAATTATATGGTTGCCCAGCCTGGCTCGTGTTTCGCTATGAATGTTCACCCCACCCGTCACGCTATTGGCGTAAACCGGCATGTCGGCCTTTAACCGGTGGTGGTAGAAGGCGAGCCTATCCTCCAGCGCGCCAACATCCCCGGCGACAAGAGCCCGCAGAATGAATTCCCAATCTTCCAGCGCTGGCAACGCTTCGTTATAACCGCCGATGCGCGAAAGCAGGGCGCGGCGCAGCAATAACGTGATCGGCGGTATCTGGTTCCGCTCTATCATCACGCTGTAACTTACGGGCGGACGAAAATAAACCCAAGGGAATTGTACACGGTTTCGATGCGTTCCTGCACAATGTCGCAGCCGGAGGCGACGCCGATATAGGACGCGTTCTCAGGTGCTTCGAGAAACGCGACCGTGCGGGCGAGGAACGCCGCGTTCCAGCGGTTGTCATCGTCATGGATTGCGAAGTAGCGTCCTGAAGCCGCTTTTAGCCCGGCATTCGAGGCCGCTTCCATGCCCAGCGATCTCGGATGATGGAGAACCGAAACTCTGCCGCCAAAAGCATCACGAAACGGTGCCAGTACCTCTTCCAGTATGGTGGCATCGCCGCCGTCATTCACCAAATAAAGCCGCCAACGGTAAAGCTCTGCGCCAGCACGCTCTGCAAGGCGCGCGGCAGCAGCAGCGTCCGGTCTTTGGTACGCATGATGATGGACACCATCTCGGCACAGGCGCCCGTGTCAGGCAGCGTCTGCGGCGCATACAACCAGGCAAGCGGCGCATCAGGGGGGGGTGCAGGGGTGGCGTTCCTCTCATCCGGTGAGGCTATGGATTGTCGTATAATGAAGTAACGCTGGCTGCATATGGCAGCGCCGTCAAATGGCTCGGTCGGTTTCTTCTTGGCCGGGCGTTGGCTTCTGGCCCGAGTAAAACCGGAAGAAATCCAGTTCGCTTGCGCATGAGGCGTTCTGAAAGCCCGCGCGGCACATGGCATCCAGCACGGCTTCGGGCGGCGCATAGGTCGCGATTGTCCGCCAGTGGTAATCCATGAGTGATTTTGCCTGACGGCTGCGCGCCGCCACCGCCGAAACCGCCGGGAGCACGCCGCCGACAATTGTGCCCGCCGCCAGTTTAATAACAGGGTGGGAAGGCGCGCTAATTTCCAGCAATACTAACTTTCCTGCCGGGCGCAGTACTCGCGATGCCTCCGCCAATGCCTCGCCGATATTGGAAAGATGCCGCAACGCATAGCCCATTGTCACGAAATCCACGATGCCGTCTGCCAAGGGCAACGCTTCTGCCGTGGCCTGCACCAGAGGAATGCTCAGCGTTTTCTGCGCTCTGGCGAGCATTGATTCGCTAAGATCGACCCCGATCAGCGTGCCGCGCCCCTGCATCAGCCGTTGTGCCTGCCGCGCCAGCAAACCCGTCCCCACGGCCACATCCACCACCACCGCGCCGGGCCCAACCCCGGCTTGGCGCAGGCAGGTGCGCCGGTACCACTCGCCGGAGCCAAGGGAGAAGATCTGGTTGATCAGGTCGTAATGCCTGGCGAAGCGGTTGAACAACGCACGGGTGGCACCTGGCCTGCGTGCGGGGCTGGCATAATAGGAGGCGATTTCACCTCGCGCCGCCGCCGTCTCGGGCTAGTTTTGATTGTTGGACATGGCGGCACACCTATGGCTTAACGGAAGCAGAGCGAGTTTCGGCGGATATAACCGGCCGGTCAATGTTCGGGGTGAAGGAGCAGGACGGGTGACGGAGCAGGAGCAAAGCGTGATGTCGGCTGATTGCGATGTGTTCGTTATTGGCGGTGGCCCTGCAGGCGCCACAGCGGCGGCATTGATGGCCGAGGCTGGCTTGCGTGTGGTGGTGGCCGACAAAGATAAGCACCCGCGCTTTCACATCGGCGAATCCTTGCTGCCGCATAACTTGCCGCTGTTGGACCGCCTTGGCGTGCGTAGCAAGATCGAAACCAGCGGCATGCGCAAGCACGGAATCGAATTCGTTTCGCCGTATCACGGCAAAAGCGTGCGGTACGATTTCGGCCACGCGCTGGATAGGCGTTTTCCCTATTCATTTCAGGTCCGTCGGTCCAGCTTTGACGAAGTGCTGTTCCGTAATGCTGCCGCAAAAGGGGCTGAGGTGTTTGAGGCGTGCCGCGT
This sequence comes from Pseudomonadota bacterium, assembly GCA_018971725.1. Lineage (GTDB taxonomy): Bacteria > Pseudomonadota > Alphaproteobacteria > Acetobacterales > Acetobacteraceae > Acidocella. The sequence goes on along the minus strand of JAGXAE010000024.1, from coordinate 3,607 downwards.
CTCGGACGTTGCCTTTCCAGAGCATGGCGATCCAGTCATTACTGCGGCCCTGGACGGTGAATTACGGCAATGGCGGGCGCGGTTCGTTATCGATGCATCCGGCCGGGACACGGTTCTGGCTTCGCAGCTTGGTGTTAAGGAGCGGAACCCGCGCAACAACAGCGCCGCCGTATTTGGTCATTTCACCAATGCCCGCAGGCTAGAAGGGCGGGATGAAGGCCATATCACCATCGTTTGGTTCGACCAAGGCTGGTTCTGGTTCATTCCATTGTCGGATGGCACAACCAGCGTCGGCGCCGTTTGTCCGGGGGACGTGTTCAAAAATCGCGGCGCTGACATGGAAAGTTTCTTCCGCGCGCTCATTGCCTCCAGTCCTGAAATGGCCAGCCGGCTGAAGGACGCGACATTGCAGGGCAATGTCACCGCGACAGGCAATTACTCCTATTTCGCCAAGCGCCAAACCGGCGAGCGTTTTCTGCTCGCGGGGGATGCGGCGGCGTTTATCGACCCGGTGTTCTCAACGGGGGTATATCTCGCAATGCTTTCGGGATTCTGGGCGGCAGAGGCGGTGCAAGGTTGTATCGCCAAGCCAGCCCAAACCGTGAAACTGCTGAAACGGTACGAGGTGCGCACGCAAAAGGCGGCGGCGGCCTTCACTTGGTTCATCTACCGCATCCGCGAGCCGGCGATGCGTAATCTTTTCATGTCACCGCGCAACATGTTCCGGGTGGAGGAAGCCGTGCTGGCCCTGCTCGCGGGCGGCATTTTCGATGGCTGGAAAGTGCAAGCCCGGCTCTACATCTTCCGGATGATCTATTACGTCACCAAGCTGTCGCATTTGCGCTTCCGGTTTTCAAAAGACCCGCGCCGGAATGTAGGCGGCACGCGCGCGGCGGTGGGTAGCTGAGCCACGCGGCTACCACCCGGCTGGTGTTGATCCCCAGCTATAATAGCGGGCCAAAACTGCAAGAAACGGTGGCTGAGGCCTGCGCGGCATGGCCGCATGTCTGGCTGGTGGTGGATGGCAGCACCGATGGCTCGGCCAACAATCTAGAGGAAGCCACAGGCTTTCAAATTCTCAAGCGCGCACGTAATGGCGGCAAGGGTGAAGCGGTGCTGGAGGGGCTGCATAAGGCAGCGGCAGCAGGCTTTACTCATGTGCTGGTGATGGACGCCGATGGGCAGCATCCGGCACAGGAGATCCCGCATTTTATGGTACTGTCCAAGGCGTATCCGGAAGCGATGGTCCTGGGTGTACCGCGCTTTGCCGCCGACGCGCCGCGGATCAGGATTTGGGGTCGCAAGATTTCCAATCTGTTCGTTCGCTGTCTCACCGGCGCTGATATCAAGGATGCCTTGTTCGGTTTCAGGATTTACCCCGTTGCACCTTTGCTGCGGATTATGGCAGCCAGCGGTCATATGCGTGGCTACGACTTCGATGCCGAGGCGGTGGTGCGTCTGGCCTGGGCCGGGGTGACGGTGGTCAACCAGCCCGCGCCTGTCCGGTATTTTTCAAAATCAGATGGTGGTATCTCACATTTCCACTACGGGCGAGACAATCTCCAGCTCGCGGCCATGTATGCGCGGTTGTTCGCGGCCTGGGCGGGGCGGCGGCTCAGGCCATCCCGCCATTGATGTTGAGCAACTGGCCGGAAATATAGGCTGCCTTTTCCGAGGCCAGAAACCCGACCAGTTCTGCCACTTCCTCCGGCGTGCCGGCGCGTTGCATCGGCACCATCTTCGTCAGAATTTCTTTCGGGAATAATTCAGCCGTGGCGGGCGAGGCGATGATGCCGGGGGCCACTGTGTTCACCGTGATGCCCCGGCTGGCAAGTTCCAGGCATAGCGTACGCGTGGCGCCATGCAGCCCGGCCTTGGCGGCAGCGTAATTTGCCTGGCCCCGATTGCCCATCACCGCCGCAATGGATGATATATTCACAATCCGTCCCCAGCGCGTGCGGATCATCGGCAGCAGCAAAGGCTGGGTGACATTGAAGAAGCCGTTCAGTGAAACATCGATCACCCGCGCCCATTGTTCAGGCCGCATGCCGGGCATCACCGCGTCGTCATGAATGCCGGCATTGTTCACGAGTATCTGGATAGGCCCGGCAACGAGTATTGTCTCCAGCGCCGCACTGGTTTCATCCGGGTTGGTTATGTCAAAACCTACGGCCTCGGCGCACAGGCCATTATCTGAGAGATTTTTAGCCAAAACCGCAGCTTTTTCAATTTTTGTATTGGCGTGCAGATACACGTAATGCCCCGCCGCCGCGAGGTTTCGGGCAATCGCCGCGCCAATCGTGCCGCTGGCGCCGGTTATCAGCGCGCGTTTCATATCGCCGCCTCGAATAGAACCGTGGCGCGTCCTTCCGCCAGCATTTTACCCATCGCGCTTACATTGAATTCATAGCTGGCGCCACGCGCATCCCCCAAAATCTGCCGTGCCGCAATGCTGAGCGCGCCATGCGTGCCGTCCAGCGTGGCGGTGTGGAGTATCACGTTGCGCAGGCTTACCAGAAAACCGGGGCGGGGCGGGGCGTCGTTTGTGGCGCATAGCCTGCCGTGCAGCGCTATCGCCTGAGAGGCGATCTCGATCAAGCAGGCTGCGCCCAGCGTGCCATCCGCCCGGCGGAGAGGATTATCCGGTCGCGCATAACGTGAAGAAACGCAGGAAATCGCGGTATCATCCCAAGTCTCCGCGCTGTCCAGCAGGCACATCGCGCCCGCATGAGGAATGCGCGCCAGGATCGCCTCCCGGTTCAGGGCGCTCATAGCGGCGTTACTTTCACCGCCAGGGCAAGATCGTCCAGGTAATCCAGCGTTATTGCCGCTGCTTCGCCCCGTGCCAGCGCCTCTAACAGCGGTAGCACCCGAGCGGTAGGTATGGCGCGGCGCATGTCTTCCAATTCAGGAACGGTGCAGGCATGTGCGCTAGGGGCGCAGAGTTCTACATCAAGCTGCGCCAGGCTTTGCGAAATGGCAACGGGTGAAAGCAGCAGTGCCAGCGCGAAAGGTGCCACGATCGGCCGCACGGATGCCAATGGCTCAGGGTAAGGCAGATCATAGGCAATGAGCGCCACCATGCCATTGGCCGCCAGCGCTTGCGCCCCTGCCTCAAGCAGCCCGGCGGCAAAACTGCCATCATGCGCGCATAGGCTGGTAGCAGGGGTCTTGGCCCCGGTGGCAATGCTCCAATACCCTGCCGCGACATTATGCACGGAGTTATGGAAGCGTGTGGGGGAGAGCTCCCGCACCGGCCCCGCCAGCGTGGCGAGAATCTCGTGGATGGTCTCGCCATCCCCGCCAGAAGATGCGAATACAACAGGGCAGGAGGCTGGCTCGGCGCCGGCACTGGTAAAGGCTTCCGCGCCAACGGCCAAAGCCAGCTTCACCGTTTGCGGGGCGCGGCGGCGTTCATTCGGCGGCAGCAAGATGGCGGGCGGAATCAGTGTCGGCGCGGCCAGATATGTCGCGTTGCCCGCCAGAATGGGCGCGCTGGCCTGCCAGCCTTCGAGCCCCGGACCGCGCAGCGCGACGGCGTTCAGAAAAAGCCTCATCGCGTCTGGCTCCCCAGGATGAAGCTGCAATTCACGCCGCCAAAGCCGAA
>JAGXAE010000161.1 GCA_018971725.1 Pseudomonadota bacterium | reverse complement strand
TCTACGTGAACGCGCAGGGCGTCGGAGAGTTCAACTTGCTTACCAGAGACCGTTAGTTGCATGGCCTTCTCCCGAACAAACCGGCTCGTAATCTTGGTTTCGCAAAGCCTACTCCTTCCTTAAGCCTTGCTATGCGGGCATTTTTTCCCGCCTGCGCTGCGCCGAGCCGGGAATGCGCAGCGCTTCTCTGTATTTGGCCACGGTCCGCCGTGCTATGTCTATGCCTTCTTTCTGTAATATGGCGGCTACAGCGTCATCCGACAAAATATTTTTCGAATTTTCAGCGCCGATGATCTGCGCGACGCGGTGGCGGACGGTTTCAGCCGAATGTGTTTCGCCATTCGCCCCCGGGAGGGCGGTGGTGAAGAAGAATTTCAGCTCGAAAATCCCCCGCGGCGTGGCGATGGATTTGTTGGATGTCACGCGGCTGACCGTGCTTTCGTGCAACTCCACCTCGGCGGCGATATCGCGCAAGGTCAGGGGCCGCAAATGCGAGATACCATGGCGGAAAAACCCATCCTGCCGGCGCACAATTTCAGCCGAAACCCGCAAAATGGTTTGCGCGCGGGACTCCAAAGCCTTCACCAGCCAATTCGCGCCTTGAAGTTGCTCGGAAAGAAAGCTTTTGGTTTCCTTGTTGGCCGACGCTGCCATCCGGGCATGAAACCCGCGCCGGATGAGCAGACGCGGCATGGTTTCGGGGTTGATCTCCAACAACCAGTCCACGGCGCCATCTTCCGTCACCGGGGCTGGCCGCATCAGTACATCCGGAATGAGCGGGCGCAGCGGCTCTGAATCGAATTTCGCCCCCGGTTTGGGGTCCAGCCGCTTCAGCTCCGCCACCATGTCGGCCAGGTCCGCCGCGTCTACCCCGCAAATACCCAACAGGGTGCGCATGTCACGCCGGGCGAGTAGTTCCAGATTGTCCAGCAGCGCCTGCATCGCTGGGTCCAGCCGGTTTTGCTCCGCCAACTGCACGGCAAGGCATTCGGCCAGGCTGGTGGCAAACACGCCTGGCGGGTCGAACCGCATCATGATGCCCCGCACGGCCTCGAGGCGGGAAAGCTCGACGCCAAGGGCCAATGCCATTGCCTCTGGCCTGTCACCCAGCCGTCCGGATGGCTCCAGTGTCACGATCATTGCCTTGGCGATCAGCAAATCCTCGCGCGCCGAAAAAGCCAGACGCGCTTGCTGTTCGAGATGCTCGCGCAAACAGGGCCGTTCCGTTTCCAGCGATTCCAGCGCATTCCAGTCATCCCCCTCTCCAGAAAACCCGGAAGGGCCATAGCCATCGGCATTCGTTCCAGCGTCGTATACATTGCTGGCGTCAAGATCGAGTGGCGTCGTCGTGGAATCCGGCAACATTCCCGCTGCCGCCAATGTTGCCGGCTCCTCCGGTATCTCAGTACGCGCCTCTATCGCGGTTACGGTTTCACCTCCGGTGTCGCATTCAAGCAGCGGATTTTTAAGTAATTCGTCTTCGATGAACGCGCTGGCTTCGAGATTTGAGAATTGCAGCAGCTGAATCGCCTGGCGCAGCTGCGGGGTCATTACCAGAGATTGGGACTGGCGTAGATCCAAGCGCGGCGCATGGGACAGAGCAAAAGCCATGCCAAGACGCTAGCGCGTTTCTAAATTTTCTCCAAGAGTGTTGGCGCGGAAACTGCATAACCAAAATTGGCCATGCGGGCGCATGTTTAGAGGCTGAATTTCTCGCCCAAATACACGCGGCGCACATCCTCATGCGCCACTACTTCCTCAGGATTACCTTCCATCAACACTTGGCCATCGTAAAGAATATAAGCCCGGTCGATGATTTCCAGCGTCTCGCGCACGTTATGGTCGGTGATCAGCACGCCCAGTCCGCGATGCTTCAGATGCGCCACCAGATCGCGGATTTCACCAACGGCGATGGGGTCGATGCCTGCCAGCGGTTCATCCAGCAGAATATAGCTGGGCCCCGTGGCAAGCGCGCGGGCGATTTCCACACGGCGGCGCTCGCCGCCCGAAAGGGCAAGGGCGGGGGTGCGGCGCAGATGCGAGATGCCGAACTCCGCCAACAGTTCGGTCAACATCTGTTCACGCTTGCTGGCATCCGGCTCAACCATGTCGAGCGCCGCCATGATGTTTTGCTCGACATTCAACCCACGGAAAACGCTGGCTTCCTGCGGCAGATAACCGATGCCAAGCCGTGCGCGCCGGTACATTGGCAGGTTGGAGATTTCCATTCCGTCCAGCGCGATGGTACCGGAATCAGGGCCGATCAGCCCCACGATCATGTAAAATGTGGTGGTCTTGCCCGCGCCGTTCGGCCCCAGCAGCCCAACGGCCTCGCCGCGCCGCACGGAAAGCGAGACATTGCGCACCACCGGCCGCTTCTTGAAACGCTTGCCAAGCCCATGGGCCACCAGTCCGGCTTCGCCGCCAGGCATGGAGGTGAGGCTGATATGCTCGTTGTTCGCCATAGCGATTGTCATTTCGCATTACCCGATCCTGGCAGGATTACACCGGAAACCTGACCGCCTGGCCCGGCCAGCAAAGTGGCGATTCCGGTTTTCATGTTCACCAGCGCGTCGGACCCCGCCAATTCATTCTGCCCGTGAATAATGTGCACGTTGCCGCCCAGCCGTGCCTCGCCTGTGGGCGGCAGATAAACACCACGGTCGCCAGTAGCGGTGTCGGTCGTGGTTTTGATGACGACATGCCCTAGCGCTTCAACCCGCTTGAGGTGGCCGCTTTGGCTCAACCCACCTTCGTCCTGAGCGGCATTTTGCGCCTGCGCATTGCCGCCGGGTTGGCTTTCAAAATAGCCGGTGATGACGTCGGCGGCGATGGAACGCCCGCCCTTCGCCACGATCAACGCATCGCCGCGGGCGATGGCTTTGTGGTCCGCCGCATAATACTCGATCGAATCCCGGGCGGTGACAATGTCCTGGCTAGTGGTCAGCTTCAGGTGGCGGCCGGTAAGCACCAGAACCTGCTGCCCCACTGAATATACCGCATGGTCACCCCAGGCATTATCCGTGGCAGTGTAGATATGCACATGGCCGATTGCGTCCAGCTCTGTCAGCTCGGCATTGCCTTGGTCCAGCGGGCTGGCGGAAGTGGCGCTGCCGGAAGCTGCCGGCTGGCCGCCCGTGCCGGGTTTTTTCACGTAATGCGCCACCAGCTCATCGGCGGTTACCGTCACGTCGCCCCGCACCGCCTTGGCGTCGCCATTGGCCGTCACGGTCTGCGCGTCTTGCGACCAGGTTATGCCCTGCGATGCGGTGATCTGGATTGGCACCGGCGCGGCACCAGCCGCGCCGCCCAGGTTCAAATCCTGCGCGAAAGCCGGGGCGCCGGCGCAGGCCAGGACGGCAGACAGAAGATAAAGCGGCTTCATTGTGCTTCGGAAAGCGTCAGCGTGGCAGGGCCGTGAAAGGTGATTTCGCTGCCTCTCCCGGTGAGGTCAAACCCATTCTGGGCGCTGAGCGTGCCGAACGGGCCCGTTGCCTGCACGGGATTGGTGCCGGATGCGCTGCCCTGGCGCAGATCTATGGCGGTTTTCTGTGTCGTCACGATCGTGCCGTCGTTACGGTACAGCGTCACGCCACCGTTCAGGTCGAGCGTGTCGTGTTTCTGGTGATAATTGCCCGTGGCGGATTTCAACATCACCCACGCGCCGGATTTGAGCGTGATGTCACCCTCAGGGGCGGTAAGGGCAACATTATCCTGGTTTTTTTGCACTGCGCTCACGGCGGTCACGGTGTAGGGCTGCCCTTGCTGGTCGCGCCCGTGATAGGTGGCGTTCTGCATGCGGGAAGCGACCGTGCCGGTGGATTGCGACACGTGGTAGGTTACGCGGTTCGCATCCGGGCCGGCCTGCCAGGAGGGTGCCAGGGCCAATGCCGCCAGCACCAGCAGTGCCGCCGCGGGCAGAGCGCGCTTCAGCAGCGTTACGCGCAGGCTGCGCTTGGCCAGGGTCGCGGGGGTCTGTTGCCGTTGGCGCCGAATTTCATCCAGAACCGAATGTCGTGGCACGTTATGAATATGATTCATGCGTGCCCCAGGCCCGGCGGAACCAGGATAAACGGATCGGTAAACATAACCGTTGCTTGCACTGGAATTAAGGCGTTAGCAGGGCAAGGCCGGACCCGCCCACATATCGTGGAAGAACCCGTTGCTGCCGGCGTGCAAGGCTGTCGGTCAACGCGAATCATTGGCAATGGTATGACCACCCTGGCCGCGCCGGTCAACACG
>JAGXAE010000023.1 GCA_018971725.1 Pseudomonadota bacterium | reverse complement strand
AATCAACCGCCTTTCTGCGCAGCGAAGGCGTTGAGGAGGTTTATCACCTGGAAGGCGGCATTCTAAAATATCTGGAAGAAGTTTCGCCTGAGAACAGCCTGTGGACGGGCGAATGCTTCGTGTTCGACCAGCGCGTGACCGTGGCGCACGGCCTGACGGTGGGCAGGCATAGCCTGTGTTATGCGTGCCGCCGCCCGGTGAGCAAGGACGGACGCGCCTCGCCGTTGTTTGAGGACGGCGTGAGCTGCCCCGCCTGCCATGGTGAACGCGACGAGGCACAGCGGGCGAGCTATAGGGAACGGCACAGGCAGGAAAAATTGGCAGCAGAGCGCGGCGAAGAACATGTCGGCGCGCAAATTCCGGCTACGCGCGAGCGAGACCAAGAACCTTCGTGAAAGCACCGCCGCCGGCCAGCGGCATGCACAAGATATAAAAAGCCTCGACATAAACAGCAAGAAAGCGGACCAGCACGTCCAGAGGCACAAACCCTAATGCAGGGCCATACTTAAAATTTCAAACATATTGGGGCAGCTGGCAGTCGGTTTTCCAGAGCTTGATCCTTATCAAGATTCAGACGCACGGCGAAGCAATGCAACAGGCATCTGTGTCAGCAAATCAGCTAGAAGAATGGTCCCATCGCTGCTTATTTCAGCGCCGCTCAGCACATCGAACCACTTGCCGGACTTAAGCGGTATCGAGGCGTTACCCCAGGCGAATGGGGGCAGTAACGGCCTCTGGATCATGAAGCCACCAACAAGCCTTGTCGCCACGGCCACAACTTCCTCTTGTGCATGATGGCGGCGAAAGGCCAGAATGTGCCGCGCCATGGCCCCGTCCACCTCCACGGCATTATACGCGCCCCGCGCAAACAGGTCGGGCTGCTGCCGCCGCGACGCCAGGGCGCGGGCAATCACCACCTGTTTTATTGCGCCATTGCGCCAATTCACAAGGCTGGCGTTGCCCTCGCGCAAAGCGGCCTCGCGCACGGTGAAATCCACGGGGCGGCGGTTATCGGGGTCGACAAAACTCTGGTCCCAGAATTCAGTGCCTTGATAAAGGTCAGGCACACCCGGCACCGTGAGGCGCAGTAACGTCTGGGCCAAGCCGTTAATCGCCCCCGCCGCGGCAATGCGATTTGCAAAGGCGATGATCTCGTAAAGCATCTCCCGCCTGGCATCCAGGCAACCAAGAACAAAGCGCTCGCATGCGCTCTCATAGGCTTCGTCCGGCGCAGCCCATTCGGAATGCAGCTTGGCTTCCCGCAAGGATTTTTTCTGCCAGCCCGCAACCCGCCGCGCATAGGCATCAATCCCGGCCAGATTACTCGCGTCCAGCGTCAGCGGCCATCCGGCCACCAGCATCTGATACAGCATAAGCTCGTCCGCCGCGTCCGGCCCTGCATCTTCACGAATCACATTGTTCAGTCGCATCCAACGCAGAACAGCAGCTTCCCACTCGCCTGGAATCTCTGACAGCACGGCAAGCCGCGCCCTGGTATCCTCGCCGCGCTTATGATCATGGGTAGCGGTAGCCAGAAGCGCGCCCGGAAACGCCGCGCCACGCGCCGCCGCCAGAGCGTGAAACGCCGCGGGAGAGAGGCTGAATTGCGCGGGGTTCGAGCCGACGTCATTACGCGAGAGCAGCCGTCCGAAGCGATAAAAGCAGGTATCCTCCACCGATTTCGCGGCAGTGGGCGCGGAGAGCTGCTGAAAACCGATCCGGGCGCGCATGAACTCGTCACGCGCCGGGCCGGGCGGCAACCGGAAGGGGCGGTCCTCCAGCAACCATCGCCGCAGCAGCCCCAGCACCGGCTTGTCAGCTTTGCGCATCCGCGCCGCCGCAGCTGCCGCTGCTATCCCGAACATGCGCGCATCTTCCGCGCCGTGCCCGGCAGGCCCGGCGTAAATCCGGTACACCGGAAAGGAAGCAAGAATTTCTTCCAACCCCTGGCGGATAACATGCAGGCTGAAATCAGAGGTATGGGCGTCCCGCCTTGCAACGCGGTGCAGTTGAGCGGCCAGCCTGTCCAGTTCGCCCGCCAGATTATCGCGCAGAATCTGCCGGCGCACCTGTTCTTCCAACGTGTCGAAATCGGCACCGCGCCCGGTGAGGCGTTGCCACAGGGCTGAAAGCGGTGCCTCGCCATCCGGGTCGTGCAGCACGGCGCTCGCCTGGTCCATAAAATCATAGCCAGTGGTACCGTCCACCCGCCAACGCGGTTCCAGGGTCTCATCCGTGCCCAGGATTTTTTCCACCACGATATAGGGCGCGCCTTGCGCCGCCGCTTCCGGCCTGTTCGCGCCAGCGCGCTCCATCACCCGGCGCAGCTTGCGAAGGTAAGCGCCAGGATCGGCCAGACCGTCCACATGGTCGATGCGCACGCCATCGATCAGCCCTTCACCATAGAGGCGAAGAAGCAAACAATGCGCGGCGTCGAACACCTCCGGGCGCTCCACCCGCAACCCCGCAAGGGTGTTGATATCGAAAAACCGCCGCCAGTTGATTTCGGCGGCGGCGGTCCGCCACCAAGCCAGCCGGTAATACTGGCGCTGAAGCAACTGGTGGAGCCGCTCCGGCGTGGAAAAACCGGCAATCGCCTCATCCAGCGCGGCCCAGTTGTCCGCCATGAACGCCCGCAACTCCACCTTGGCTCGCGCCGCCTCCTCGGCTGGTTCCGGCAGAGCAGCAATCTCGGCAAACCGGCGGGAAAGCCGTGGCGCCACCCGGCGCAGCACCAGCGCCACACTGCGCGGCGAGAGCGGGAAAATATTCCCGTGATTATCGAAGCAAAACCCTGCTTCATCGTCCAACCGGAGCACGATCTCGCCGGAATCCAGCGCATCCCCATAGGTGCTGCCCAGAAACGGGGCCAACAGCTTGCCTTGCAGCGCCGGATCAGGCGGCGCCCAATCTATATCGAAAAATCCCGCGTAACGGCTAAGCGGTCCAAATTCCAGCACATCCTGCCACCAGGCATTGCCCGCGCCGCCAACCCCCATATGGTTCGACACAACGTCCAGCAGCAGCCCCATCTCATGCGCGCGTAATTCCGCCACCAACCGCTTTAGCGCCGCCAGGCCGCCAAGCTCCGGATTGATGATTGTGGGGTCGATCACGTCGTAACCATGCGTCGAGCCGGGCATGGCCTTGAACAATGGCGAAGCATAAAGATGCGAGACACCAAGCGCCGCGAAATACGGCACCAGGGCGGCCGCATCATCCAGCGTGAAATCCTTGTGGAATTGCAATCGGGCGGTGGCGCGCGGGGTGGTGCTTAGCGTCATTCCGCGTTCCTTCTGGCCGTGTTAAGCGCCGCGAGCCGGGCGCGCAGATCCTCGCGGGTGAAAATTTCGGTCGCCGTGCCGGGCAAGCGCCGCCGCCAATTCGGGTGTTCGTCAATCGTGCCCGGCAAATTAGGTGCATCCGGGGTGGAGAGCGCGTCTTCCACGGGCAACAGTGCCAGTGCACAGGCGGTGCTGCCCAGATGCTTGGCCGCGGCGAGGGTAACGGCCCCGGGTTTATCAATCTCCGGCGGCGGCCCTTCAGCCGCGCCTGATTTACGGAACGCGCTCCATAGCGCCTTGCGGTCCACCGCACGCTTGCCTTCGTCATCGCCGGCCATATTCAACCGCTGCCGCCAGGCAATATCTTCGCCGCTCCACCAGCCGGCGACGGTGGGCAGATCATGCGTCGAACTCATCGCCACGGCATCTTTTGTCCAGCGTGCGGGGGCAGTGAAGCGTTTGCCCCGGCGCTCGAACCAGAGCACCCGCATCCCGGCGATGCCCGCGGCGGCGAGCTTGGCGCGCAACCCGCGCGGCAGCGTGCCCAAATCCTCGCCCAGCACCACGGCCTTGTGCCGCCAGGATTCCAGTACGGTAAGGCACAGCAGGTCTTGAAACGGCATGGCGAGATAAGCACCCTGCGTCGGGTGCCTACCCAACGGGACCACCCAAAGGCGCATCAGCCCCATCACGTGGTCTATCCGCACGCCCCCTGCATAACGCAGCGCATAACGAAGCATTTCGAGATAAGCCGAGAATCCGCCGCGCCGAAGCCCTTGCGGGGAAAAGCTGGTAATCCCCCAACCCTGCCCTTCGCGATTGAACGCATCCGGCGGCGCGCCGATTTCCAGCCCTTGCAACATCTGGCCTTGCCGGCTCCAGCCATGGCTGCCGCCCGGGCTGGTGCCCACCGCGAGATCGCTGATGAGCCCGATCTTCGCCCCGGCGGCGCGCATCGCCTCCTGTGCAGCTTGTGCCCCCTGAGCCGCCCGCCATTGCAGCCAGGCGTGAAAGGCGACCTCCCGGGCATTGTGTTCCGCGAAACGTCGTACGGCTGTACTCGCGGGGTCACGATAGGCTTCCGGCCATGCCCGCCAGTCGCTCCCGGCGCCCAGCTTCGCGCAAAGCGCCTCAAACAATGCATGCTGCTCGACACCCTGCCCTGCCCCGGCGCGGAACGCATCTAATTCCGTCCAACCGCCAAACTCCTCGAAATCTCCACGCAGCAGCGAAAGCTTCCGGGAAGCGGCACGGGGCCAGTCGATCAGCGCATCCGGTACGTCCTGGTCATCACGAGCAATGTGCAGCACATTCAGCGCCACCCTGCTGGACGGCGCGTAGGGTGCGTAGCAGCCAGGGTTAGAAGCGAACACGGCATGGGCGGGGCTGAGCGCCACCGCCGCCGCACCATGCGCTACGGCTTGCGCGCCAAATTCGGCCAAAGCCTGAAAATCCCCAATGCCGCCGCCCTGCGCCCGCCGCAGTGCATAAAGCTGCACCGCCAGGCCCCAGAGTTTCTCGCCGCCACCGGCATCCGCCAAGGTGAAGGCGCGGCGCGGCGCCACCGCCAGCGTGATCTCCCGCCCGCCGAATTCCAGCCGGTGATAGCCGGGTTCATCTGGCGCTTGAATCCACGCCCCCCGCGACAAGGATTCCGCCTGGATTTCGATAGCTCCACCGGATTCCAGCGTTAATTTGCATCTCCCCGCCAACCCCCGCAGGCGCAATTTCTCTCCGGCCCAGGCAGTGATGAGTGGTGACTGGAGTGTATTGCCCTCTTCGTCCAGCGCCTCCAGCACGGCGCGCAAATCATCATCCGCCACCACGCGGCGCTTTCCGTCGGCGTCTTGCCATTCGCGGCTGATGCCGGATTTTTCTGCCGCCTTGTGCAGCGGGTCCATCAGCCCAACCACAGGCAAGCGGAAAGAGGTGGCAGCGCATCCGCCGCCTCGCCAAATAAAAGCCGCCCCTGCACCGGCTCCAATTCCAACAATTCGATCCCGAAATTCGCCGCGATGGTCAAGGTTTTTCCATCCGCCATGCGCCATGCCGCCCGCACGGCATGGTTAGATAACGCTTTCGCGCCCAAACTCACGCAACCTTCCAGGCGCGGCACGATTTCCCTAGCACGTAAAGCCAAACAGTCTCGGTACAACGCCGTCCAGTCGTTCTCCTGCATATGCGGGCGGCTGGCCTCGAAGGTTTCCGCTGCGTTCGGATCAGGGATGGTTTCGCGGATGACCGGATCGGCAAAGGCAGAAAATTTCGCGAATTCCTTGCGTCGGCCTTGCGTCACCAGCTTACCAAGCTCCGCGTGATGGTCGGTGAAAAACAGAAACGGCCGGGTCTCGCCAAATTCCTCACCGAAAAAGATCATCGGTATTTGCGGGGTGAGCAGCAGCAGCGCCGTGGCGGCGCGCAACGCACCCGGGTGCGCGAGTTGACTCAACCGCTCGCCAAAGGCGCGGTTGCCCACCTGATCGTGATTTTGCAGGCAGATTACGAAGGAGGTGCTGGGCAAATGCGCACTGGAGGTGCCGCGCTGCTTGCCGCCAGCATGGGCCGAGGGCTCGCCCTGATACGCGAAGCCTTCCGCCAGGCAGCGCGCCAATTGCAGTGCGGGGTTCTGGAAATCCTCGTAATACGCTTCTTTCTCGCCGGTGAGCAGAACATGCATGCAATGATGAAAATCGTCCGCCCATTGCGAATCGAAATTGCGAGGTCCACCGCCGATCAATCTGGAATCATTCTCCTCATTCTCCAAAATCAGATGCACATGCCGGCCCGGCGTAGCGGCGCGGATTGCCTCCGCCAACTCATGCAGAAACGATCTGTCTTTAATCGCGTGCACCGCGTCGAAACGCAACCCGTCGAAGCGGTAATCGCAAACCCACTGCAGGGCATTACCGATAAAGAAATCCCGCACTTCGCGTCTGCGGAAGTCGATTGCCTCGCCCCAGGGCGTGGAAATGTCTTCATGGAAGAAGTCCCGCGCATAGAGGTACAGATAATTTCCGTCCGGTCCAAAATGATTGTAGACCACATCGAGAAAGATCTGAAGGCCAAGGCCATGCGCGGCATCTACCAACGCCTGCAATTCCTTTGGCGTGCCATAGGCCGTGTCAGGTGCGTAGGGCAGCACGCCATCATATCCCCAGTTCCGGCGGCCAGGAAAGTCAGCAACCGGCATAAGTTGAACCGCCGTTATGCCAAGCGCCGCCAAGCGCGGAAGCTGCGCCATGATGCCAGAAAATCCGCCGCACAGGCCGGCATGGAGCTCATAGATCACGGTCCCCGCAAATGGCCGGCCGCGCCATTCCGGATGTTTCCAGTTAAACGCAAGATCGGTAACAAGGCTTGGGCCATGCACATCATCCGCCTGGGCACGGGAAGCTGGGTCTGGCACCAGGGTATCGCCGTCAATCCGGTAACGGTACTCAGCCCCCACCGAAACAGCGCCGCGCGCCCGCCAAACTCCGTTTCCATCGCGCTCCATCGGCAGCGTTGCGTCCTGCAACACCACCTCCACCCTCGCCGCCTGCGGCGCCCAAAACGTGAATTCCGTGTCACCGCCTAGTGTTTTGATCGTGCCGAAGGTGCTGCGTATCACGTTGGCACACTGGTCGCGAGCAACACAACGGAGCGTGCGCCCACCCTTACCTTGCCACCCTCAAGAGTTTCTTCAACAAGTTCGGGGCGCGCGCTATCCAGCACAAGTACCCAGTCAAGCTCCGGGCCAGGAATCATGAAATCCCGCGCTTCCTCGGCGGCATTGAACATCGCGATGGTCAAATCCACCTCGCTGTCCACCTGCACGGCCCGCCGGAGCGAAAACATATGCGCCGCCGCGTAGGCCCAGTCCTCGGCACCCAATGGCTTTCCGGCCTCATCGAACCAAGCCGCCTCATGAATGCCCGGCAAAACTTCCTCCTTGCCATGCAGGAAGCGGCTGGTGTGCAAGCTGGCATGCCTGGCGCGCAGCCCGATCGCGCTTCTGGTGAAGGCGGTCAGCCTCCGTGCCTCGTTCGGTGCGTCGGCCAATATACCGGACCAGTCTACCCAGGAAATCTCATTATCCTGACAATAGGCATTGTTGTTGCCATGCTGGGTCCGGCAAAATTCGTCGCCCGCTTGCAGCATGGGCGTACCGTGGGACAAGAATAGCGACGCAAGCATGGCGCGCTTCAGCGCCGCGCGTATGTCCAGCACGGCTTCATCGTCCGTCTCGCCCTCCACGCCATAATTGGCCGAGAAATTCTCACCATGACCATCCTGGCTATTCTCCTGGTTCGCCTCATTATGGCGCTCGGCATAGGTCACCAGATCATGCACCGTGAAGCCGTCATGGGAGGTAATGTAATTGACACTCGCCCAGGCTTTTCGCCGGCGCTTCTCGAATATCTCGCTGGAGCCCATGAGTTTTCCGGCAAAAGCCGCACGCTGGCCTGGCTCGCCACGCCAGTAGCGGCGCAGCGTGTCCCGGTACTGGTCATTCCATTCCGCGAAACCAGGCGGGTGATTGCCGAGCTGATAACCCCCAGGACCGATATCCCACGGCTCGGAGATCAATTTTACCCTTGCCAGAACAGGGTCTTGCCTGATGGCATCAAAAAATCCCCCATTAGAGTCGAAGCCGTAATGTTCACGGCCGAGCGTGGTACCAAGATCGAAGCGGAAACCATCGACATGATAGGCCTCCACCCAGTAACGCAGGGAGTCCATCACCATTTGCAACACCCGCGGATGCGCGGTGTTAAGCGTATTGCCGCAACCTGTGTCGTTCACCAAACGGCGCGGAGAACCTCTTACGCTATTATAATAAGAATGGCTGTCCAGACCGCGCCAGGATAGCGTCGGCCCCATCTCGCTGCCCTCGCAAGTGTGATTATACACGACATCCAGTATCACCTCGATACCAGCTTCATGCAGCTTGCGTATGGTTTCCCTAATCTCATGCGGGGATTTCTCCGGGCCGCTTAAATAACTGGGTTCGGGGGCAAAAAATCCGAGCGTGGAGTAGCCCCAATAATTTCGCAAACCTCGCTGCAACAAAAAGCGATCTTGCAGAAAGGTGTGGACCGGCAGCAATTCTACCGCCGTGACACCAAGGCGAACCAGATGCTCTATGACCCGCGGATGCGAGAGCCCCGCAAACGTTCCGCGTTCGGAAACAGGTACCTCTGGGTGGAGATGCGTCAGCCCGCGGACATGCAATTCGTAAATCACCGTCTCCTCCCAGAGGCGGCGCGGCGGCGAATCATTTCCCCATCTGAAGACATCATCCACTACCACCGCTTTCGGCATGAAGTTGGCGGAGTCACGCCGGTCGAAGGAAAGATCCTCACGCGGCGAGCCGACGTGATAACCAAACAGCGCATCTGACCAATTCAGCGAACCCGCGAGCTGGCGGGCATAGGGGTCCAGCAGCAGCTTGTTGGGGTTAAAACGGTGCCCGGCTTCCGGTTGGTACGGGCCATAGGCGCGATAACCATAAAGCAAGCCTGGGCGCGCCTGCGGCAGATAGCCGTGAAACACTTCGTCCGTGTATTCCGGCAGTTCAACGCGCCTTACCTCGCGCCGGCCCGTTGTGTCGAACAAGCAAAGTTCTATGCGTTGCGCGTGGGCGGAAAACACCGCAAAATTAACGCCCAAGCCATCCCAATGCGCGCCAAGCGGATAAGATGCTCCAGGAAGCAGACGCTGTGTTGTCCAGGGCATTCACTACACCTCTTGCAAATAAAGCACGCCCAGCGGCGGCAGAGTCAGACATAGCGATTGCTGATGGCCGTGAGCGGGTTGCGGCTCGGCGGTGGCGCCGCCCATATTGCCGACGCCGGACCCTCCGAAAATTGCCGCGTCGGTATTGAGAATTTCCTTCCACGCGCCGTTCGGCACACCAATGCGATAGTCATGGCGTGGTACCGGCGTAAAATTGCAAACCACGAGCACGCGCTTATCGCCCTCCGCGCCGTAGCGCAGAAAGGCAAACACGCTCTGGCCGGCATCGTCTCCCACCACCCACGAAAATCCGTCCGGGGAAAAATCCCGCGCGTATAGCGCGGGGGTTTCGCGCAACACTTCATTCAATGATCGCACAAGATGTTGCGTACCCCGATGAGGGCCGTATTGGAGCAAACTCCAGTTCAACTCCGCATCATGATTCCACTCGGCGGGTTGACCAAACTCGCAGCCCATGAACAGAAGTTTTTTACCAGGATGCGCCCACATGAACGCCAGATAAGCACGCAAATTCGCGAAACGCTGCCAATCATCCCCCGGCATGCGGCTAACCAAAGAGCCTTTGCCATGCACAACCTCATCATGCGAAATCGGCAGCACAAAGCGTTCAGAAAACGCGTAAACAAGCCCGAACGTCATAAGATTGTGATGCCAAGCCCGATGCACGGGATCTGTTTGCATGTACTTCAATGTGTCATGCATCCAGCCCATGTTCCATTTATGCGTGAAGCCCAGACCGCCATGATAAACCGGCGCGCTGACGCCCGGCCATGCCGTCGATTCCTCCGCAATCAACAACGCGCCTGGGCAGCGCGCCATCACTGTTTCAGAAAGTTCCTGTAGAAATGCAATGGCTTCAAGATTCTCCCGGCCGCCATGAACATTCGGTATCCATTGGCCTTCCTCACGCGAATAGTCGCGATAGAGCATTGATGCCACGGCATCGACGCGCAGCCCGTCCACACCATATTGCTCCAACCAAAACAGAGCGCTGGCGATAAGGAACTGTTTCACCTCGGTGCGGCCGAGATTATAGATCAGCGTGTTCCAATCGAGATGATAACCTTCCCGCGGGTCCTGGTGCTCATAAAGATGTGTGCCATCAAACATCGCCAACCCATGCGGGTCTGATGGAAAATGCGCGGGCACCCAATCCAGAATCACGCCGAGCCCTGCATCGTGGCAGGCACTCACGAAACGCGCGAAGGTTTCTGGCGGCCCCATTGAAGGCATCGGAGCAAACTGACTTAGCGGCTGATACCCCCAGGATCCGCCAAACGGATGTGCCATCACCGGCAGCAATTCAATATGCGTGAAGCCAAGATCGGCGGCATAAGGAATCAGACGCTCCGCCAGTTCATCCCAGGAATAGGAGCGGCCATCGAGATGCCGCATCCAGGAGGGCGCAT
Organism: Pseudomonadota bacterium; assembly: GCA_018971725.1. Lineage (GTDB taxonomy): Bacteria > Pseudomonadota > Alphaproteobacteria > Acetobacterales > Acetobacteraceae > Acidocella. The sequence goes on along the minus strand of JAGXAE010000023.1, from coordinate 12,149 downwards.
GAACTTCGTAAATACACATGGGCGCTTCGCCCTGCGCCCGCACGCGTGCCTTTACTGGCGTAAGGGACTGCGCCACCACCGAAGCCGTTGCCGGAGGCGCTTCCGCCTGCCGCGCCATCGGGTCCGCCTTCCATAGCAACAACCCATTGGGACCAAGAATTTCGTATTTATAAAATTCGCCAACCTTCAGGCGTGGGACGAAGATTTCCCAAATGCCGGAATCACGCCGACGCATCGCATGGCGCCGCCCATCCCATCCATTGAATCCGCCCACAACAGAAACACGCCGCGCATTTGGCGCCCAAAGCGCGAACCTGACGCCTGAAACGCCATCCACCTCCATTGGCAACGCACCCAGGCAAGCCGCCAATTCCCGATGCCGCCCCTCGGCCAGCAAATAAAGATCGAGGTCAGACAGCAAGAGACCGAAACTATACGGATCTTCGGTCTCCTCGATTAACCCGCCCCAATCGATGTGCAAAATATATTTTTGCGGATGAGGCAACGAAGCTTCCCATAAGCCGCCAGCTATGTGCCGCGCGCTGGCAATTGTTTTTCCGCTTTCGTCACGCAACTCCACGGCCACGGCATGGGGCAACAAAATACGCACCAGCCCATCATGCGGTCCCAGCAATGCAAACGGGTCGCCATATTCGCCTGCGCAAAGCGCCGCCATCGGCTGGTCAAGCATCATTCAACTCCCGTTCCAAGACGCGCGACACAATTTTGGCAAGTCCGCCTATGGGCACACCGATCCAACCCGGCCGGTTGGCCGCCTCGTAACAAATTTCGTATGCTGCCTTCTCAATCAGGAAAAGATCAAGGAGTTCCGGGGCAATATCCAACCCTTGTGCATTGTAGGAGGTTAGGAAAGCCTCGTGCATCATTTCGCAAAAGCGCAACAGTGGCCCTGCAGCCTGGCTTTTCTCCGGCGTCATCGGGCCTTGCAGCACCGCCGCCGTGGCGTAGTCGAAACTGCGCAACAACCCGGCCACGTCCCGTACCGGCGATGCCTTGGCACGCCGTTCCGCAAGTGGTTTTGCTGGCTCACCTTCAAAGTCGATGATCCAGGCATCGCCAGAGGTAACGAGCACTTGCCCAAGATGAAAATCGCCATGAATTCGCGTTGCCAAACTGCCTTCGCCCTTTGCTGCCAAACTCGGAAGCAATGCTTGAAGCTTCACCGCATGTTCGCGCAGATACATGCTGGCTTCGGCAATTGCCTCGTTTGCGTAGCTCGGTTGCAGACTGATTGCCGCCATTGCCCGGTCAACCTGCGCGGCAGCCGCTATGCCCCAATCCTTCGCCTGTTTTGCACCCACTGTCTCGGGCGAAAACGCAGGATCATCAGACGGCTTTGCCAGCAACAGGTGCAACTCGCCGAGCCTTGTCCCAACTGCCCGCGCAAAACTCGCGTAAGCATTCAACTGATCGCTTTCATCGTCCTGCGTGCGGCCATCGACACCCATCGCATCCACGAAACGATCCAGATATCCAAGCGTATACTGCCAGGCATCACCTTGATTTTCCAAAAACGCCTGAGCAACGACAAGGGAATGAACCTCGCCGTCATCTCGCACCATCGTGATTTCTCCAAACAAATCCGGCGTATTGGCGTAGCCATGTTTGGTAAGGTATCGCAGCATCTCTACTTCAGGATTGATACCAGTCGTCACCCGCCGGATCAGTTTCAGCACCACTTTCTGATCCACAATCAATGAACTATTAGACTGCTCGGCCGACAGCCGGCGAATAGCGGGCGTTGGTGAAATTGTTATAGATGCAAGAGGCGCTTCTGGAACACAGTGGATCACTCCGCCCGGCACTGGGACGGATAGTCCCGCCCGCAATGCTCGCACCATCAAAATCGGAAAGGAATCCACCGAGAAAGCGTCAGTCAGATATCCCATCCGCCGGCCTTGCCGAACACGCGCCAGCGCCAACTGCGCGGGAAGCGGTGAATGGGTTTCACCGTCCCATGAAATGGCAAGCGGCAGATTATACCGCTCTGTTCGCCCATCCATTTGCATTTCGACTTCAGTAAGAATCATGTCGTGTGCGCGTTCAGAGAATTGCTGCATCCGCCCCAGCGAAACCCGCCCTATCGCTTGATCCTTGCCGGAGAACCAGCGCCGCCTGGGAAGATAAGAATGCAAGATTTCGGCTTCCAGCAAACGCCGCGCGGGATCCACCGTCACATCAACAAGCCCGTTGCGCACAACAAGTGTCGCAAGATCTGGCAAAGGGGTGGAGGGCTTCACGTGCCATGCCGGCAAAGCTTCCTCTGTGGCCAAAGTAAACCAGTAAAAACCAAAAGGCGGCAAGGTGAGGAGATAGGTAAGCTGCCCAATCGCGGGAAAGCCTGACCCGCCGATGAGATCCACTGGCACCATGCCGGCATGCGCGGCGAGGTCCAGCTCCACGGCCTGCGCCGTGCGTGAGAGATTATAAACACAAAGTATCTTTTCCTCGGCACCACTCTCAGTCGTAAAGCGCCTCAGAAACGCAAGAACTTTCCGATTCGCCGGATAGAGAAACTCTTGCCTACCACGGCCAAATGCTCGGTGGCGCTTGCGCACCGCCAACATGCGGCGCATCCAGTTCAGCAGGGAATATTGGTCCGCCGCCTGCCTTTCAACATTCACCGCATCAAAGCCGCTGATCGCGTCCATCACAGGCGGAAGTACAAGATCCGCCGGATTGGCCCGCGAAAATCCGCCATTGCGGTCAGGTGACCATTGCATCGGTGTCCGCACGCCATCGCGGTCGCCAAGGTGAATATTGTCGCCCATTCCTATTTCATCGCCGTAGTAAATAACCGGCGTTCCAGGCATGGAAAGCAGAAGACCATTCATCAATTCCACGCGCCGGCGGTCATGGTCCATTAGCGGCGATAATCTACGCCTTATGCCCAGATTTATGCGCGCCCGCTTATCCGCCGCATAGGTATTCCACAAATAATCGCGCTCGGAATCCGTGACCATCTCCAGCGTCAACTCGTCATGGTTACGCAGGAAGATGGCCCATTGGCAATGTTCCGGAATTTCCGGCGTCTGGCGCATGATATCGGTAATCGGGAAGCGATCCTCCTGCGCGATGGCCATATACATGCGCGGCATCAGCGGGAAATGGAAGCACATATGGCATTCGTCGCCATTTCCAAAATATTGCTGTGCGTCCTCCGGCCATTGATTGGCTTCGGCCAGCAGCATGCGGCCCGGTGCATGCTCATCCAGCGCCGCGCGGATCTGGCGCAATATCGTATGCGTCTCAGGCAAATTCTCATTATTCGTGCCGTCCCGCTCGATGAGGTAGGGCACGGCATCGAGCCTGAGCCCATCCACGCCGAGATCGAGCCAAAATCGCATGATCTTCAGAACTTCTTTAACAACCTGCGGATTATCGAAATTCAAATCTGGCTGATGATGATAGAAACGGTGCCAATAGAATGCGCCCGCCTGCTCATCCCACGACCAGTTGCTTTTTTCCGAATCAAGAAAGATGATGCGTGTGTCTTCATATTTCTTGTCCGTATCGGACCACACATAAAAATTGCGGTGGCTGGACCCAGGCTTGGCTGCCCTGGCGCGCTGAAACCAGGGATGCTGGTCCGAGGTGTGGTTTACCACGAGTTCAGTGATAATTCGCATCCCCCGCTTGTGCGCTTCATGAATAAACGCCCTTACATCGGCAATTGTGCCATATTCCGGGTGGACGCCGCGATAATCCGCAATGTCGTAGCCGTCATCGCGGCGCGGCGAGGGATAAAACGGCAGCAGCCAGATGGTATTGACGCCAAGGCCGGCGATATAATCCAGCTTAGAGATCAGCCCCCTGAAATCTCCAACCCCATCGTTATTAGCATCAAAAAACGATTTGACATGGAGCTGATAGATGATCGCGTCTTTATACCATTGAGGGTCGGCCGCGGTTGAAAGCAGAGGGCTCATGTGGCTATTCCCGATGATTGTACGCGCCAGATTGCATAAGGCAGGTCGTGAGGGTCTAGTCTTACAGATTGATATTTTCCGCGCCAGAAAATTTCGCCGCCGCGCGTCAATTCTTCCCCCGCAAGCATTCCATCATCGGGAATGCCGAACCTCCAGAGCGGCAGTTCGATGCTCCCTTCTTGCGCCGCATGCGGGTCCAGATTCACCGCAATCAGCAGCGTGCTGGCGCCAGGTGCGAACCGCCGGAAGTAAATGATTTTCTCATTTGAGCAGGGCAGAAATTCAACGCCCAGATGCGACTGCAATGCCGCGTTTTCCCGCCTTATCAGGTTCAAGGCGGTTATTTGCGCCGAAATATTCCCCGGTTTTTCATAATCCCAAACCCTGATCTCGTATTTTTCAGAATCGAGATATTCCTCCTTGCCGGGAACGGGTGCGGCTTCGCAAAGCTCGAAGCCGTTATATACCCCAAATAGCCCCGAGAGCGTGGCGGCAAGGGCAGCCCGGATGAGAAAGCCGCCGCGCCCGGAGGTTTGCAGGAAATGCGGATTAATATCCGGCGTGTTGACAAAGAAATGAGGACGGAAATATTCCCGCGCCGGGCCGTTCGCCAACTCCTCCAAATACGCCGTCAACTCGTGCTTTTCGTTACGCCAGGTGAAATATGTATAGGATTGGGAGAAGCCAACTTTCGCCAGTCGGTACATCACCTTTGGCCGGGTGAACGCCTCGGCCAGAAAAATGACATCCGGATGGCGTGAACGGATATCCGCAATCATCCATTCCCAAAATGGCAGCGGCTTTGTATGCGGGTTGTCCACCCGGAAATAGCGCACGCCCTGATCGACCCAGAACTGCACCACATCGCGCAAAGCCACCCACAAATCGGGCTTTGCAGCCTCGGTGTAAAAATCGACATTGACGATATCTTCGTATTTCTTGGGTGGATTTTCCGCGTAACGCAGCGACCCATCCGGCCGCCAGTCGAACCAGCCCTTGTGCTCGCGCAGCCACGGATGATCCGGCGAGCATTGAATGGCGAAGTCCAACGCGATCGACAGCCCGTGGCCCGCGGCTTCCGCCACAAGCGCCCGGAAATCCTCAAGCGTGCCAAGCTGAGGGTGGATGGCGTCATGACCGCCATCCTCGCTGCCGATTGCATAAGGGCTGCCTGGGTCGTCCGGGGCCGCGACCAGCGAATTATTCCGGCCCTTGCGATGCGTGGCACCGATTGGATGAATCGGCGGGAAATACAATACATCAAATCCCATCGCGGCGATGCGCGGCAATTGCGCCACCACATCGGCAAAAGTGCCGTGCCGGGTTGCATCGCCACTCTGGCTACGGGGAAACAATTCGTACCAACTGGCGAAACGCGCGCCTCTTGGCTCCGCATCCAGCGGCATTTCTCGTGACTTGGTTAAGAATTTTCTCGGTAAGGCATGCCGCATGGTGCTGCGCAGGTCCTCGCTGAGCAGCCATTCCTGCAACTCCTCCGCCGGCAAGGCCCGAAGCTGCGTGGCAACACCGCGCAGGCGCTCATCGGCTTCCGCCGCCTCGTCCACCAGTTGCAACCCTTCCTGGATTTCCAGCGCGACATTTAGCCCCGCCGCAACTTTCTTGCGTAACCCATCGGCAAAGCTTGAAAAACGGTCGTACCAAGCCTGAACCACGAACCCGTACCGCCCCAGCCATTCCAAGGGGAAGCTGGCGCGGTAGCGGTCGTTTCCAACGGGCAGCATCGGTACCACACGCCAAGCCTGTTCCCGGCCAGGACGGTACAGCAACTCCGCCGCCAGCAATTCATGCCCGTCCGCAATCAGATCCGCCTCAACCTCCACCGCCTCGCCAACCACGCGCCGCGCCGGAAACCGGCCATCATCCACCTGTGGAGAAATCGCCTCGATCCCGATGCGCGGTGCCCCGGTATCAAGTTTAGGCGCGGGGAGGGAAATTTCCGCCGCAGGCAGAGTTGTGAAAAATGCCACCTCGCCAGGTTCCATGGCCAATATATCCGTCGCGCTGAAGGCATTGCCGCCGAGCGCCCGTAAGCCCGCCGCGCCGATGATTGGAAGTAAATGCCCTACCGGCTGCCTCGCCTTGGCTTCGACGGAGCCATTCGTCGCGGAAACGAAACTACCGCGGAAGAATACCGCCACGGGCGCACCAGCCGCACTAATTACGCGCCCGGCACGGCTGCCAAGCAACACCGCCATTTGCCCACGCAGCGCCAAAAGCTCGCGCAGCTCCGGGCTCATATCCTCGTCGCCTTGAAACACAAACCGCCCGTCCACGGCCCATGCAGGGGCAAACATCGCGGAGAACCGCAGCGCCCGCTTCATCGCCGCCGGCTGCCAGGACGCGGAGCCCGGCGGCGTGGCAAACGCCAGGACGGGCGCCACTGACTCTGTCCGCAGCGTATCCTGATTCAACCAGCCAGACGCGAAATCCCAGTAGCAGGAGGACGATGTGGCGAGGTCAAACCCCGCGCCACGCAGCGCCGCCACCTCATCCGGCCGCGCCCCCAGAATATCGGCGATCAACAGCACATCCGGCTTGCGTTGCTTCGCGTTGCCGAGCCGGTCGCACCAAAAAATGGCCGCTAACCGATGCGCGGCGCGGAAATAAAAGCCCCCGGCGCCTGCCTCTTGCAACCCCGCAAGTGTCTCATCCTCAAACTCCTCAAGGACGACAACCGGCACAAGCCCACAGCCTCTTGCCCCGCTGATCTGGGACGCGTCCTCCAGCAAGACATGGGTAAAGCCGATATCCGCAGCCTGCGCGTAATCACTCTCGCTGGCATTGCAAAGCAGCGCCAGTGGCACATGCGGGTGAAGCCCTATGTCCGGCTTCGCCCACACATCCCGAATGGGTTCAGAAAGGATATCTGGCACTGGCGCGCGCATCTGTGTTGGCCCCCATAATCGGAGCCCCGGCCTTTACAGCCCCGGGCAAAAATAGCCTTGGCAGGCAGACGTCAAAACATCCTTCCATAAAAAAGAGATTGAAGCCAAGCGAAATGCTTCAACAAATATTACCGCGTTTCAACAGTAATTTCGGCCAAAGTTAATATCCCCCCACAGCGCTAAAAGATGATCTCAGCCTAGATTTAACGCTGCGGCAATGCTTAGCGTAATCGACAGATTCAAAAACTTATCGTTATCAGCAGAGGCTTTCAAAAGTTCGTCGGATATTATCGTCTCTATCTCGATGCCATCGTCCAAGGCCCGGCGCAGCATATCGTCGATATTGCGGATCAGGCGGCCAGCGAACCTTGGGAGCCAGCATCTACCGGCGCGTCAAACCGGCTTCCACCGGCCGCCCGCGCGGCGCAGTGCAAATTATTCAGGTTGGGTTTGAGAGATGCAAAAACCAAGCCGCGTGGCGATTAGCCGCCACGGCACGTATTATAAAAAATTTTCTCTTTGCTCCGCACCGCGAAACGTCCCGCGGTGCCGGCTGTTCGTGCCTCAGGTGTCGAGATTCGCCACGCGAAGCGCGTTGTTCACGATAAATTCGCGCCGCGGTTCCACCACATCGCCCATCAATGTCGAGAAGATCATGTCCGTGCCTTCGGCATCAGCGATTTTCACTTGCAGCAAGCGCCGCATTGTCGGGTCCAGCGTCGTCGCCCATAGTTCTTCCGGGTTCATTTCGCCCAGCCCTTTAAAGCGGCTGACGACCATGCCCTTGCGCCCATGGGCCAGCAGCGCGTCCCACATTGCCGCCGGGCCATGCACCGGCTTTGGCGTTCCGCCATCGATGGCGAGAGTGGCATCGCTGCTGAAGATCTCTGCCAGCTTTTCCGCACGCTCAGCCAAATAGCGCGCCTCGGCGGTGCGCAGGGTCATGGCATCCAAGGTATAATGCTCCGCCACCCCGCGCACGGTGCGCCCGATCTTAATTCCCGTTTCGTCGGACGTGACCACCCAACCGCGCTCCGTGGGATGAGAGATCGCGTTCAGCCTTTGCACCAGAGCGGCGTCCTTGGCCGCATCACCAAGGGCCGCAGGAGACATCAGCCCGGCGATGGCGACCTGCTCAAGGTAAAGCTGCGGCAACGTGTTTTCCATCGCCCGCAACCGGTGCACCGCATGGCCGATCCAAATGGAGGCCTCGCGCAACTCGTCGCCGGCCAGACTCTGGCTGCCATCGCTCAACACCGAATTACCCAGCGCGCGGTCCAGCAGGAACGCTTCCAGTGCGTCGTCATCCTTCAAATAGCGCTGGTCGTTGCCGCGCTTGGCGCGGTACAGCGGCGGCTGCGCGATGTAGAGATAACCTTGCTCGATAAGCTGCGGCATCTGCCGGTAGAAAAACGTGAGCAGCAGCGTGCGGATATGCGAACCATCCACGTCCGCGTCGGTCATGATGACGATACGATGGTAGCGCAGTTTGGCGGGGTCGAACCCGCCCTCACCGGAATCCGCCCGGCCGATGCCAGCACCAAGCGCGGTGATCAGCGTGCCCACCTCGGCACTGCTCAGCATCTTGTCGAAGCGCGCGCGCTCCACGTTCAGAATCTTGCCCTTCAGCGGCAAAATCGCCTGATATTTCCGGTCCCTGCCCTGCTTCGCGGAGCCGCCGGCGCTGTCACCCTCAACCAGGAACAATTCGGATTTCGCCGGGTCGCGCTCCTGGCAGTCCGCCAGCTTGCCGGGCAGCGAGGAAATATCCAGCACGCCCTTGCGGCGGGTAAGCTCGCGGGCCTTGCGCGCGGCCTCGCGCGCGGCAGCGGCGTCCATCACCTTCTGGACGATATTCTTGGCTTCCTTGGGATGCGTCTCGAACCAATGGCCCAACGCGTCCGCCACGGCCGCCTGCACCACCGGCTGCACCTCGGAAGAAATCAGCTTGTCCTTGGTCTGGGATGAGAATTTCGGGTCCGGCACCTTCACGGAGAGCACGGCCGTCAGCCCCTCGCGCATATCCTCGCCGGAGATATCGGCATTGTCCTTCTTGCCGCCCATGTTTTTTGCGTAATTGCTCACCACGCGGGTCAGCGCCCCGCGAAACCCGGCCAGATGCGTGCCGCCATCGCGCTGGGTAATGTTGTTGGTGAAACAGAGCATTGTCTCGTGGTAGGAATCGTTCCAGGTGAGCGCGAACTCAACCTTTATCCCCGCCTCCTTGGCCTCGCTGGCCGCGGTGATCGGGGTTGGCAGCACGGAATTCTTCGCCCGGTCCAGCCAGAGGCAGAATTCCTTCACCCCGCCTTCATAGTGGAACTCCGCCTGCCGGAAGGGCTCGTGCCGTTCGTCGCGCAGCACGATGGCCAGCCCTGAGTTCAGGAAGGCCAGTTCGCGCAGGCGGCGCTCGAACACCTCGTAATCGAAATCGGTTTGCGTGAAGGTGGCGGCGGAAGGCTTGAACGTCACCTCCGTGCCATTGGGGTGGTCGGAAGGGCCGATGATCTTCAGCGGCTGCACCGTGTCGCCATGCTCGAAGCGGATAAAATGCTCCTGCCCATTGCGCCAGATGCGCACCTCCATCCATTCGGAAAGCGCGTTCACCACCGCCGCGCCCACGCCGTGCAGGCCGCCGGAAACCTTGTAACTGTTTTGGTTGAACTTGCCGCCCGCGTGCAGCTTGGTCAGCACCACCTCGGCGGCGGAAATACCTTCCTCGGCATGGATGTCGGTGGGAATACCGCGGCCATTATCGCAAATGGTCATCGAGCCATCGCCGTTCAAAACGGCGTCCACCCGGCTGGCGAAACCGGCCTGGGCCTCATCCACCGCGTTGTCGATGATCTCAAAGCCCATATGATGCAGGCCCGAGCCGTCATCAGTGTCCCCGATATACATGCCTGGCCGCTTGCGGACGGCATCCAGCCCCCTCAGAACACTGATCGATGCGGCGTCATAGGCATCGTCGAGCGGGGCGGAATCAGGCGTGTCGGACATACGGGTAACAGGCTCCGGAATCGTTTAACGAAGCCGGTTTATAAAGTATTTCCTGGCGAACACCTAATACCGGAGGCGCTTTTCCTAAGGCGCCATCGCATAGCTTGGCTGCGCGCCGGCCTGGGCCATGCCGGACTGCGCGCCTACACCCAAAGCCGCCACCAGAGCGACAATGCCCTGGCGGAACGGACCGCGTTGCCGCACCGCCAGCGTGCCAAACCCGGAATGCTCGCCAACCAGACGCGGCAGATCCGGGATCACAGCATCGAACGGCCCACCCAGTTGGTCTTCCATGAAACGCCGCGCCAGCCCGCCTTGCACCCCCGCCTTATTCAGCACCAGCAACGGCCGCGGCGCCTGGCCAGAACCTATCGGCAGGGTAAGGAGCCTTTCTACGTTGCGCAGCGAAATCAGGGTCGGGTCCAGCACAATCACACGTTGCTGCACATTGAACATCAGCTGCCTGGCCAGTGGCGTCAGCCGTGCACCAGTATCCGCCACTATGAAATTGTAACGAGACCGTATCATCTGCACGAGATTCGCCAGCCCCTCGGCATTGCATGGCGCCTCCCACCCCAGCTCCTCCATGCCCGCCATCACGTGCAGTCTGTCTCCCAAATCCTGCACACAACGCTCGATCAGCAAATGGTCCACCCGCTGCGGCGCTTCCAGCACGGCGGGCAGGCCACGGCTGGCGGCAATGTTCAAGTCCAGCGCCAGCGTGCCGGTATTCACCTCGCCATCCAGCAGCAGCGTGTGCCGGTGCAGCTCATTGGCAATGTAGAACCCAAGATTCGCGGTGATGCAGCTCACCCCCACACCGCCGCGCGCCCCGCATAGCGCCACCATGCGCCCGCCTCGCGGTCCAACCTGCTGATGGGCCAAATTGTCGATCACCGGCAGGAAATGCGCGGCAATCATATCTTCCGTCAGCGGCTTGGGCAGATACTCCTTAACCCCCATGTTCTTGATCACGAGGCGGTAGAAATTCACTTCCTGAACCTCACCGACCGCCAGCACTACGGTGCCGGCATCCACGGTGTCGGCCAAATCCACCAACGCGTTGATTGGCTGTTCCTCGCCGGAAAGGTCCACCAGAACGATCTCCGGCGTGGGCATCGCCGCCAGAACCGACAATGCCTGGCGGAAATCCATCCTGTGCACCTGGTTATCATTGGGAACATGCCCGGCCAGCACCGTGTGCAGGGCAGCCGCAGTGGCCTCGTCATAGGCAAAGCCGATGAACTTATCCCGTTTCGGGCTTTGTGATTTCGTGTGCGAATACAAGCTGTTGTTAGACGATTCTGCCTGCTTAGCGTCTACTACGCCGGGCAAGCGTGGATTTGGATTCGGGTCATGTTGCATACGGCAGTCCTCCGAAGACCGAGCCATGTTAAACAGAAACCAATTGCCATCCCGTTAAAGCTTACCTTGCCTCACCCCTCTTTTAGCAACAAGGTTGCGGCCCGGCCCGCCCCGCTCTATCAGCGCCCCTCATTTTGGATTTTCACAGGACACGATGGCTCGGCAGAAAAAAGGCCGCAAACTGGACGGCTGGATCATTCTCGATAAACCCCAGGGCATCACCAGCACGCAAGCGCTGAATAAGGTGAAGCGCGCGCTGGATGCCCAGAAGGCAGGCCATGGCGGCACGCTGGACCCGCTGGCTACCGGCATCCTGCCGCTGGCCTTTGGCGCCGCCACCAAAACCGTGCCCTATGTAATGGATAGCACCAAAATCTATCATTTCACCCTGAAATTCGGTGAGGCCCGGGATACGGACGATGCCGAGGGCGCCGTGATCGCCACCTCAGATGCCCGCCCCAGCGATTCTGATATCAACGCCGCCCTGCCCCAGTTCATCGGCAGCATCATGCAGGTGCCGCCGATCTTCTCCGCCATCAAGGTGGATGGCGAGCGCGCTTACGACCTTTCGCGCGATGGCCGCCCGCCCGAATTGCCGCCCCGCCCGGCGCAGGTGGACCGGTTTGAGCTGATCGGCCGGCCGGATGCGGACCATGCCGTGTTCGAGGTTCAGTCCGGCAAGGGGGTCTATATGCGCTCCTTGGCGCGGGATCTAGCACGGGCTTGCGGCTCGGTGGGGCATATCGCCGTGCTGCGCCGCCTGCGCGTGGGGCCTTTCCTGGAGAACATGGCGGTTCCGCTGGACTTTTTCCTCAATCCGGAGCAGAACCCCGCCACTCTTGCTGAAACTTTGCTGCCGCTCGAGACCGCGCTGGACGACATCCCGGCCCTGGCCCTGAACCAAGCAGAGTTTTTCGCCTTATCACAA
>JAGXAE010000160.1 GCA_018971725.1 Pseudomonadota bacterium | reverse complement strand
CGGGCAAGCGGCTTCCTCGCACACGGTGGTGAGATTTTTCTCCCGCATCAGCGCCCGTGTCTCGTGATACACGGGGTGGGTCGGCGCTTTCACGCGGATCCAGGACGGCTTGCGGGCAATCGGGTTGTCCGGGCGGTGCTGTTTCTCCGGGTGACGAACCCGGTGGTCGATCTCAATGCGTTTGGCCATTTTCATGCCTGCGTGAATGGCGCCCCCATGAGGGAGCGCCTGATGATTTAGAAGTGGATGACCCGCCCAAAGGCGTCAAGCACGGATTCGTGCATGGCTTCCGAGATGGTGGGGTGCGGGAACACCGTCTCCATCAGTTCGGCCTCGGTGGTTTCCAACTGGCGGGCGACCACATAGCCCTGGATCATCTCGGTGACTTCCGCGCCGATCATATGCGCGCCCAGCAACGCGCCGGTCTTGGCGTCGAACACGGTTTTCACCAAACCTTCTGGTTCGCCCAGGGCAATTGCCTTGCCGTTGCCGATGAACGGGAAGCGCCCAACCTTCACCTCATGGCCCAACTCCTTGGCCCTGGCTTCGGTCAGGCCCACGCTGGCCACTTGCGGGTGGGCATAGGTGCAACCGGGTATATTGCCGGTCTCGAACGGGTGCGGATGCAGGCCCGCGATGTTCTCAACACACACAATCGCCTCATGGCTGGCTTTATGCGCCAGCCAGGGCGGCCCGGCCAAATCACCGATGGCATACACGCCCTTCTCGCCGGTGCGGCCATAGCCATCCACCACCACATGGGTGCGGTCCACCTGCACCTTTGTGCTGTCCAGCCCGATATTCTCGACATTGCCGACAATACCGACCGCTGAAATCACTTTCTCCACCTCGAACACTTGGCTCTTGCCGCCAGCCTCAACCGTGACCTTCACGGAACTCGGCCCCTTATCGGCCTTCTTCACCACGGCGGAGGTGAGGATCTTGATGCCCTGCTTCTCGAAGCTCTTGCGCGCCATGGCGGAAATTTCGGCATCCTCGACCGGCAAGATCCGGTCCAGCATCTCCACCACTGTCACATCCACACCCAGCGTGTTGTAGAAGCTGGCGAACTCGATGCCGATAGCGCCCGATCCCATGATCAGCAGGGATTTCGGCATTGTCTCCGGCACCATCGCCTCGAAATAGGAGATGATCTGCTTGCCATCCACTTCCAGCCCCGGAATTTGGCGCGGCCGCGCCCCGGTGGCCAGGATGATATGCGGGGCTTCCAGCTGCGCCACGGGCTTGCCATCACGCGAGACCGAGAGGTTGCCGTTGCCCATCAGTTTGCCAAAGCCATCATACACGGTAACTTTGTTCTTCTTCATCAAATGGCCGATGCCGGAAGAAAGCTGCTTGGAAACCGCGCGTGAACGCGCCACCACCTTCGCCAGATCCACCTTCACATCGCCCACCGAGATGCCGAACGCATCGGCATGGTCGATCAGATGCTTCACCTCAGCCGAGCGCAGCAGTGCCTTGGTGGGGATGCAGCCCCAGTTCAGGCAGATGCCGCCCAGATGCTTGGCCTCCACCAGCGCCACCTTCAACTTCAGCTGTGCGGCGCGGATGGCGGCGACATAGCCGCCCGGCCCGCCGCCCACCACGATCACGTCGAATTTGTCAGCCATTTTCAGCCTCCGTTCTAAAGCAGCAGGCCAAGCGGCTCTTCGAGCAGGCCCTTGACGGTTTGCACGAACTCAGCCGCACCCGCGCCATCCATCACCCGATGGTCGGCGGTGATGGTGATGCTCATCACCGTGGCGATCTTGATCTCATCCCCCTTCACCACGGCCTGCTTGGTGCCCGCGCCCACGGCCAGAATCGCCGCCTGGGGCGGGTTAATGATGGCTGTGAACTCAGACGTGCCATACATGCCGAGATTTGAGATGGAGAAGGTACCGCCCTGGAATTCCTCGGGCTTCAGCTTGCCCGCCTTCGCCCGCCCCGCAAGATCCTTCATGGTGTTTGAAATGGCGGCGAGACCGAGCCGGTCCGCGTTGTGGATGATGGGTGTGATCAGCCCCTCCGGCAGCGAAACCGCGACCGAGATGTCCACGTCGTGGTACTGAATGATTGCATCCTCCGTCCAGGAGGCATTCACATTCGGGTGGCGGCGCAGCGCCAGGGCGCAGGCCTTGATCACCAGGTCATTCACCGAGAGCTTGTACGCACCCGGCCCGTCCTTGGGCGATTTGCTGTTCAGTTCGGCGCGCAGGGCGAGCAGCTTGTCGATCTCCGCATGCGCGGTGAGAAAGAAATGCGGTACCAGTTGCTGTTCGCCAAGCCGCCGGGAAATAACCTTGCGCATGTTGGTGTTCGGCACCTTGGTATGCGGCGCGGTGATGGCCGGCGCCGGTGCCGCGGGTTTGGCCGCCGCTGGGGCTAGAGCCTGTGCTTGTGCTGGCTGAGCCGCCGGCGCTTCGGCCTTGGGCGCGGGAGCGCTGGCGGTCTTGCCTTCCACATCCGCGCGCACGATCCGCCCGTTGGGGCCGGAGCCCTTGATCGTGGCAAGATCGATACCGTTCTGCTTGGCGATCCGCTTGGCCAGCGGCGAGGCGAAGATGCGTTCGCCATGCGCGGCCGGGGCAGGGGCTGCGGCGGCGGGCGCCGGCGCGGCAGGTGCTGGCGCGTCTTCCACCTTCGCGGCGGGGGCAGGTGCTGGGGCGGCTGCCGGGGCATCCACCTTGCCGCCCTTCTCGGCGGTAATCACGCCGATCACGGCATTCACCGCCACGCCCTCGGTACCTTCCGGCACCACGATCTTGGCGAGGAAGCCCTCATCCACGGCTTCCACTTCCATGGTCGCCTTATCGGTCTCGATCTCCGCGATCACATCGCCGGATTTAATCTCATCGCCCTCCCGTTTGACCCATTTGGCAAGTTTGCCCTCGGTCATGGTGGGCGAGAGAGCGGGCATCAAAATATTTGTGGCCATGTTCAAACGCCTCCCGGATCAGAAGAATTTCTTCACGGCGTCCACCACCCAGCCGGGCTGGGGCAGCGCCAGTTTTTCAAGATTGGCCGCATAGGGCATCGGCACATCCACGCCGGTCACGCGGGCGGGCGGGGCGTCCAGCCAGTCGAAGCAATGCTCTGTCACGGTGGCGATAATCTCCGCGCCGATACCGGCGAAAGGCCAGCCTTCCTCCAGGCTCACCACGCGGCCGGTCTTCTTCACCGAGGCCGCGATGGTTTCAACATCCAGCGGCCGGATGGTGCGCAGATTGATCACCTCGGCGGAGATGCCCTGCTCGGCCAGTGCCTCGGCGGCCTTCAGCGCCACTTCCACCATGATCGAGAAGGCGATGATCGTCACATCGCTGCCTGAGCGCTCAATTTTGGCCTTGCCGATGGGCAGAATGAAATCTTCATCTTCCGGCACCTCGAAGCTGTGGCCGTAGAGGATCTCATGTTCCAGGAAGATCACCGGGTTCGGGTCGCGGATGGCGGCGCGCAGCAGGCCCTTCGCATCAGCGGCGGACCACGGCGCGATCACCTTCAGCCCGGGGCAATGCGCATACCATGAGGCATAGCATTGCGAGTGCTGGGCCGCGACGCGCGCCGCGGCCCCGTTCGGGCCACGGAAGACGATGGAAGCCCCCATCTGCCCGCCGGACATATACAGCGTCTTGGCGGCGGAATTGATGATCTGGTCAAGCGCCTGCATGGCGAAGTTGAAGGTCATGAACTCCAAAATCGGCTTCAGCCCGTTCATCGCAGCACCCACGGCCAGGCCGGTGAAGCCATGCTCGGTGATTGGCGTGTCGATCACGCGGCGGGGGCCGAACTCGTCCAGCATGCCCTGCGAAATCTTGTAAGCGCCCTGATACTGGGCGACTTCCTCGCCCATCAGGAACACATCCTTGTCGGCGCGCATCTCGGCCACCATCGCGTCGCGTAAGGCTTCGCGCACCGTCATGGTTCTGGTCTTGCCCCAGTCCTTCTCGGGTGCGGGTGCCGCGGCGGCGGGTGCGGCGGGGGGCTTGGCGGGTGCTGCTTCCTGTTTGGCTTCAGCAGCGGGAAGCGGGGCTGGCTTGGGCGCTTCGGAAACGCTGCTGCCGCCGCCCAAACGGGCGATCACCGCGTTCACCGCGACACCTTCCGTGCCTTCATCAACCAGGATCTCGGAAATCGTGCCTTCGTCCACGGCTTCCACTTCCATGGTCGCCTTGTCGGTCTCTATCTCGGCCAGAACATCGCCGGACTTCACCTCATCGCCCACTTTCTTGAGCCATTTGGCGAGCTTGCCCTCGGTCATCGTGGGGGAGAGGGCGGGCATCAGAATATCGGTCATGGCGCTTATGCCTCCACCAGCACGTCGGTATAGAGTTCGGAGGCGTCAGGCTCCG
>JAGXAE010000159.1 GCA_018971725.1 Pseudomonadota bacterium | reverse complement strand
CCTCTTGCATGTGCATCCCGGCCGCGTCGTGTACATCTTCTTCAATGTCGGCATTTCGCTGACGATGATGGAGCTGAACATGTTCTCCGTGCTCGGCCACATCCTTGGCTTCTACTCCAACGTTGCCGTGGCCTGGATCGGCGCGGTCACGGCCGATCTCGTCATCAACAAGCCGCTCTTGAAGCTCAGCCCATCCTATATCGAGTTCAAGCGCGCGCATCTCTACAACTTCAACCCGGTCGGTTTCGGCGCCATGGTGATCGCTTCGATCATCTCCGTGCTCGCCTTCTTTCATGTATTCGGCGACTACGCCGCCGCCTACTCGGCCTTCATCGCGCTCGGCGTCTCCTTCGTCGCCTCGCCGATCATCGCCATCATCACCAAGGGCAAGTACTATGTGGCGCGCGATGCGGGCTACCATGCGGGCGTCAAGCACGACACGCTCTCATGCGTCTCCTGCGGGTTCGAGTATGAGGCGCTGGACATGACCGGCTGCCCCTTCCACAAGGGCAATATCTGCTCGCTCTGCTGCTCGCTGGACTCCGACTGCCACGACGAGTGCAAGAAGCCGCATGCCGACCCCGTGCTTTCTTACGGCACCCCGGCCGATCTCACCCACTAAGCTCTTCTCTCGCCGGGCCCGCGCATCGCGGGCCCGGTTTTTTGCGCGAAAGGAAACTCGAAGATGTTGCATGGAGATATTTCCAGCAGCGCCGATACGGTCGGCGTCGCCGTCGTCAATTACAAAATGCCCCGGCTGCACACGAAAGCCGAGGTGATCGAAAACGCCAGGAAGATCGCCGCGATGATCCCCGGCATGAAGCTCGGCCTGCCGGGGATGGATCTGGTGATCTTCCCGGAATATTCCACGCAGGGCATCATGTACGACCCCGGCGAGATGATGGAGACCGCCGCCACGGTACCGGGCGAGGAAACCGAAATCTTCGCCGCCGCCTGCCGTGAATCCAAAGTCTGGGGCGTGTTCTCCATCACCGGCGAACGGCATGAGGACCACCCGAACAAGGTGCCCTACAACACCCTCATCCTCATCAACGACAAGGGCGAGATCGTGCAGAAATACCGCAAGATCATGCCCTGGGTGCCGGTGGAAGGCTGGTATCCCGGCGGCTGCACCTATGTTTGCGAGGGGCCGAAGGGGCTTAAGGTCAGCCTCATCATCTGCGATGACGGCAACTACCCCGAAATCTGGCGCGACTGCGCGATGAAGGGGGCAGAGCTGATCATCCGCTGCCAGGGCTATATGTACCCGGCCAAGGACCAGCAGGTGCTAATGGCCAAAACCATGGCCTGGGCCAATAATTGCTACGTCGCCGTCGCCAACGCCACCGGGTTTGACGGCGTGTATTCCTATTTCGGCCATTCCGCCATCATCGGCTTCGATGGCCGCACCCTCGGCGAATGCGGGGAGGAGGATTACGGCATCCAATACGCGGCCCTGTCGAAATTCCTCATCCGCGACGCGCGCAAGAATCTGCAATCGCAGAATCACCTCTTTAAGCTGCTGCATCGCGGCTATACCGGCATGGTCAATTCCCGCGAGAACCAGCCCGGCATGGCCGTCTGCCCGTTCGATTTCTATCGCGAATGGGTGAACGACCCCGAGGCCACCCGCGCCAAAGTGGAAGCGCTGACCCGTACCACACTGGGCACGGAGGAATGCCCGATCGAAGGCATCCCGAACGGGGCCAATCTAGCCCCGGCCGCGGAGTAGGCCACAAAAAAGGAGGCCAATCGGCCTCCTTTTTATTTGTCCGGGTTCCACGTGGAACATACTAACTTAACGTTAGTATGTGAATCTACAGCATCTCATGCTTTGCCTTAATGGCTGATCATCCAGGGCCGGCTTCCAGGGAAAGTCTTCATCGGCGTCGGCGCATCCGCCTTCAGCTTCGCACCCGCCTTGCCGCAACACCCACAGCCCGGCGGGTGCTTGCCGGTGCGCCGTGTGCTCTCCGGCGCGTGGGCGCTTTTCTCGTTCACCGCATGGGCCTTGCGCTTGGCCGCGTTCATGGTGGCCAGATGCGGCACGGTCAGCAGCGCGCGCGGCGCTGCCACACCACATTCCGGGCAGCCGAGATCATCCTGCCAGGACGCCATGGGCATCAAGGCGGTAAACGGCCCGCAATGCGGGCACATATAATCGTAAACCGGCATGTTATTTATCCGGGGAGAGCGGCAGATCCACCCCGCCCTTAATCATCTGCACCGGCCCTGCGGCGGTGGGATTGATGTCGAACTCGAAAATCTCGGTCGGCAGATACAGCGTGGCGCAGGCGTTCGGCACGTCCACAATGCCGGAGAGATGCCCCTGCACCGGGGCGGTGCCCAGAATGGAGTAAGCCTGGGCGCCGGAATAGCCGAATTTCTTCAGGTAATTAATCGCGTTCAAACAAGCCTGCTGGTAGGAGACGAACATGTCCAGATAATGCTGCTCGCCGCTGTCATCAACCGAGATTCCCTCGAACACCAGATAATCCTGGTAATTCGGTTTGATCGGGCTGGGTTTGAAAATCGGGTTCTTGATCCCGTATTTCGCCATGCCGTCCTTGATGATGGAGTGAATGCCGAGATGGATGAAACCCGGCATCTCGATGGCCCCGCAGAAGGTGATCTCACCGTCGCCCTGGCTGAAATGCAGATCCCCGACCGAAAGACCCGCGCCCTTCACATAGACGGGGAAGTAAACCCTGGCGCCGCGGGAGAGATCCTTGATGTCGCAATTGCCGCCATGTTCACGCGGCGGCACGGTGCGCGCGCCCTCGGCGGCGGCCTTGTTGCGCGCCTCGCCGGTCATCCGGCCCATATGCGCGGTGGGCGCGAAAGGCGGGTTGGCGAGGCCGGGCACGCGGGTGGGGTTGGTGGCAATTAGCGCCTTTTCGCGCTTGTTCCACATCTCCAGCATTTTCGCGTCCGGCAGGCAGCCGATCAGGCCTGGATGGATGAGCCCGGCGAAATTCACCCCCGGAATATGCCGGGAGGAAGTGAACATGCCCTTGATGTCCCAGATGGATTTCTGCGCCTGGGGGAAATAATCCGTCAGGAACCCGCCGCCATTCTGCTTGGAGAAGAAGCCGTTAAAGCCCCACAAATTCTCCTGCATCGGGCCGACATCGAGGAAATCCACCACCAGCAGGTCGCCAGGCTCCGCGCCCTCCACCTCGATGGGCCCGGAGAGGTAATGCACGGTGGAAAGGTCCACGTCGCGCACATCGTCCGCGCTGTCATTGTTCTTGATGAAACCGCCGGTCCAGTCATAGCATTCCAGGATGAAATCATCTCCGGGCTTTACCTTGGCCACCATCGGAATATCCGGGTGCCAGCGGTTATGAACCATATCGTTATCGAGGGGCGATCCATTGAGATCGACTTTGATCAGCGTCTCGGTCACGGTGCTGGCACTCCATTCGGCTGGAAGAAAAACATCTTCACAGCCTCGAAAATCCGCACCCGCTCAGGAATACGGCAGAGTGCGTATTCGTTTGCGTTGTTTCCCGGTTAATGAAGTGAGATGGCGTTTCCCCAGCGAATAACCCCGATCCGCCGCAGCTATAATCAATTCGTCGCGGATGAGACGATGGAGGATTACGCGCTGCGCTTCACCGCCAGTGCTGCGCGTAAATTTTCGGGCAAGGCCGTGGCCAATACCGCCTTCGGCGCCACCTCATTCCTGGTGCTGGAGGCGATTGGCGCGACCATCACCCTGCAATACGGGCCGGTGAACGCGGTGGCGGCCATTCTCTGCGTCGGGCTGCTCATCGCGCTCACCGCCGGGCCCATCGCCTATGTGGCAGCGAAATACGGGGTGGATATTGACCTGCTCACCCGCGCCGCCGGGTTCGGCTATATCGGCTCCACCATCACCTCGCTCATCTACGCCTCCTTCACCTTCATATTCTTCGCGCTGGAAGCCTCGATCTTCGCCAATATGCTGAGCCAGGTGTTCGGCATTCCGCTGCGGCTTGGCTATGTGCTGTCCACGCTCGGCATCATTCCGCTGGCGGCTTACGGCATCACCTTCATCTCCCGGTTTCAGGTCTGGAGCCAGGCGGCCTGGCTGGTGTTGAACTTCCTGCCCATATTGTTCCTGGCGGTACATCCAGGGTTGCTGCATGCCTGGGCCGGGTTTCATGGCCTGCGCTGGGGTGGCGGCTTCGCGCTGCTGCCATTCGGCGCCTGCGCCTCGGTCATCGTCTCGCTGATCGCGCAAATCGGCGAGCAGGCGGATTATCTGCGCTTTATGCCCAAGCCAGACACAAAAGCCCGCTGGCGCTGGTGGGCCTCACTGCTGGCGGCGGGGCCGGGCTGGGTGGTGCCGGGCATCGTGAAAATGCTGATGGGCTCGGTGCTTGGCGTGCTGACGCTGGGCCTCGGCTTCGGGGCGGAGCAAGCCGCGCAGCCGATCTTGCTGTATCAAGCGGCCTAT
>JAGXAE010000158.1 GCA_018971725.1 Pseudomonadota bacterium | reverse complement strand
GGCGAGACGCCGAACGGATCGAAGGCATAGAGTGTGTGGCCGCCAGCGAGCAGGTGCCCGGCCATGGGACGGCCCATGATGCCTAGGCCGATGAATCCGATCTTGCTCATATCGTTCGTCTCCTGAAGATGATAAATATTTTGATTAAAATCAGCGGGCTGCGGCGAGCCAGGATAGGCCCTCTGAGGTCGTGGCGCGCGGCTTGTATTCGCAACCGATCCAGCCCTTATAGCCAAGCTCGTCAATCCGACGGAACAGATACGTGTAGTTGATCTCGCCCGTGCCCGGCTCGTGGCGGCCGGGGTTGTCGGCCAGCTGAAGATGGCCAATCCGGCCGAAATTCGCCGCAAGCTTGTTGGCGATATCACCTTCCATCACCTGGGTGTGATAGATGTCGAATTGCAGACGCACATTGCTGGCGCCCACATCGTCCAGAATGGATAGCGCCTGGTCGAGCTTGTTGACGAAGAAGCCCGGAACGTCGCGGGTGTTCACCGGCTCCAGAAGCAGTTCAAGCCCGGCATCGCCCAGCTTCTTGCCCGCATAGATCAGGTTATCCACCAGCACCTTGCGCGCTTCCGCCGCATCGCCCGTGGGGATGCCGGCAAGGCAGTTCAGCTTCGGGCAGTTCAACGCCTTGGCATAAGTCACAGCCTTATCCACGCCGGCGCGGAACTCCTCCACGCGGCCGGGCTGGCAGGCAATGCCGCGGTCGCCGCCCGCCCAATTGCCAGCCGGCAGGTTGTGCAGAACCAGCTTCTGGCCATTTGCCTTCAGCCGATCGGTGATCTCGGCAGGCTCGTAATCATAGGGGAACATGAATTCCACCGCGTCGAAACCGTCTTTCGCCGCAGCGGCGAAACGGTCAAGAAACGGAACCTCATTGTAAAGCATCGTCAGGTTTGCTGCGAATTGCGGCATTAAATCCTCCTAAGGCCGCACCTTGCGGCGCGGCCTGTGCTGAGTGGCTGGCGCGATAGAGAAACCGGCGCCGGGGATCAATTCATCTTAGCTGTCATCGCCCGCTGGCAAATCAGCGCATGAACAACATCGATGGTGGGCGTCGGCAGGTCTATCATACGGCCAAATTCCTGCACAACCGTCAGTAGCGGCGCAACCTCCATATCGCGTCCGCGCTCAAGGTCTTGCAGCATGGAGGTTTTATGGGCGCCGACCTTGCGTGCGCCTTCGATCCGCCGCTCAACATCGACGCGGAAATTCACGCCGAGGGTCTCGGCGATCTCCTGCGCCTCCAGCATCATGGCCTTGCAAACCGCGCGCGTGCCAGGATCGGTGCAGATCACGTCCAGCGTCGCATGGGTGAGGGCGCTGACAGGGTTGAAGCTGAGATTGCCCCACAGCTTCAGCCAGATCTCATCACGGATACGCTCCAGAACCGGCGCGCGCTGACCCGCGGCCTCGAACAGCTCCGACAAGCGCTGGACGCGCGGCGTGATTTCGCCGGAAGGCTCGCCGATCGGGAATTTGTCACCATAGATATGACGGATGACGCCTGGCTGTTCGAGCTCAGTGGCCGGATAGACGATACAGCCGATCGCCCGCTCCGGGCCAATGTTGTTCCATTGCACACCGCCCGGATCAACGCTCTCAACGATGTGGCCATCAAGCTTGCCGCCGTTGCGGTGGAAATACCAATAAGGGATACCGTTCACTGCGGTGACCACGCTGGTATGGTTGCCCAGGAGCGGGCGCAGAGCGGGGACAGCAGCGGAAATCTGATGCGCCTTGAGCCCGATGATCACATAATCCTGGACGCCAAGCTCGCTCGTATCGCTCGTGCAGACGGGGCGGGCAACAAATTCTTCGTTCTCCTTGATCACGCGCACGCCATCGCGGCGCATGGCCTCAAGGTTCGCGCCGCGGGCAACCAAGCTCACATCCGCACCGGCCCGGGACATTTCCGCGCCCAAATAACCGCCGATCGCACCGGCACCAAAAATACATACCTTCATGCTCAAAACTCCTTACTGATTTCCCCTTCCCCCACGAGTCGCTTTATTTCTTTGGCATAACTCCGTTCGCCGGCAGGCCAAAAAGCGGTAAAATGACAGCGCCAGGACCTCCAAAGGCAGCGATTTCACCGCCCCTCTCCATTATCCCAATCGCCAGCATCCATGCCATCTTTGCCTCTCCACCTGCTCATACTAACATTTATATGGGAATTAATCTCACGATGTGAGAGAATGGCAAATCAGGAGGATTTTGTCCAGTGGAGTCTTTCTTGTATCGTGGGAAAATATTCTTGTATTATGAGAAAATAGATGAAGTATGGCAATTCTGCACACCAAGGAGGAGCGCATGAATGACATCACCATGCCCCAGGCTCCCCGTCGGCGCGGCAGACCACCATCTTCCAATGGCGAAGGCAGCAGCGACATCCAGTCCCTCGACCGGGCGATCTCCATTCTGGAAGTCTTGGCCGGGATAGATTTCACCTCTCTCGCCGAAATCAGCCGGCGCACCGGCCTGCCGATTTCGACGGTACACAGGCAATTGCAAACCCTGGAGCATCGCGGCCTGGTCGGCCACGACATCGAGACAGGGCTATGGTCAGTCGGGGTTGGACTTTTCCGCATCGGGTCAGCCTATCTGCGCATCCGCAAGCTGCCGGAGATCGCCCGCCCCGTACTGCGCACGCTACAACAGGCCACGGCAGAGACAATCAATCTGTCAAAATTCGAGGAACCGGTCATCGTCTGCGTCGGGCAAGCGGAGAGCCACGCCTCGGTCCGTGCATTCTTCCGCCCGGGCTCGGAACTGCCGCTGCATGCCTCGGCCGCAGGCAAGGCGGTGCTTTCCATGCTGACGCCGGAACGCCGCGAAAAGCTCCTCGAAGGTTACAATTATACCCGTTTCACGGCTTCTACTCACAGTGACAAGGCGGCACTTCTAGCGGATGTCGAACTTACCGCGCAGCGGGGCTACGCGGTGGACAATGAAGAACACTCCTTTGGCATGCGCTGCGTCGGCGCGGCTATCCTCAATGAATTCGGCGAGCCGGCGGGCACGATTTCTGTATCGGCCCCCAATTTCCGGATGACAGACGACCGGATCGCGCCGTTTGGCGACGCCATGATGGAAGCGGCCAAGCAACTTACCCTGCTTTATGCGGGGCGCACGGCCTGAACCCGCCAAAGAGCGCAGCCATTGGCATCATTGCCCAGATTCAGTTGGCGGGTTGGGGGATGCCGCACCCATTTCGGCGGAAATGGCATGGGACGCGTCAACCACCATGCGGCCAAGCACGGAAATCCGGTTTTCATCAATACGCGCCATCGGGCCGGACACCGAAACAGCGCCAACCACGTCTCCGGTTTCGTCGAAAACCGGCGCCGCGATGCAGCGCAGGCCGACAGCGTGCTCCTCGTCATCCACGGCGTAGCCCTGGCCTTTTACCTTAAGCAGTTCAGCGCGCAGCGCGGCAGGTGTAGTGACCGTTTTGGCGGTTAACCTGGGCATGCCGTGCTGGCGCAAAATCTGGCCGATGGCCTTCTCAGACGTTGCGGACAGAATCGCCTTGCCAACCGCGGAACAATGCATGGGCACGCGCGTGCCGGGGCGTGCCAGCACACGCATCATCTGGCGGCATTCCACCTGGGCAAGGTAAACGGCCTCGCCCTTATCCTCCACCGCGAGGTTAACCGTCTCGCCGCTGTTTTCCATCAGGCCGCGCAAATGCGTGCGCGCCAGCGCGGCAAGGTTGCGGGTTTTGATGAAGGCGCAACCCGTGACAAAAGCCTGGACGCCAATGGTCCAAAGGCGCCGGCTTTGGACGAAGCGGACATAACGCTCCTGCTCCAGCGTCAAAAGCAACCGATGCGCGGTCGATGCCGGCAGGCCGACTTGCTGGGCGAGATCCGTGAGACTGGCGCCATCATCCGGGGCCTCCGCGATGCGGTTCAGCAAAGACAATGCGCGGACAAGTGACTGCACCTGATCTGACCGGCCCTTGGCGGCGCCGCCGCGCGAGGCGGAAGGGTTTTTAGTGGCGGCGGGCCGGCCCATTGCATGCTCCTTGCTTTCGCATCCAAAAATTGGCAATCACCTGGAATTTCAGGATAATTTTCCAGTAATTTTCACGATACGGGAAAACCCATCGGCAAATAGCAAAATGCCTTCGATTGCACAAATCAGAATTTCAAATTACGCTGATTTTCAATAGAAGTTGAAAAAAATTTCCGTATCGTGGAAGCCACCTCGAATTCCAAGACCGATTTGGAGTAGGTGTTCCACGAGATTTTCTTTTGCTGGAGGACGACATGGCGAAAATGACTGCGGCGGACGCCGCTGTACTGGTTTTGGAGCGCGAGGGCATCGACATCGCCTTCGGCCTTCCGGGGGCAGCCATCAACCCGCTTTACGCCGCAATGCGCAAACGCGGCTCCATCCGCCACGTTCTGGCCCGCCACGTCGAGGGCGCTTCCCACATGGCC
>JAGXAE010000157.1 GCA_018971725.1 Pseudomonadota bacterium | reverse complement strand
CGGCAGATGCCGCCGCCTCGCTAAGGACTTCGAGGCAACAATCGCCAGTGCTACCGCATGGCTCCTGCTCGCCCACATCCGCCTGCTCACAAGAAAAATCGCACGCCAAAGTTAGAAAAACTGGCATTCAGAGTCGGGCTCTTACAGGAACCGTCCAGCCGGCAGAATAAGACTTTCCCCGTAAACTTATTCAATACGATCGCAAGTGGGAATACTGAGGGAGAGGAACCAATGTTAAGGGAGCTAGTTGTACCTTCAACCTGGTAAAATCCCCCTTCAATTATTGCACCGATAATGTGTCCGACAGCTAAAATGCACGCCGCCAGAATGATTGTACGCGCTATGCGCGATATAGCCGTCGAAACTGGTGTGACTGTGTGACTTGGTTGCTCCGTAGGATTGGCCATGTTGTTCTCCCGCCACCAACATCATAACGTTACATTATAGTAAGATTTTAAGTCGAGATACTACTCGTTTTTGCCCTCCCGAGCATTCTCTAGCCCCAACCCAATCAAGCGCCGCGTAGCTTTCTTAGCCTCTCCCCAGCCTCTCTACCGTTCTCAGGAATGAACTCGAAGCCCACAGCTTCGAGGGTAGGTTGGATCGCTGTAATGTAAAAAAGGACGAGGAATTACTAATTGGAAGTACAACTCGTTGCACCTGCAATTGAAGAACAATCTGTTGTTACTGGATATCTAGCTTTGATCTGATCATAGATCTCATTGTTTAGCTGATCGATATCCAATATTGCCTGTTCCTTGGTGATCAACCCTGCATCTGCCTGCTGAGCGTACATTAATCGCCCACCATGAAGCGTTTGGATCAAATCTTGGTCTGGTATAAATTTATCAAGTGTTTGATCTGCTGCCATATTCTTACAGTTAACGTTGGCGGCCATCGTTGGCGGTGCATACGGAAATTTGGCAGCACATTGAGCCAGGAGTATTTTCTCTTGCTTTAGCGCTATCTGGCTCTGATTGGCGCAACCAGCCAAGAAAATGCCAATAATTATCGTCAGTAGTGCGCTCTTCATTCCCGCCTCCGACAAACGCCACAACATTACTTAATGGTAAAAGCAGTGTCGAGAGAGCTATTTCCGTATTGCTTTCCTGGTTTCTCAAGCCCCAGCTCCACTAGCTGGCCTGACGGAAGTTGATGAACCAGCCCTGCGTGAGCGCATGGAGGCACTAAAAACCAAGCGCAAATCATTGACCGCGCAGCTTGAACAAGCTTCCGACCTGCAACCCGCCAACCGCCCACATCTGACTGAGGCCAAGCTTCACAAGCTCAGTGAAACAATCCGGGCCGCGCTGCACACGGCACCGCCGGAAATGCGCAAGGCCTACATCAAATTATTCGTGGATAAAGCTGTCATCAGTAAGGAGACAATTGAGCTCACCGGCCCGAAATCCTTGCTCGCCAGGGCAGCTCTCGCCGACCTGCCAAACACGCCAGCCGAAGTTATTATTTATGTTCGGGAATGGCGTCCCCAAGGGGATTCGAACCCCTGTTACCGCCGTGAAAGGGCGGTGTCCTAGGCCTCTAGACGATGGGGACCAAGGTGGGGGCGCTGGTACGATGCCCAGGCCCGTACGTCAAGCAGGTGCCGCGTCGGCGATGAAAAAACCTGCCGATACCCGGCCTTGCCAAAATTCAGCCCGCAGATACCCCGCCAGATGCAGCGGCGCACCACCCACGCGGCCCAAGGCCTCGGCCAGGGCGCCTTCCTTGGCACGGAATAGCAGCGCTTTCATCCGCCCGCCGCCCTCACCCTCCACCATCACACGGATGGTGTTGCCGTCCTTGCCAATCCGGTCAGTCTTCACCACGCGAGCCCGCGGCAGCACAAATAGCGGCTCTTCATTTCCAGTGCCAAAAGGCCCCATCCTCGAAATCATCTGCGCCAGCGCTGCATCGGCTCCACCCAGCCCCAGCACACCGTCCAGCACCAGTTCGGCGCTGGGCGGCAACAGGGCGGCATTGGCCAGCCGGTCGTTCAGGAATTCGTGGAAGGTCGAAAGCGCCGTCTCTGGCGCTGAAAACCCCGCCGCCATGGCGTGGCCACCGCCCGTCGCCAGAATACCGCTTTGCCGCGCCGCGATCACCGCCGCGCCCAGGTCGATCCCCGGCACGGACCGACCCGACCCCTTGGCCATGCCCTCGGTAATGCCCGCCACCAAGGCAGGGCGATTGAAGCGCTCCTTCACCCGGCCGGCGACAATACCAACCACCCCAGGGTGCCAACCTTCCTGCGCCAGCAGAATAATGCCATGCCCGCCTGCCACCTGCGCCTCGGCCCGGTTCATGGCATCGGTAGAAATACCGGCCTCCACGCTCTGGCGCTGCTTGTTCACCGCGTCCAGCGTTTGCGCCAACTCAGTGGCCAGTTCGGCGTCCTCGGCCAGCAACAGCCTCAACCCCATATCTGCCTCGGCAATCCGGCCAGAGGCATTGATGCGCGGCCCCAGCATAAATCCGCAATGCATCGCGGTCGGCGCCTCGGTCAGCTTGGCCACATCCAGCAGCGCCGCCACACCAGGGCGCGAACGCCGGGCCATCACTTTAAGCCCCTGGATCACGAAGGCCCGGTTCAATCCCGTCAGCGGCATCACATCGCAAATCGTGGCCAGCGCCACCAGATCCAGAAACTCCCGCAAATCCGGTTCCGCCCGGTCAGCGAAGAAACCGCGCCGACGCAACGTGCGCAACAGCGCAACGGCGGTGATAAACGCCACCGCCGCGGCACAGATTTGCCGTAAGCCAGAGGGGCAATCCAACCGGTTCGGGTTCACCGTGGCGCGGATCGGCGGCGGCGGCCCCTCGGATTTATGGTGGTCCAGCACCACGATATCCACGGCGTTATGCAACGGCGCAAATGCCGCGTGCGCGGCGGTGCCGCAATCCACGCACACAATCAGCTTAGCGCCCCGCCCTGCCATGGCGCGCAACGCCTCGGTATTCGGCCCATAACCCTCGGCCATGCGGTCCGGCACATGATACGTCACGCTGCACCCAAGCTGGCGCAGCAGCGTCACCATCAAGGCAGAGGAACAGGCGCCATCAACATCGTAATCGCCGAATACCCCCACCGTCTCGCCCTGCATCACGGCATCGGCGAGGCGTCCGGCGGCAATATCCATATCCACCAAACTGGAAGGGTCCGGCAGCATCGCCCGCAGGGTCGGGTCCAGAAACGCGGCGGCATGGTCGGCGGTCACACCCCTTGCCGCCAGCAGCCGGCCCATCAGCTCAGGCATGCCCAGCTCCTGGGCCAGCCCTTCGCCCTGCCGCCCTTCCCCTCCAGGCCGCCAAATCCAGCTTTTGCCGGTCAGGCTTTGGGTTATGCCGAAAACATGCGAGTCCATCCCCTCGCTTGAGCCCGAATCAGCGAGTCGAAGCAAGGCCGTCAATGGATCAAGACATAGTGCACGGTGTATTGCACCGTCACGTGACCATCCTTCGCATCCGGCGGAAATGGCGGCAGCGTGTTATCCTCAAATAGCTGCTCCCAGGCCTGGTCCAGAAATGGCGAGCCCGCGGAATCGAGCAGTTTCAGTCCCGTCACATGCCCATGGCGGTCCACGGTGAACTGCACCGTGGCGGTGCCTTCCTGCCCCTGCTCGGCGGCCGCTTGCGGATAATAGGCGTGGTCTTGCACCCATTTCGACAATGCCGCATCCCAATCCGCCCCTGCATCCCCCTTCACCGAGAAGTCGGATGCCGTCGCCGCTTGTGCGTCAGAGGTTGGCAGAGAGAAGTTCATCCCCCTGGGCGCTTGCGGCACAGGTGGTGCCACGGGCGAGACATTGCCGTAATTCATGCCGTTCAGAAACACGTATTTCTGCTGCGAGGGCGGCGAGCGGCGCGCATTTGCCACCCTCTGCCGGGGTGCTGGGCGTGGGTGCGGCGCGGGTGGCGGGTTGGGAATCGCCGCCAGCGGCAAGTCAGGCACCTGCACCTCGTCCTGGGTCGCGGCCTGGGCTTGCTCGGATGGTGAAACCGGTGCCGGCGGGGGTGGAGGCGGCGGGGCCCGCATCTGTTGTGGCGGCCCCGGCATGGCCTTTGGCGCGGTGGCCTGCGGCGCGGTGCCGCCATTGTTGAACACCACGGAAACACCCGGCGGGCTTTGCAAATCCTCCTGCGGCGGCTTCTCCCGCGCCAGCAGCACGGCGGCAATCACCAGCACATGCAACAGCAGCGCCGCCCCCCAGGCCCATGGGTTGCGGCGTAGTTTTTGCGCGGGCGGGGCCAGATGCTCCCCCGCCACAAACATCTCCGCCCCTTCCAGGGCGGATACGGTCTCAGTAACCGGGGTAATAATAGCCGGGTGGCGGCGGGGGCGGCGCGTAATAAGCGGGCGGCGCATAATAAGCCGGCCCAGCAGGCTGTTGAATCGATTCGCCATGTCCCACCATGCACTGCGCATAGGCCACATCATAACGGCCCTGGAGGGAATCCGCCGTCGCCTGGGTATTATTGCCCGCC
>JAGXAE010000022.1 GCA_018971725.1 Pseudomonadota bacterium | reverse complement strand
GGTTTTTGGCATAGTTTCAACAAGCGCGCGGCAGTGCTACGCTGCCATGCATGAAACTGGCACTTTATCAGGGTCCTGGGGTGTTCAACAATCCGCAAGCGGGGTTCGCCCATTTGCGTGAACAAGCCGCCAAGGCCAAGGCGCAGGGGGCGGACGTCCTGCTGCTGCCGGAAATGTACCTCTCGGGCTATAACCTCACACCGCAGGATGCCCAGCGCCACGCCATAACGCTGGATGGCCTGGCCCCCGCCCAGGAAATTGCCCGGTCCCTCAACCTCGCCCTGGTTTTCGGCTACCCGGAGAAACGGGGCGGCAACATCGCCAATTCCGCCGCGCTGATCGGCCCGGACGGCGCCCTTTTGCTGAATTACCGCAAAGCCCATCTCTTCGGCCCCATGGAGCGTGAGATCTTCAAGGAAACCGGCTCCGAATTCCCGGTGGTGGAGCTGAACGGCGCCAAGATCGGCCTCTTGATCTGCTACGACATTGAATTCCCTGAGGCCGCCCGCCGCCTCGCTTTGGCGGGCGCGGATATCATCCTCATCCCCACCGCCTTGTCTGAGCCCTACGAAGGCGTGCCCACCCACATCATCCCCGCGCGGGCGTACGAAAACCAAGTCTATATCGCCTATGCCAACCATTCCGGCGAGGAAAACGGGCTGGGCTATATCGGGCTTTCCAATATCTGCGGGCCCAATGGCGCGCGGCTGGCCATGGCGGGCGCGGGCGAGGAAATGTTGTTCGCGGATACCGATCCCGCCCATCACGAGGCAGTGCGCCAGGCGGATAAATTCATGCAAGACCGCCGCGCGGATATTTACGGCCAGCTCGCGGGCTGATGGCCACCTTCATCCTGGTGCCCGGCGCCTGGCATGGCGCCTGGTGCTGGGCGCCTCTGATCCCCCATCTCACCCACTCCGGGCATCAAGCCTTGACACCGGAACTGGCGGAGGTGCCGCCCGGCGCCAATCCGCTGCCCCTTTGGGCAACACAGATCGCGGCACTGGCACAGGCCCAGCCGGAACCGCCCATTCTCCTTGGCCATAGCCGTGGCGGGCTCATCATCTCGGAAGCCGCCGCCATCGCCCCGCATGCCGTCAGCCGGCTTGTGTATCTCTCCGCGTTTCTGCTCCCCGCCGGGCAGAGCATGCAAAACGCCATCTCCCTGCCGGAAGCCGGGGGCGAGCCGGAATATCTCCGCCCCGCGCGCGGGCGCCGCCTCGCCGTCGCGGCGGGAGCCGTCATCCCC
This sequence comes from Pseudomonadota bacterium, assembly GCA_018971725.1. Lineage (GTDB taxonomy): Bacteria > Pseudomonadota > Alphaproteobacteria > Acetobacterales > Acetobacteraceae > Acidocella. The sequence goes on along the minus strand of JAGXAE010000022.1, from coordinate 22,320 downwards.
CGTTTCTACCATCTGGCCGAGCCTGAAACGGCGAAACACGCCGCCGCGCGCCTGCACCCGGAACCGCTGGGCACATTCTCCGCCGCCGCCACGCCGCCCCCGGCGCACATCCCCCGCGCCTATATCGAGTGTACGGAGGACCGCGTGGTCCCGCTCGCTCTGCAACGCGCCATGCAGGCCACCCTGCCCTGCGCGCCGGTCCTCACCCTGCCCGCGGACCACTCGCCCTTCCTCTCCATGCCGGAACAGCTGGCCCAGGCGCTTATCAGCCTGAATCTCAAGGCAAGTTTGAAATAAGAATTGAACCTGCCTGCTTCGTTCCCCATACTGGGGGAAAAAGGAGGAACGAGAATGCTGATACAGGCAATTCTGAAAAGCAAACCCCCCGGATTCGTGTCGGTCACGTCTGATCTGCCCGTCAGCGGCGTTATCGACATTCTGGCCAAAAAGGGCATCGGCGCCGTCCTCGTCGTCGAGAATGGCGAGTTGATCGGTATTTTGAGCGAGCGCGATGTCGTGCGCAGCCTTTCCCGCTGCGCCGCGCAAACCCTCACCCTTCTCGCGGCGGACCTCATGACCCGCAAGCCGATCACCGCCACGCCCGAAACCACCGTGGAACAGGCGATGGAGATGATGACCGAAGGCCATTTCCGCCATCTGCCCATCGTCGAGGACGGTCAGCTCACCGGCCTCGTCAGCATCGGAGACGTGGTGAAAGCCCGCATCGACCAAAGCCAGCACGAGGTCGACACGCTGCGCACTTACGTTTCCGGTAGCGTGCTGAACGCCTGACCCGCCATTCTTTCAACCAGCGCACGGTTGTGCCCCGCACAAACCTGCGCGATTGATTTGCGTCATTGACTCATCGGCCGCCTGGGCGTTTCCCTTGCGGTCGATCATGTTATTTGCAGGCCACGGGTTCAGATGCACCAGTTTCTAAACAAATGCGATGCGGCGCTGGCCGAGATTTCGGCCCAGGGGCGCTACCGCCGTTTTGTGGCGCTGGAGAAGCTGGCCGACCGCTTCCCCTATTATTCCGTCACCATGGAAGGCAAGACGCGGGATATTCTCGTCTGGTCCACCAACGACTATCTTGCCATGGGCACCGACCCTCAGGTTATCGAGGCATCCATCCAAGCCGCCCGGCGCTATGGCGCGGGGGCTGGCGGTACCCGCAACATCGCCGGCTCCTCGCCCCTGCATGTGGCGCTTGAGGAAGAACTCGCTGATCTGCATGGCAAGGATGCAGCCCTGCTTTTCACCTCCGGTTACGTTTCCAACCAGGCCACCCTCACCGCCATCCTGAATTCCCTGCCGGACTGGCATGTGTTCTCGGACGCGCAGAACCACAATTCGATGATCGTCGGCATCAAATCCAGCCGCAACGCCACCGTTCATGTGTTCCGCCATAACGATATGGACGATCTGGAACGTTTGCTCAGCGAAGCACCGAAAGACGCGCCCAAGCTCATCGCGTTCGAGAGCGTTTATTCCATGGATGGCGACATCGCGCCGCTAGAAGAAATCTGCAACCTCGCGGACCACTACAACGCGCTCACTTATCTGGATGAGGTCCACGCGGTCGGCATGTATGGCGCGCATGGCGGCGGCGTCTCGGAGCGCGATGGCGTCGCCAGCCGCATCACCATCATCGAGGGCACGCTGGCCAAGGGGTTCGGCTGCCATGGCGGCTACATCACCGGCGACTTCAAGGTGCTGGATTATATCCGCTCTGTCGCCGCCGGGTTCATCTTCACCACCGCCCTGCCGCCGCCCACCGTCGCCGCGGCCCTTGCCTCCATCAGGCTGCTGAAACAGGACCATGCCCGCCGCGCGATGCTGTTCAACCGCGCGGAAACACTAAAGGCGAAATTCCGCGAAGCCGGGCTGCCGGTGATGGAGAGCAACTCCCATATCGTGCCGCTGATGATCGGCAATGCTGGCTTGGCCACGGAAGTTTCCATGCGGCTGATCCGGGAATTCGGCATGTATGCCACCCCCATCAACTACCCCACCGTGCCCCAGGGTACCGAGCGTCTGCGCTTCACCCCCGGCCCGAAGCATACAGATGAGATGATGGACAGGCTCGTCACCGCGCTGCAGCACATTCTGCTCCCTACAGCGAACACCACCGCCTGAAGCGTTCCGTTGGCGTCAACGGCTAAGCAGCGGTCTCACGGCTCGCGGTTCAGCCGAAGCGTCCCAAAACTGAGCATGCAGTAAAATACTTTTTTGCCATTCGTGATGTGCATTAAGCTACACTTCAAGGGACGGCTCCGTCCCGAACAATAAAAATTGTCCTTATCTGGAGGAGTACGATGAAGCTCGCAAATCCCGCCCCACTCGGGCTGTTTGGTTTCTCCCTCACCACCTGGCTGCTCTGCCTGGTCAATGCCGGATTCCTGCCCGGCACCTCCGTGCCGCTTGTGCTGGCAATGGCCATCGCCTTTGGCGGCACCGCGCAATTCTGCGCCGGGCTCATGGAAATGGCCAAGGGCAATAGCTTCGGCTTTGTCGCCTTCTGCTCCTATGGCGCGTTTTGGTGGAGCTTCGCGCTGTTTGTGGAATTCTTCGCCAAAGATGTCCCCGCCGCTGCCGTAGGCCAGTATCTGCTGGCCTGGGGCGCCTTCACCTTCGCCATGTGGATCGGCACTTTCGCGCTCAACCGCGCTTTGTTCCTCATCTTCCTGGCACTGTGGATCACCTTCGCCCTGCTCGGCCTCGCCAATCTCCTTGGCATGCCCTCGCTCGGCACGCTAGGCGGCTACGGCGGGCTCATCACCGCGCTCATCGCCTTCTATCTCGCCGCGGCTGAGATCATTAACGAGGCGCATGGCCACACGGTTCTGCCCATCGGCGCGCCGGGCGCACGCCTCACACCCGCCCCAGCCGAGTAAGTCTTCGTACTCCCCGCCCAAACTTACCCGGGTACTTCGGTGCCCGGGTTTTTTCTTGCCGCCGCGCCAGGCCGTCCATGCCACGCATACCAAGCGCGTATAACAGAACCTTCACACACCCCGCGCTGCCATCATTGACAAAAGTCAATGCGCCCTCACGCTCGTTTTCGTATGATCCACCGTCAATGGAAAGGAGAACCGAGCGTGACCCAGAAAAATACCGCCGATCCAGCCGGGCTATTTTCCTTGTCGAAAGACTGGCTGGCGGCACAACAAAATTTCCTGCCCACCGGGCGCATCGTCGCGCAATTCGCCGAAACACTGCGCACGATCACCCAGGCCGAGATCACCTTCGGGCAGACGGTGATGCGCGCCAACGCAGCATTCCTAGCATCGCTGATGGAAGCGCCCGCCCCGGCCGACGAGCGGCTGGAGACCACGGATCGGTCCGAGAAACCGAGCCGCGCCGCCCACAGGCCTGACGTTTCCGCCCCATGAGCGCCGTGCGCTTGCTGGGAAGTCTCGCCGGCAAGCGCGGACTGGTTCTGGGGATCGCCAATGAGCACAGCATCGCCACCGGCTGCGCCCGCGCCTTCGCGGCCGAGGGCGCGTCGCTTGCGGTTACCTATCTGAACACCAAGGCAAGGCCTTTCGTGGAGACCGTCACCAACGCGCTTCCCTGCGAAATTCTGCTGCCCTGCGATGTCGAGGCCCCCGGCCAGCTCGAAGCCGTGTTCGATGCTGTCACCCAACGCTGGGGCAAGCTTGATTTCCTGCTGCACTCCATCGCCTTCGCCCCAACGGCGGATTTACATGGCCGCGTGGTGGATTGCTCGGCCGAGGGCTTCGCCCGCGCCATGGATGTTTCCTGCCATTCCTTCCTGCGCGCCGCACGCCTTGCCGAACCTTTGATGAAAGATGGCGGCGCCCTGCTGGCCATGACTTATCAAGGCTCCGAGCGGGTCATCCCCCATTACGGCATCATGGGCCCGGTGAAGGCGGCGCTGGAAAGCGTGGTGCGCTATGTGGCCGTGGAACTTGGCCCCAAGGGCATCCGCGCCAACGCCCTTTCCCCCGGGCCTATCGCCACCCGCGCCGCCAGCGGCATCGCGCATTTTTCAGACCTGCTGGAAACCGCGACCCGCGCCGCGCCAGAAAGACGGCTGGTCACCATCGAGGATTGTGGCACACTGGCCGCGTACCTGGTGAGCGACGCAGCGCGTATGCTCACCGGCACCATCATTCCCGTCGATGGCGGGGAGCATCTGCTTGGCGTCTAACCCGCCCACGTAAGCGCATATGCGTAACCGAACAGGAGCTTTCTGAATGCCGGACGCGACCGAATATCACAGCGATCTGGACCGAAGCCTGCACGCCTCCCAGGCCAGGCTGACCGGCGGCCTTTCCCTCACCGCCCTCACCCTCGCCTGGACAGATTGGGCCATGCACCTGGCCGACCAGCCCGGCCGCCAGATGCGCCTGGCGCAGAAAGCCGCGCAGGACTGGACCGCCCTCACCCGCCAGGCGCTCGGGTTGAGCTTCGAGCCCGTCGTACCCGAGCCGCAGGACCACCGCTTCCAGGACCCTAGCTGGCGGCACGGCCCCGCCGCCCTGGCCGCACAGACCTTCCTGCGCGCTGAACGCTTCTGGAACGACGCTACCAGCCACACCGCCGGCGTCTCGGTCGAGAATGAGCGGATTGTGAATTTCACCGTCCGACAAATGCTGGACGTGATGGCCCCCTCCAACTTTCCGCTCGTCAACCCGGAGGTTCTGGCTAAAGCCCAGGCCACCAGCGGGGATTCCCTGCGCCAGGGGGCCCGTAATTTCATCGCCGATCTCCACGCGATGGGAGCCACCACCGCCCAGCCATTGCCGATGCAGCCGGGCAAGGATGTTGCCATCACCCCCGGCCGGGTTGTGTTCCGCAACGATCTGCTGGAGCTCATCCAATACGCCCCCGCCACGGAAACCGTCCGGCCGGAGCCCGTGCTCATCGTACCCGCCTGGATCATGAAATATTACATCCTGGATCTTTCACCGCATAATTCGATGGTGAAATATCTGGTCAGCCAAGGCTTTACCGTCTTCTGCATCTCCTGGTGCAACCCGGACGCCTCAATGCGCGACGTGTCGCTGGATGATTACCGCCGCCTGGGCACCATGGCGGCGCTGGACGCCATCACCGCCATCTGCGGCGCAGACAAAAAAATCCACGCCACCGGCTATTGCCTCGGCGGCACGCTGCTTTCCATCACCGCCGCCGCCATGGCCCGCAACCATGACGAGCGCCTCGCCAGCATCACCTTGCTGGCGGCCCAGACGGATTTCACCGAAGCCGGCGAACTGCAACTCTTCATCAACGATTCCCAGCTTCACTTCCTGGACGACGCGATGTGGGCGCAAGGCTATCTGGACACCAAACAAATGGCCGGCGCCTTCCAAATGCTCCGCGCCAACGACCTCGTCTGGTCGCAAATGATCCGCCGCTATTATCTGGGCGAGGAAGACCACCCGAACGATCTCATGTCTTGGAACATGGATGCCACCCGCATGCCCTACCGCATGCATTCGGAATATCTGCGCAGGCTTTTTCTAAATAATGACCTCGCGGAAGGAAGGCTCGAAGCGGGCGGACGCAAGGTCTCGCTGGCGGATATCCATGCGCCCTTTTTTGTCATCGGCACGGAAACAGACCATATCGCCCCCTGGCGTTCGGTCTATAAACTCCAGCAATTGAATGCTGAGGATTTCACCTTCGTGCTCACTTCCGGCGGGCATAATGCCGGGGTGGTGAGTGAGCCCGGCCACCCGCACCGGCATTTCTGCAAGCTGGAACGCAAGCCTGGTGACCTCTATCTCTCCCCGGATGAATGGCAAACCCGCGCCACCTGCCAGGAGGGCTCCTGGTGGCCAGACTGGGCCGCCTGGCTCGCCAACCATTCCGGCGCGGCCATCAATCCACCGCAAACCGGAGCACCAAAGGCCGGGTACAAGCTTCTGGAACCCGCGCCCGGTACCTACATCTTTCAGCGTTGAGAGTGCGGTCCTTTCAGCCATGCGCCTGGCTGAAAGCTGAATCGACCTCTGAATTACAGGAGTGAACGATGGACATGCGAACCGAGCTGCTGGAGAACCGCATCTTCTCCGAAATCGCCCTTGGTGATTCCGCGAGCCTTTCCAGAACCATCACGCTTGACGACATTGCGCTATTTTCCATCATCTCCGGCGACGTAAACCCCGCCCATCTGGACAAGGACTACGCCGCGTCAGATCTTTTTCACCACATCATCGCGCAAGGCGTGCTCACCGCCGGGCTTATCTCCGCCGTGCTGGGCACCAAACTTCCAGGCCCTGGCACAATCTATCTCGGGCAGGAACTGAAATTCCGCGCCCCGGTCAGCCCCGGCGACACCATTACCGCAAAAGTCACCGTCACCGAGCTGATCCCTGAAAAACACCGCGTCATTCTCGACTGCCGTTGCCTCAATCAAGACGGCAAGGATGTGCTGAGCGGCACCGCCACCGTTCAAGCTCCAACCGAGAAAGTCAGCCGCCGTGCCATCGCCCTGCCGGAAGTGCGGCTGCTGCGCCACGAATTTCTGCGCAATGTGCTGACCAAAGCCACGACAGGCACGCCGCTGCCGACCGCAATCGCCTATCCATGCGACGAAACCTCCCTCCTCGCCGCAACCGAAGCCGCCACGCGCGGCCTCATCACCCCCATCCTGGTCGGCCCTACCGCCCTCATCAGCGCCAAAGCCGCCGAATATAAGCTGGACATTTCCGCCTTCCGGATCGAGGACGCCGCCTGCAGCGCCGCCGCCGCCAAACGCGCTGTCGCCCTGGTGCATGAAGGCGCCGCCCGCGCGCTAATGAAAGGCGCGCTGCACACGGATGAATTGCTGCATGAAGTGATGCATGAAACAACGGGCCTGCGCACCGGCAGCCGGCTCAGCCATGTCTATGTCATGGACGTTCCGTCCTATCCCAAGCCGCTGCTCATCACGGATGCCGCCATCAATATCTGCCCCAACCTCGCCGAGAAGCAGAGCATCGTTCAAAACGCCATCGGCCTCGCCCATGCGCTCGGCATCGAAACCCCACGCGTTGCCATTCTCGCCGCGGTGGAAACCGTAAACCCCGCCATGCAGGCCACGCTGGACGCCGCTGCCCTGTGCAAGATGGCCGAACGCGGCCAGATCACCGGCGCCATTCTTGACGGCCCCTTGGCGTTTGACAATGCCATCAGTGCCAATGCCGCCGCGCAGAAACACATTACCTCCCCGGTCGCCGGGCAAGCGGACATTCTGGTGGTGCCGGATATCGAATCCGGCAACATGCTGGCCAAGCAGCTCACTTTCCTCACCAATGCGGACGCGGCGGGCATCGTGCTCGGCGCCTCCGTGCCCATCATCCTCACCAGCCGCGCGGATAACGACCGCGCCCGCCTCGCCTCCTGCGCCATCGCCGTGATGCTGGCCGGCGCCCATGGCTGACGCGATCCTCACCATCAATGCCGGATCTTCCAGCATCAAATTCGCCTTGTTCGAACTGAAGAACGGCCTCACCCGCACGGCAACCGGCATCGCGGAAAATATCGGCGCGGCCCCGCATCTGCTCATTAAAACCGGCACTGAAACCGCGCTGGAAAAGCGCTGGCCGGACCACGCGCCGCTTAATCACGAAGCCCTGTTTGGCGAAGTTCTGAACTGGGTAGAAACCAATCTGGGCAACGACAAGCTCATCGCCGCCGGACATCGCATCGTGCATGGCGGCAGCATTTTCACAAAACCGCTCTTGCTGGATGAATCACATCTGACGGACATCGCCCGCCTCAGCCAGCTCGCCCCCTTGCACGAGCCGCATAATTGCGCCGCCGTGCAGGCGCTTTTCAATCTCCGCCCCACACTCAGGCAAGTGGGATGCTTCGACACGTCCTTCCATCACACCATGCCGGAGCTTGCCACACGCTTCGCCATTCCACGCAAGTTTCACGATGAAGGTGTGCGCCGCTACGGGTTCCACGGCCTCTCCTACGAATATATCGCCTCCCGCCTACCAGACGTTGCACCGCGCGTTGCCAAGGGCCGCGTTATCGTCGCGCATCTCGGCAACGGCGCTTCCATGTGCGCACTAAAAAACGGCAAATCCATCGATTCCACCATGGGTTTCACTGCCCTGGATGGTCTGATGATGGGCACGCGCTCCGGCGCCATTGATCCCGGCGTGCTGATCTATTTCATGCAATCCCACGGCATGAACGCGGAGGACCTCACCACCCTGCTCTATAAACAATCCGGCCTCCTCGGCGTCTCCGGCATTTCCTACGACGTCCGCGCTTTGCTGGCGGATGGCTCAGAGCCCGCAAAACAAGCCCTTGACCTTTTCGCCTACCAGGCCGCCCGGCAAGCCAGCGGGCTCATCTCCTGCCTCGGCGGGCTGGATGGACTGGTCTTCACCGCGGGCATCGGCGAACACGCCCCCGCCATCCGCGCCGCCATTTGCGATCGCCTCGCCTGGATGGGCATCAAGCTTTGCCCGGAAGCCAACGCGGTCAACGAAGCCGCCATCAGCGAACCGGATAGCGCCGTGGAAGTGCGCGTCATCCCCACGGACGAGGAGTTGATGATCGCCACCCACACACGTGCCTTGATTGAATGAAAAACCGCAGCTTTTGAAATTATTCTTGCGGATAATCGGCGCTGTACGAAAGTTCCTTCTGGGCGCTGATTTCCTCAAGCCTGGCCTCAATCCGTCTCGTCACCTCGTCAAAGCCCCAGGCGCCGAGCACAGCATGCCGGGGCGCGCCGGCGCCTTTTTGCGCCAATTCGATCATGGCATCACCGGCGCGTACCGGGTCACCAGCCTGCGTCCCGCTTCGCTGTTTCGTACCCTCAAGCCTGGCCCCGGCTGTCGCGGCATAATCCGCGATCCGGTTCGGCGTCTGCTTCAACGAACGGCCAGCCCAATCGGTGCGGAACGGCCCAGGCTCCACGCAGGTCACCCCAATGCCGAGAGGCTGTACCTCAGCCCTCAGGGCGTCAGACCAACCCTCCACCGCATGTTTGGAAGCCGCGTAATACCCAGAACCAGGATACCCTATCAGCCCCGCCACTGACGTGATGTTGATAATATTGCCGCTTTTCCGCGCGCGCATTACCGGCAGCACCGCGCGGGTCAGCGCGAACAGCCCGAACACATTCGCGTCGAACTGGGCGCGTATCTCCGCCTCTTCCCCCTCCTCAACCGTACTTTGGTAACCATAGCCGGCATTGTTCACCAGCACGTCAATTCGCCCGAATTTTTGCACCGCCTCCTTCACGGCGGCGTCGATCTCCGGTTGCCTGGTCACATCCAGTTTCAGCGTAAGCGCCCGCGCGCCGCCTTCTGTGGCAAAATCCTCAATCTGCGCAACATTGCGCGCCGTCGCCACCACCCTCCAGCCGCGCTGAATCACACGCTGGGCCAGTTCGCGGCCAAGCCCCGTGGAACAACCAGTAATAAACCAAACAGGCGTCGCGGTCTCGCTCATAATCCAGCTCCCATCACCACATTCCAAATGCCGCGTTTATCTGGTGCCTGGCGCTGCAATTATCAGGGGTGCCGCGCGCATATCCTTCATGCGCGCGAAAATGCCAGCTTTAGCCCGAAAAGAATAAAAACCCCGCCGGCCACGCGGTCCAGCAGGCTAATCGTGCGAGGCTGGCGCAGCGCCCGGCTCAGCGGCACCGCCGCCGTAATCAGCACCGCGAACCATACCAATGTCAGCCCCACATGGATCACCGCGAGCGTAAAAGTATCAGCCGCCACTTTCGCATGCGCCGGAATGAATTGCGGCAGAAACGTCACGTAGAACACGCCAATTTTCGGGTTGAGCAGGTTGGTCAGCAATCCTCGTTTAAACGCCAGCATGGGATTGTTCCGGCTCATCCGCGCTGCATCTTCCTCCAGCGCCCGGCGCGGATGCCGGATCAGATTGAACCCCACCCATACCAGATAGGCGGCTCCGGCATATTTCACGATCATGTAGGCTGTTGGCGATGTTTTCAAAATCGCGCCCAGCCCCAGAGCCACCGCGGCACCCCAAATCAGGCAGCCCATGCAAATTCCCGCCGCCGCAGAACGCGCCGGCTGTTTGCCGCCAGCGGCGCAGGCGCGCAGCACCATCGCCGTGTCCACGCCTGGCGTTATCGTCAAAACCGTCGCGGCGGCGATAAACGCCAGCAGCAGGGGCGGATTGAACGAAATCAGGGTTTCACCACAACGGCAATAACGATGATGATGAACAACAGCGTGGGCACCTCATTGGCCACGCGGTAGAATTTCTCGCTCCGCCTATTGGCGTCGTTTAAAAAATCCTTGCGCCAGCGCGAACACGCGCCATGAAACCCAAACATCATCAACACCGCAATGATCTTCACCCACCACCATGCGGCGGACCAATCCACCGCCCCAGGCGTCAGCGTCAGCAGCACACCGAAAACAAATGTGGCAATCATTGCTGGATTGATGATCTGCCGCAGCAATCGCCTTTCCATTACCTTGAAGCGTTCGGAATCCACATCGCCGGGTCGCGTCTGGCAATGATACACATAAAGCCTGGGCAGATAGAACATCCCTGCCATCCAGGCCGTAAAGCAGATAATATGCAGCGCCAAAAACCAATGGAAAAATGGCAATAAAGCGGGAATCGTCATGCCAGCACTCCAAAAATCTCGTCCAGCCGGCTGAACACCGCCGCGGCGCCTTCCGCACGCAACGCCGCGCCATCACCATGCGGGTCGAACCCGTAACAAATCATCCCCGCCGCCACGGCACCGCGCATGCCCAAACGGCTATCTTCCAGAACAATGCAGCGCTCCGGCCGAATCTTCGCATCCTCCGCCGCCGCCAGAAACACATCAGGCGCTGGTTTGGCCTTGCCGCCCTTGGCAATCACACTGGCGGCGGAAACACAGCGCCCCGCGGTTAATTCGGTAAGCCCTGTGCGGGCGAATTTCACCGCCATCTCCTCATCCGAAGAGTTGGAGGCCACGCGCCAATCAAATCCCATCGCCGTCACACGCTTCAACATCTCATCCGCGCCGGGAATCGGCACGGCTTCCTCGCTCAGCGCGTCGATCAGCTTGTCCGCCATGTCTCGCCGCCACCCATCCGGCAGCAATATTCCAAGCCGTGCCTCAATCATCGGCACCATGTCGCTCAAATTCATGCCCAGAAACTGCCGCATCGAATCTTCCGGTGTCATTTCCCAGCCCAGGCTCGTCATCTCCGCCGCCACCACGCGGCTCGCAACCATCTCGCTATCAATCAGTACGCCGTCGCAATCGAAAATAATCAAATCAGGCGGCACGTATCATCTCCCATCCCAGGGGCAATCCTTGTGGTTTCCGCAAGCAGAGCCACCCCGACACAAACCGGGCCGCGCGGCCCGGCGCACCAGCCCCGCCAGCGCGCGGATAAAATCCGGATCGTCATTCGCCACCCTGGCCCGCACATAAACCGGCACGCCTGCTTTTTCCGCCACATGCCGGTTCTCGATATCCAACTCCACTAATGTCTCGATATGGTCGGAGACAAACGCGATTGGCACGACTACCACGCCCACGCCATCCCGTCCCGCCTGCTCGATGGCCTGGATGGTGCTGGGCTCCAACCATTTCTGCGGTGTCGCGCGGGACTGGTAGCACACCTGCGCCTGCACCCCCGTATCGGCCAGCAATTTCATCACCGCCGCGCTCGTCGCCTCAATCTGCGCCTGATACGGGTCACCCGCCTTCACGATGCTCTCCGGCAGCCCATGGGCCGAGAACAGAACCCGCAGCTTCAAACCAGGCTTCTGCGCCATGGCGTCCTCTATCGCCTCGCGTACCAGCGCCGTGGTGGCGGCTACATAGGCGTCATCGTCGAACCAGCAGCATAAGGTCGTCACCTTCACGGTCAGCGCCGCCTCCGCGGCGGCCTCGCGCCAGTCGGTCAACGAGGACCCGGTGGTGGTGGTGGAAAAATGCGGATAGAGCGGCAGCAGCAAAACCCGGTCCGGCGCCCAAGCCTTCACCTCCCGCACCGTCTCCCGCGCAAAGGGGTGCCAATAGCGCATGGCGATGAAGCAGCGGTAGTTCGGCCCCAGAGCCCCCTCCAGCGCCTTTCCCTGCGCCTGGGTCGTCTCCAGCAAGGGCGATTTGCCGCCCATCAGCTGATAATTCGCATAGGCCGCCTTGGCCGAAGACCCGGCAATCAACCGCGCCAGCCATAGCCTGATAAACCAGGGTGCCCGGATAATCGCCTTGTCTGAGAATAAATTCACCCGGAAGGGCTTAATCGCCGCCGGGCTGTCCGGCCCGCCAAGATTGAACAGCACAATCGCCGTTCTCATCCGCGCCTCACCAATTCCACCAGCCGTGCCACATGCGCCTCCGGCACATCCGGGGTGATGCCATGGCCAAGATTAACGATATGCGGATGCCCCCGCGCCTCGTCCAAAAGCTGCGCCACAGCGTCGTCCATCGCCCTGCCCCCCAGCTTCAGCAATAGCGGGTCCAGATTGCCCTGCAACACCATTCCCGGCGGGCAGGCCGCCCGTGCCGCGCCAATGCTGGTTACACTATCCAGCCCCAGAGCATCCACGCCCGCCTCACGCGCATACTCACCCAGCAACAACCCAGCCAAGCGCGGAAACCCGATAATCCGCACCCCCTTATGCCTTACCTTCAAGGCCGCGCAGATCCGCCGGTTCGGCTCGATGACAAATTCCCTGAACTGCGCCGGCGGAAACACCCCGGCCCAGCTCTCAAACAACATCACGCAATCCGCCCCAGCCTGCACCTGGGCGGAGAGATACTCGATCGTCGCCTCCACCAGAATATCCAGCACATCCCGCACAAAGCCGGGGCGCTGATACGCCAGCTCCCGCGTCCGGCAAAACCCGCCGCCCTGGCCATCCAGCATGTAACACGCCACCGTCGCCGGTCCGCCGGCAAAGCCGATCAGCGCCGTCTCCCTGGGCAAAGACCCCCGCAACCGGTTCACTGTCTCAATCACCGGCGCATAAACCCCCGCCGCGCGGTCCGGGTTCAAAATCCCAATATCCTCCAAGGGCGGCAAACGTGGCCCCTCGCCTTCGGCAAAGCGCAAACCCTGCCCCAAGGCCATCGGCAATATCAGAATATCGGAAAACAAAATCGCCGCGTCGAACCCGAATTTCCGGACCGGCTGTAACGTCACTTCCTCAGCCAAGGCCGGGTTAAGGCAAAGCGAGATAAAATCCCCCGCCTTGGCCCGAACCGCCCGATATTCTGGCAGATACCGCCCCGCCTGGCGCATCAGCCAGATCGGCGGCGGCGATATCGCTTCGCCTGCCAGAACGTCCAGGAATTTCATGCACACCGCCTAAACCTAATCCTTCTTTTTTAAAAGATAGAGTGGGAGAGATGGTACCCTGTGGATAACGGGGGTTAACTTTGCCGCAGTGCAAATCCACAGAGTTATCCACAGGAAGAAACCCGCAGTAACCTGCTGATTTTTACATATCCCCGCGGCTTACCCACAGGCTGCACACCAAACATAAAAATTTCATCCACCGTAACCGAAACTTTGCATTTATCCCCGGCATCCCAATATTCAGTGGCGCGCCGAAAAGTTATCCACGCTATGAAGCCGATTATGGACAGCCATAAGCTCAATATACACCTGATATCCGACGCCACTGGGGATACTTTGAGTGCCCTGGCCCGCGCCGCTGTGTCCCAGTTCGATGAAGCCCAGGTCTCCTATCATCGTTGGTCACTCATCCGCTCCCGGCTTCAACTTCACCGGGTGCTGGAAGGCATCCAGGCCGAGCCCGGCCCGGTGCTCTGCTCGCTGGTGGACGACGCCCTGCGCCACGAACTGGATGCCGCCTGCGCGCGCATGGGCGTCCCGCTTCAACATGTGCTGGACCCTTTGCTCGAAATGCTCCAGGCCCAGTTCGGCTCACCCGTGAAACATAAACCAGGCCGGCAATATGTGCTGGACGCCGATTATTTCCGCCGGATTGACGCCATGCATTTCGTCATCTCCCACGATGACGGCCAGGCCAATCGCGGCATTAACGAGGCTGATGTGGTTCTGGTCGGCGTTTCACGTTCCTCCAAAACTCCCACATGCTTTTATCTCGCCAATCGCGGCATCAAGGCGCTCAACGTGCCGCTGGTGCCCAACACGCCGCTGCCCCGGGAGCTGGAAAATCCGGTCTGCCCGATCATCGGCCTCGCCATCGACCCGAAATCCCTCATCGATATCCGCCGCCATCGGCTGAAACTCATCGGCTCGAACGAATTGTTCGGCCGGGCGGATAGTTCCGATTACGTTGATCAGGACGCGGTGGAAAAAGAGCTGCTCTGGGCCCGGCGGCTCTGCAATGATCGCGGCTGGCCGACCATAGATGTCACCCGCCGCTCCATTGAGGAAACCGCCGCCACGGTGCTGAAACTGATGGATAACTGGCACGCCAAGCGCGCCGGAGCCACGCAAGTATCTCAGTAAAAAGGGTTTTCTGGCGCGGATTGCTACTTATATAAGCGTCACCGTCTTAGGGAGGGTTTTTGATGGATCTTGGCCTTAAATCCCGCACCGCCCTTGTTTGTGCCGCCAGCGCCGGGCTTGGCCGCGCTTGCGCCCTTGCCCTCGCCAAGGAGGGGGTGAGTCTCACCATCACTGGCCGTGACCGCGACCGGCTGGAAGCCACCGCCGAGGAGCTGCGCCGGCTCACCGATGTCCGCATCAGCACTGCGGCGGGTGACATCACAACGGATGAAGGCCGCGCCGCCGCCCTGCTGGCCTGCCCCAACCCTGATATTCTCATCAATAATGCCGGCGGTCCGCCCCCGGGGGATTTCCGGGATTTTTCGGAAGAAGACTGGCAGGCGGCGCTGAACGCCAATCTCCTCACTCCCATCGCGCTCATCCGCGCCACACTGGACTGCATGATCACCCGCAAATTCGGGCGCATCATCAACATCACCTCAAGTGCCGTGAAATCGCCAATCCCGAGCCTTGGCCTGTCCAACACCGCGCGCACCGGCCTCACTGGTTTCGTCGCTGGGCTGTCCCGCCAGGTGGCCAGGCATAACGTCACCATCAACAACCTGCTTCCCGGCGCCTTCAACACCGACCGTTTGCGCAAAACCGCCGAGGGGACGGCGAAATCCTCCGGGCGCGAAGTTGATGACATCCTCGCGGAGCGCGCCGCCGCCAACCCTACCCGGCGCGTGGGTGAGCCGGAAGAATTCGGCGCGGTGTGCGCGTTCCTCTGCTCCGCCCAGGCGGGCTATATCGTCGGGCAGAATATACTTATGGATGGCGGGGCGTTTAATTCCACGATGTAAAACCCCCGCCCTTGGCGGCGCCTGGCCTCAAGGATAAACAGGCGCCACCATGTCCGAAACTGAACCCACGCGCTACGATTTCTCTGTTTCCGAGCCGCATTTCCAGGCTGAATGGGAACGCCTCTCCTGCTTCAAGGCCGAGGATGCGCCCACAGGCGGCCAGCCTAAATATTATGTGCTGGAGATGTTTCCCTACCCGTCGGGGAAAATCCATATGGGCCATGTGCGCAATTATACGCTGGGCGATGTGGTGGCGCGCTATAAGCGGGCGCAGGGTTTCTCGGTTCTGCATCCCATGGGGTGGGACGCGTTTGGCCTTCCGGCCGAGAACGCCGCCCGGGAAAACAAGGCCAACCCGGCGGATTGGACTTATAAGAACATCGCCAATATGCGCGCCGAGCTGAAGCGCATGGGTTTCTCGCTGGATTGGTCCCGCGAATTCGCCACCTGCGACCCCGAATATTACGGCCAGCAGCAGAAATTATTCCTGGATTTCTGGCAGGCGGATCTTGTGGAGCGCCGCGACGCCTCGGTGAACTGGGACCCGGTGGACATGACCGTGCTCGCCAACGAGCAGGTGATAGACGGGCGCGGCTGGCGCTCCGGTGCCTTGGTGGAGAAGAAGAAACTCTCCCAATGGTTCCTGAAAATCACCGATTACGCGCAGGATCTGCTGGACGGGCTGAACAGCCTGGACCGCTGGCCCGAGCGTGTGAAGCTGATGCAGGAAAACTGGATCGGCCACTCCCAGGGCGCGGAAATCACCTTCAAGCTGGCCGACAGCGAGGAGCACGTCACCGTTTACACCACCCGGCCGGATACGTTGTTTGGCATGTCCTTCCTGGCCATCGCGGCGGAGCATCCGCTGGCCAAACAGGTGGCGGAAACCAACGCGGGCGCCGCCGCGTTCATCGCCGAATGTGCCAGCCAAGGCACGTCCGAGGCTGCCATCGAGGCCGCCGAGAAGCGCGGGTTTGATACCGGGTTGGAGGTGATCAACCCCTTCACGGGCAAATCCCATCCGGTCTGGATCGCGAATTTCGTGCTGATGGAATACGGCACCGGCGCCATCTTCGGCTGCCCCTGCGGGGACCAGCGCGATTTGGATTTCGCCCGGAAATACAGCCTGCCCGTCCCGGTCGTGGTTTCGCCGGAGAAAGACGCCGCGCCCGAAATCGCCAATAAGGCTTTGGATGGCGAAGGCTTCATAGTTAATTCCGGTTTCCTGAACGGCCTGCCCACCAAGGAAGCCAAACCCCGCGCCATTGAGGAGTTGGAAAAGCTGGGCGTCGGCAAGGCGGTGCAAAACTGGCGCCTGCGCGATTGGGGCATTTCCCGCCAGCGTTATTGGGGCTGCCCGATCCCGGTGATCCATTGCGAGGGCTGCGGTCCGCAACCGGTTCCCGCCGATCAGCTGCCCGTCAGGCTCCCCGCGGACGTGACCTTCGAGAAACCCGGCAACCCGCTGGATCATCACCCCAGCTGGCGGCATGTGACCTGCCCCGCCTGCGGCAAGCCGGCTACACGTGAGACCGACACGTTCGATACCTTTATCGACAGTTCCTGGTATTTCGCCCGCTTCACCGCGCCCCATGCCGAGACGCCTACCAATCTGGACGCCGCCAATTACTGGTTGCCGGTGGACCAGTATGTGGGCGGCATTGAGCATGCCATTCTGCATCTGCTCTATGCCCGCTTCTTCACCCGCGCCATGCACAAAACCGGCCATGTGGCGGTGGACGAGCCTTTTGCCGGGCTGTTCACCCAGGGCATGGTCACGCATGAATCCTACAAGGATGAAGCGGGAAACTGGCTTTACCCGGAGGAGATCACCCGCACCGCCGATGGCGCCGTACTGAAAGCCACCGGCGCGCCGGTTACGGTGGGGCGTGTGGAGAAAATGTCCAAATCCAAGCGCAACACGGTGGACCCCGGTGCCATCGTGGAGCGATTCGGCGCGGATACGGCGCGCTGGTTTGTGCTCTCGGATAATCCGCCCGAGCGTGATGTGGAATGGACCGAGAATGGCGTGCAGGGCTCTTTCCGCTTCCTGCAGCGCCTCGCCCGCGTGGGTGAGGAAATTGCCAAATCCGGCAACGCCTCCGTGGAAAGCTACGGGCCGGACGCCAAAAAGCTCCGCCAACTCGCCCACCGCTCGATCGAGGCTGTGACCCACGCGCTGGAAAGCTTCGCCTTCAACCTCGCCGTGGCACGGCTTTATGAGCTTCTGAATGCCGTGGCCGCCCCGGCTGAAACGCCGGATATGCAGGCTGCCCGGTTCGAGGCCATGGAAATTCTGGTGCGTCTCGCCAGCCCGCTGGTGCCACATTTGGCCGAGCACCTATTCGCCAAGCTGCGCCCCGGCACAGGCTTGGCCGCGCAACAGTCTTGGCCGAAAGCCGACCCGGCCTTGCTGGTGGTGGATGAACTCACCGTGGCGGTGCAGGTGAACGGCAAGCTGCGCGGCACCATCCTGGTTCCGGCGGGCGCGGGTGAGGATATCGCGATCCCGCTTGCCAAGCAGGCCGTGGCGGGCACAATAGGTACGCAGACCATTGTGAAGCAAATCTATGTGCCCGGTAGGATCGTGAACTTTGTGGTCAAATAAGTCTTTTGCCGCTTTTGCGCTGCTTGCCCTGTCTGGTTGCGGGTTCGCCCCGCTTTACGGCGGCGCGCAGGGGCAGGCCGCCACGGCCGGGCTGGATACGGTGCAGGTGCAAAACATCCCCAACCGCACCGGCCAGATGCTGCGCGAGACCCTGCAACAGCAGCTCTATACCGACGGCGCACCGACGACCGAGCTCTATTCGCTTTCGGTTTCCTACACCATCAACCAGAATTTGATCGGCATTCAGGAGGACAGTTCCTCCACCCGCGACCGGTTCAACGCCACCGCCATTTGGAAACTTACCCCCATCGGCAACCCGAACCAGGTTCTTGCCTCTGGCAATGCCACGGCCATGGACGCGCTGAACGTGATCGACCAGCAATATTTCGCCTCCAATCTGGAGACGGAAACGGTGAACCAGCAATTGGCCAATGAAATCGCCGGGCAGATCACCACACAGCTTGCTGCCTGGTTCCGCGCCCACCCCAGTTCATGAAGCTGGATGCGGGCCGGGTTGACGGGTTTTTAAAAGCGCCATCCGTTCCGCTGGTTCTGCTGCACGGGCCGGATGCCGGGTTGGTGGCTGAACGCGGGTTAATGCTGGCGCGCTCGGTGCCGGGGGCACTAAACGACCCGTTCCGTTTTGCCGAGCTTTCCAACCCTTCGGCTGACGCGCTGCTGGCGGAAGCCTCGGCGGCCTCTCTCACCGGCGGGCAGCGCGTGGTGCGGGTGCGGGATGCGCATGAGTCAATTGTCAAGGCGTTAGAAAAATTAACGGAATCATCCTCCGGCGGGCTGGTGATTCTTGAAGCTGGAGAGCTGACGCCAAAATCCAAACTTCGCGCCCTGGCCGAGAAATCTCCAGAAGTGGCCAGCATCGCTTGCTACGCGGTTGATGCGGCGCGGCTGCCGCAAGTGATCACCGCGAGGCTGCGGGCGCAGGGCGTGGGCATTGAGCCGGATGCGGCAAGCTGGGCGGCGCAGAATCTCTCCGGCGAGGAAGGCCCGCTGGGCCAGGCGCTGGAAGTGCTGACCCTTTATGCCGGCGCGGCGAAAACATTATCCCTGGCGGATGTTTCCTCCATCCTCGCGGATGGCGGCGACACCTCAATGAACGACGCCATAGACACGGCGCTGACGGGCGATTCCGCCGCCACGGACAAAGCGCTCTCTTTAGCCTATGAGGAAGGCGCTTCGCCGGTCGGGCTGATCCGCGTGCTGCTCTCGGAGCTTTTGCGCCTGCGGGTCGCGACGGGGGCGATGGCGGATGGCGCGTCTGCCCAGGAGGCGATCTCAGCCATGCGCCCGCCGGTGTTTTTCAAACGCCAGCCGATGGTGCAGAAAATGCTGCGGCTATGGAGCCTGCCGGCGGTTAACCAGGCGCTGGCGGCGGCGCTGGCAGCGGAAACCGCCTGCAAGACCACCCATATCCCCGACCAGGATTATTGCCGCCAGACCATGCTGGGCCTGGCGGCGCGGGCCCGCAACGCCACGAGGAGCCGTTAAACCGCCGCGATATGTTCCACGTGGAACATATGGGCTTAAAATTCGTCCCAATCGTCGTCGTTAACCGGCATTTTCTTGAAACTGCCAGCCAGGTTGGATGACTTCACCGGAGACTTCACTGGTATGGGCCTGGGTGCAGGCGCGGCAACCGGCGCCGGGCGCGGCGGTGCTGTCTGCCTCAGAGGCTCGGTTGCGCCAATGTCGAACCGGCTGAGCAACGCTTCTAGCATTTCGGCCTCGCTTGATAGCGCATGGCTGGCGGCGGTGGCCTGCTGCACCATGCCCGCGTTTTGCTGCGTTGTCTGATCCATCTGCTCCATGGCGGTGTTCACCTCGGCCAGCCCGGTTGCCTGATGTTGTGCTGAGTGGGCAATTCCGCCCACCATTTTGTTAAGGGCGCTAACCTGATCGACAATATGTTCCAGCGCCGCGCCGGTTTCACCCACAAGCCGCACTCCGGTTTGCACCTGCGTGCCGGAGGTGGAGATGAGGGATTTGATCTCCTTCGCCGCCGCCGCCGAGCGTTGCGCCAAGGCCCGGACCTCGGTTGCCACGACCGCGAAACCGCGCCCGGCATCGCCCGCCCGCGCGGCCTCAACCCCCGCATTTAGCGCCAGCAAATTAGTCTGGAAGGCGATTTCGTCGATCACACCGATGATATTGCCGATCTGGCGAGACGAGGTTTCGATCTCGCTCATGGCGCTGACCGCCTCGCGCATCACCACGCCGGAGCGCGCGGCGCCGTCATGCGTGGCGTTGACGACTTTCAGCGCGGCTTCCGCGTCGGACGCAGTCTGCTTCACCGTGCCGGTGACGCTGCTCAGGGCCGCGGCGGTTTGTTCCAGCGCGGCGGCCTGGTGCTCCGTGCGTTTGGCAAGATCGTCCGCCGCGCGCATCATCTCCGAGGCGCCACGGCGCACGCCGAAGGCGTTTTCACCGATGGATTGCATCGTTTCCTGAAGCTGGCTCAGGGCGGCGTTGAAATCCCCCCGCAGTTTTTCGTAAGCGGCGGGAAAAGTCGTATCCAGATGGGAGACCAGATCGCCCTCCGCCAACCGGCCAAGCCCCACACCTAGCCGCCGCATCACATCCGCCTGCTCAGCCGCTTGCCGCGCCTCGTCCTGCTCGCGGGTAAGGCGCATGGATTCCGCCGCGCGGCGCGCTGATTCCGCCTCAGCCTCTAGCTGGCGTTTCTGCCCGGCGTTTTCGCGGAAGCTGGCCAGGGCCGCCGCCATGGTGCCAAGTTCGTCCGTCCGGTCCATGCAGGGGATTTTTGTTTCAAGCTCGCCGCCGGCAAGGCGGCGCATCGCCCGGCTTAATTCCTGCAGCATTGCGGAGATTTGCCGGCAGGCGAAAAGCGATCCGGCGAGGTATAGGGCCAGCAAAGGCACGAAAATGGCGGCCAATTCTTCGATATGGTCTGTGAACGCCGCATAGACGCTGTTGACGTAAACGCCGGTGCCGAGCGCCCAGCCCCATTCAGGGATGCCGACCATGGCGCTGAGTTTGGGTTCAGGCATGCCGCCTTCCGTGCGCGGAAACCGGTAATGCTGGAAATACACTTTGCCGGCCTGTGCGGCCTGAAGCATGGCGGGCAGGTACGCCTTGCCATCGGCATCGGTCGCGTTCAGCCGGTTCGTGCCGATAAGGCTTTTATTGTAATGGGCCAGCACGGTTCCGTCGTCAGTATAGACGAACACGTAGTTCTGGCCGTCATACCGCAGCGCGCCGATGGCGTTGAGCGCCTCCCGCTGGGCGGCGGCGGTGGTGATGGCACCGCTTTGCGCCTGGGTTACGTAATATTCGACGATGGATTTGGCGGCATCGTCAATGGCCAGAACCCGCGCTTGCTTGGCGGCCATTTCCAACCGGAAGGATTGCACGACGGAGGCAGTGGCGCAGGAGGCGATAAGCCCCAGGGCGAATAAGAATAAAAGGGTCAACTGCCAGGTGATGGACAGCCGGCGCAGGGCATTCATAGACGGTTCCTTTTCGCAAGACGCCGCGCAACAATGCGGGAGGCGAGATCAGGCAAAAGGATGGCGGAAACTCTATAATGCCGCGTTAATGGTGAATTTGCCGGCATATGTTCCACGTGGAACATATGAGCGGGCGGAGGAGAAAATGTTCCACGTGGAACATGGTGCCAGGCTGAATGGAATGTTCCACGTGGAAGATCCCCCGGGGCTACCTGCCCAGCAACGCCAGAAGCGAGTCCAGCTGGTCCAGATCGGCGTAATTTAGGGTGAGCGTGCCGCCCTTGCCGTTGTATTTGATGTCCACCCGCAGCCCCAGCCGTTCGGAGAGGTTGTCGGCCAGAGCGGCGATTTCGCCGTGCTCCGCCTGGTGCTCCCGGGGCGGATGGGTGGCGGCCTGGGACATGATGGAGCGGCCAAGATTTTTCGCCAGAGCCTCGGTCTGCCGCACGGAAAGGCCGCGCTTCACGACCTCCTGCGCGGCGGCGGCCGGATTTGGGTGGCCGAGCAGCGCCTTGGCGTGGCCGGTTGTGAGCTGCCCATTGCGCAGCAAATCCTGCACCAGCGGCGGAAGCTGCAACAAGCGCATGACATTGGTGATGTGGCTGCGGGATTTGCCGACCGCTTCGCCCAACTTGTCGTGGCTGAGATTAAACTCCTCGGTCAGGCGTTTATAGCCCTCGGCCTCCTCCACCGCGTTCAGGTTTTCGCGTTGGAGGTTTTCGACCAGGCCGGCGGCCATGGCGTCCGCGTCCGATAAGTCGCGCACCAGCACGGGGATTTCGTGTAGCCTGGCCTGTTGCGAGGCGCGCCAGCGGCGCTCCCCGGCGATGATCTGGTAATGGCCCGGCGCGCCGGGTTTGGGGCGGACCAGCAAGGGCTGCAAAATGCCGCGCTGGGCGATGGAATCCGCGAGTTCCTTCAGCGCCTCCTCATCCATGCTCTGGCGGGGCTGGTAGGGGCTG
>JAGXAE010000021.1 GCA_018971725.1 Pseudomonadota bacterium | reverse complement strand
GAGTTGCTGCAGCCAGCGCGCGACCCCGGCCGGATGATCGGTCGGTGGCTTTGCGACATCATGGAAATACCTGGAAAAGCTGGCATTGCTGGGGTCAATATCGGCAAGGATGGCTCGCCCCTGCCGGGATTCCGAGATTTCCGCGAGCCAGCGCAGCAAGGTGGTCTTGCCGGTTTTGCCCCGTCCCGCGGCGAATACGATCTTGGTTTTGCCCGAGAGATCGATGCCGCTTTCGATTGTTGGCTCGGCTTCGGCCTGCGGCGAGAGGCTGGCGAAATCGATGTCCTTGCCTGAGAATCTATCGCCGCCCGGTGTGAACCGGGGCGGAGACCCTGGCGGCTCCAGCTTGAACTTAGGGGCATCGGGATTCACATCAGGCATGGTGGCGTTCCTTTGCTATTTTCCGAATATCCGTCTCCGGACGACGTCTCTCTCCTCGATTGCGGCCGGCGACAGCTCGGGCGGGGGCTCTTGTCTCTTCAGCGAAAAGGCCTTGAAGACCGGCGCGGCCGGGAAAGCCTGCGCATCGGACATGCCAAACCGGTCACGCGCGTAAGACGTCGTGTGAGGCGTTACGGTGGGCGGTGAATCGGTCGCGTCCGGCACGGCTCGTTCTGCCTCGCCGCCTGACGTATTAATTGGCGCTTTTCCTCTTTTGTCTGTCACGTTTTCCGGATTTTTGTCACGTTTGAGGGGAATCGCCGCACGAACAAACTCGCGCCGCAGCCCTTCCGCATGCCAATCCTGGCCTTTTCCGGCTTTATATTTGATACCCGCCTTGCAGAAGACTTTCGCCATAGCCGCCCAGGACCAATCATCGTGGACGAGATCGAGGATCATCTGCCGGTGTTTTCGCAACCAAGGCCGCAGGGCTTCACTACGCCGCCAAAGGCCGTGAAGTTCTTTTGCCAATGCGGAGATTTCGTCGTCTGAGGGTTCGCGTCTTTTCGGCATGCCATAGACTCATGCGGAGGGTGCCAAAACCCTTATCCTTGCGAAGTTCCACGTCAACTAAACAGGTTTTTACCGCGGCTCATATCGCGGCTGTTCGCGGCTCTTTTTCGGCCCCTAAATCGCGGCCCATTTCGCGGCTCTTTTCCACCACCAATTTGTTGCGTTTTAGAGTGTTTCTCTCATAGACCAAGGAACCCTAGCGGGTGCTTTTTCTATCGTTGACTAGTCGTATCGAGGTCGCCCAGAAAAATGGACGCCCCCTTGACACCTCGCTATGCGGAAAGACAAGCCAGCTATGTTTACATCGCGGTTCTGCCTGTTTCTTGGTTTCCTTCTGGTCCACCGCCTACCATCGATTTCGGCGAACATGCGGACGAGATAATACGCCGGATGTCAAGCCGCGAGATTGAAGGGAACGCTCTTGCAGAGCGCGCTCCCTCAAGGCTGATGATGCCCTGAGGCCATGGCAGGTACTTGTAAGGGGCGCCGGGCTGTGAACGAGATGTGTGTTCGCGATAGGCGCCACCGGTTTTGCCTGCGGTTAGGTATAATTGATATCCGCCTTGGCGCCTGCGTGCCAAACACCTAGATCCGGGCACATGACGACAACCCACGAACTTATTGCGATTAACATTTATTAACGATGACATGAAGAATTTTACACCACTATAAATTGCATTTGCCGCCACCTATTCTTGCCCATAAGTAGAGGTTGCATCATCAAAAGGCGCTTTGCGAATAGCAAGTCGTCTTGGTGAAACCGGTGCCGGAGCCATAGTTTTGGAAAGCAGCTCAGCCGCCTGAGACGAGCCCGGGCATTCGCGTAACGCGGTGGGGTCTAAATTAATGAGTGTCGAATTCAGAGAGCTTCCGGATTTTGACCATTTTTTGTGCAGGATCACGACGGCGGCAAGCCTCGATGACTTGTCAGCGATCGTTGCGGAAATGAGAGTTGCGTACGGACTAGCACATATCGTGTATCATGCCGTTCACATTCCAGGTGGCGTACCGGCCAACCCAATTCTGATTCCAACTTACAGCCCTGAGTGGGTAGAGCGTTACAAGGCCGGGAACTATTTTCGCATCGATCCGGTGGTTCTTGCCGGTCGTAAGAATTCTCTGCCGGTGGATTGGTCGGACGTCGATCATGAGTCGAAGGAAGCCCGTGAGTTTTTTAAGCAAGCCGATCGCTTCGAGGTAGGCCGTCATGGGGTCACGTTGCCGATCCGCGCGGCTGCAGGCGAACGCGGCCTCCTCACGATCACCTCGAACAAATCCGTAAAGAACTGGCAGCGCGTACGCGGAACTTACATCCGGGAATTCCAGACCTTCGCCTCCTACTTGCATGATCGGGCCTGCATTTTGAGCGGCTATCGGTCAACAGACGATGGTGCCGCATTATCTCCCAGAGAGTTGCAATGCTTGGAATTGATGGCGCATGGCTTCGCACCGAAACGTACGGCAGAGCATCTTGGAATTACGGATGACGCTGTTCGAATGTATCTTCGCTCAGCCTGCTGCAAGCTTAAATGCGCGACTTCTCATCAGGCGATCGCGAAGCTTATCCACCGCGAAATTATCGATCCGCAGGTCATCTACAACTGACGCCGCTTTATCGTCTTGTAGACCCTGCCCTGGAGTTTGCGGATAATCTTCATAACCATGGACAGAAAATGATCATCCTCATGAAAGGAAGGTGAGGCGATGGTCTTGTTCTGGTGCATTGAAGGATGGTGATGCACATATAAGGGCATTTGTCAATCTTCTGTTTTAGAAGATTGTCGAATGGCCTCATGTTTGCAAATCTCTGGTGTGGAGGTGGTTGCTATGATTGCAATACTCACCAAAGCAGATCTCGATACGCATCATCATGTCTTCGATCAGATGTTTCGTGGCCGGGCAGTTGTCTTTCACGAAATGTATAGCCCGGATATTTCCGTCAGTGAAGGTCGAGAAGTCGATAGATATGACGAGGCAGGTGATCCTGTCTATCTCATTTCCGCTGACAACTCTGGTAACGTTGCCGGCTCATTGAGGCTTTTGCCGACGGTCGATGATACGATTTTGCAAAATGAATTCAAGGATTTTTTCGATGTTCCGGTAGATTTCAGGTGTCCGACCGCCTGGGAATGCACGAAATTTTGTATTCACCCTAAAAATTCTACCAGCGATATCGATCTCTGCCAAACGGTGGCTTCTGAACTATTAATCGAATTATGCGCACTGGCGCTGAGATCGGGCATCGAACATATCATCAGTGTGCACGAGATGCGGATGATGAAAATCTACCGGTGCGTCGGTTGGGAGCCTGACCAGCTGGCACATGCTCGCGGGAATCCTGACGGCCTCGCCGTTGGGTTGTGGGAGGTCTCCGAGACTCAGTTGGGAAAAATGCGTGACCACGCCATGCAAGACTCTTCTCATGTCAAGTCACATGAACATGGCTGACGCCGAACGCGTAAGTTGTCGAGCTGATAGTTTTCAACCAACGGATAATTTTCATGGCACGATTGGTGGAATGAGAGGGGTACGTCTGCGCCGGGCTGTGGATTATATCGAATCCCACCTCGGCGAAGACGTCAGGCTTCGAACACTTGCTTCCGTTGTAGGCTTTAGCGTTCATCATTTTAGTGATGTCTTCAAGGCAGAGACCGGTTTGGCACCGCACCATTTTCTGATCGAGCGGCGGATTCATCGTGCAAAGGAACTTCTACTCGAAACCAAAATGCCGATTGCGGAAATTGCCCTTGAAGTGGGGTTTTCTGGGCAGAGCCATTTGACCCTGAATTTCAGGAAGCTAACAGGTACGACGCCATTGCGCTTTCGGGCCCGTAAGAAATGGTGTCGAGAGCAGTGCCACCAGTACTGACAAGTTGGTTACGAATCGCTCTGCATTTTTATTTAGAAGCTCGAATATTTTCGGGCAATTCTGATAGACATTCTTTTCTTGATTTTACAAAAGCATTTGACATTTTTGCTTTAAAAAGGAAGCTGCGAAGCTCGAGATGGTAAGAGCGATCATGTTATCGAATCTAGCGGTTTATGATGACAGAAAATCTGAATCATGTTGGAAAATCTGAGGACTTTATGAATGTCAGTGCCAAATGGCTTACAATTTGGCTTGTCTTGTGAGGATAACGATGCAAACCGGACAAGATAACAGTAGGAGGACAAAGCTAGCCGCTGTATCAAACGCGGGAGCCTATTGGCGGATGGACATCTTGCTCGTCGCTGTAGAAGTTACAATGGTGTTCTGTGCCATTCCGTTCCTCGCATCTGCTGCTCCTCTATCATCAAACGAATTCACCGCGTTGGCATCGCGCTGCGCACCTGGAGTTCCGGTCAAGACACTTGAGGCGGTTGCCAGGACCGAAAGTGATCTCGATCCTTGGGCATTGCATAACGACACAACCGGCCAGGCCGAGAAGCTGGGAAGTTTTGATTTGGCCGATAAGCAAGCCAAGAAATGGATCGAGTCGGGCGATTCCGTCGATATCGGCCTGATGCAAATCAACTCGGCCAATCTTGGTGCATTGGGAATGACGATAACAAGCGCGCTCAATCCTTGTGCGTCGCTTGCCGGTGGGGCGGCTGTTCTACAAGCAGCCTATGGCGGCGGAAATACCAGTGCCGATCAGCAAGCGGCCCTGCTGATGGCACTCTCCCGCTACAATACCGGTTCGCCGTTGAAGGGTATCATGAATGGGTATGTCCGAAGGGTGTTGGATGATGCCGGGAAGCAAGAGTTGCCCGCGCCACATGAATTGCAGAGAGAGACGACAAGAACAGACATACCGCCCCCATGGAATATATCGGCAGACGGCGTCTACGCGCAAACACATGGCGCGCCGTGGCTGATCGATCTCAATGCGCCGTCGCCCGCCGTCAAGCCTCAGAAACTTGCCGCGATGTATGGCGGCGAGCCCTTAAACCCCACATCGATGAGGTAAGCATGATCGAGAGCAAATTCGTCCGGACAAATGCAACCTCTTCCTGGTCTCATCGGCCTGTATTGCGACGTTTCGTGGCGGTGATCGCCACATTTGGAGTCCCTGCATTGGCTTACGCGCAGACGGTCACAGGCGGTGCCAGCCCTCAGACCATGATCAACAATGTCTGCACCTTTATTCTCGGGCCCTTCGGTGAAACGATCGCCGTGCTTGGCATCATCGGTATTGGATTCCTGTTCATGTTCGGGCGTGCGTCACTCGGCATAATCGCGGGGATTATCGGCGGTATCGTCATCATGTTCGGCGCGTCCTATCTTGGCTCAACTCTGACCGGTGGCGGCTGAGATGGAACCGCTTGAGACCGACACCCTCTATCTGGCCGCGACACGGCCGGCGATGTTCATGGGGGTGCCGCTGGCAGTCGGCGCAATCCTCCTGATGCTCGCCGGGTTGATCGTCGTGTTGGTTAAAAATCCGCTTTATCTTACTATCATGCTGCCACTCTGGTTGACAGCGCGAGAGCTTGTTGCCCGTGACTATAACGCGGTGGGCGTGGTGCTGCTTTACCTTCGTACGGCAGGCAGGTCGGTCGACAGCATGAGATGGGGTGGCGCCTCCGTGTCGCCAAACCCTATCCGTATTGGCAAGCGCGGCCGGGGAATGATCGATGCTCGGTGATAGCGGAAACACGGAGCGCAGTGCCGCCAAATATCTGCCTTATGTCGGGCATATTGGTCCTCAGACCGTTCTGTTGGATACGGGCGCGCTGCTGTCGGTGGCGTATATCGAAGGACAGCCGTTCGAGATGGCGGACCATGCGGCGCGCAATGCACGGTTACGGCTGCTCAACACTGTCTATCGAAACATCGCGGACGACAACATTACGATCTATACGCATCTGGTTCGGCGTGCGGATACGTCACCTGAGCCGCCTCAGCATTTCCGTTCGGGGTTCGCTGTCGCGCTTGATACGGCATATCGCAAATCGGTGCTGGCGGAACGCCTCTTCCGAAACGATTATTTTATCAGCCTGCTGGTGTCCCCCCGCAATCTCCTTGGCACCGGTTTTGGAAAGGCCTGGTCAAGGATGAGCCAAAGGTCTTGGGAGGTTGCCGATGGCGTGGCGCGTGAACTGGAGGACCAGTGGTTCATGCTGGCGAACGGCTTGGACGGATTCCGGCTGCGCCGTCTCGGTGTTTATGAGCACGATGGGGTCATGTTCTCGGAGATTGCCGAGGTGCTGCGGCTTATCATAACTGGCCGGCCTTTGCCCGTGCCGATCGTTTCCGGCCACCTTGGTGCTTCGATCTATACTGACCGGGTGATTTGCGGGCGCCGAGGTATCGAGATACGCGCTCCTGATAAGAGCCTGTTCGGGAGCATCTTCTCGTTCCGGGAATATCCGGCGCGCACACGGCCAGGGATGCTTAACACCTTGCTCTCGGCACCATTCCCGCTCGTTTTGTCTCAGTCCTTCGGCTTTGTTACCCGTGCCCAGGCCCAGGATAAGCTCTCGCTGAAATCGGCGCAGATGGTGAGCGCCCAGGACAAAGCCACAAGCCAGATCGCTGGGCTCGAGGAGGCCGCAGATGCACTTGCCTCGAATGAATTCGTCATGGGGGTGCATCACCTCTCGCTGGCGGTCTATGGTGACAGCCTTTCCGAAGTTGAGGATCGCGCGGGAAAGGCACGAGGCCGGCTTGCCGATTCCGGAGCCGTCGTGGTTGAAGAGCGGCTTGGGCTGGAAGCTGCGTTCTGGTCGCAACTGCCAGGTAATGTCGAATGGCGGACCCGGCCAGGCGCGATCAATGCGCGCAACTTTGCCGGGCTCTCCAGTTTCGACAACTTTCCCGCGGGTGAGAAGAGTGGGCATTGGGGCCGCGCCATCGCCCGGTTCCGCACCGATGGCGGGACCGCGTACGATTATGTACCGCATGTCGCCGATGTGGCGATGACGATTTTCTTCGGCCCGATCGGCTCGGGCAAGACAGCTTTGCTGATGTTTCTGCTTGCCATGTTCGAGCAGGCACTCATTGAGGAGAACGCGCTCTCCGGGACGCGCGGCTCAGTCGTGTTCTTCGATAAGGACCGAGGCGGTGAGCTGCTGGTCCGCGCCAGCGGTGGGACTTATCTGGAACTGCGCCGGGGCCAGGCGTCCGGCATGGCACCGCTGCGTGGTCTCAAGGATAGCGAAGCTGACCGAGATTTTCTGCGGGGGTGGATCATCGCCCTCGTCCGGAGCGACGGGAAGGGCTCCCTCAGCCCGGACGAGGAGAAGCGGCTTGAGCGCGCCATCGCCAGGCAGTTGAGCATGCCAATCGAGCTTCGGTCACTCGCAGGCTTGCGCGAATTCCTCGGTCATTCCGATCCGATGGGGCTTGGTCCCCGCCTGGAGAAATGGTGCCGCGGCAATGCGCTTGGCTGGGCCTTCGACGAGGACGCGGACGAGGTCACGATCGATGAGGCGATCACCGGTTTTGATATGACCCAGCTCCTTGAGCATGATGAAGTTTGTGCCCCGGCGGGTACCTATCTTCTATATCGAGTCACGCAGATTCTCGACGGCAGGCGCGTCGTGCTGAGCATCGACGAATTTCGATTTTACTTAAAAAATCCGCAATTCGCCGCCGTCGTAGATGATCTTTTGCTCACGGTACGAAAAAGCAACGGGGCCGTATTCCTCGCTCTGCAGATGCCGGAGCACATACTGGAAAGCCCACTCGGCCCCTCGATTGTGGCGCAGTGCCAGACGAAAATCATGTTTGCGTCGCCAACAGCCGACCGGGATACCTATATCAACGGTCTCAAATGTACCGAGGGAGAGTATCGCGCGGTGCGCGAGGATTTGGCCGTCGGAAAGCGCCGATTTCTGCTCAAGCGGGAGCAGGGGAGCGTCATCTGTGAATTTGATCTGAGTGAATTGCCGGAATTCGTCGCGGTTCTCTCGGGCCGTGCGAACACCGTCCGGCTAGCCGAGGAGTTGCGCCGCCAATTGGGCGAGAACCCCGATCATTGGCTGCCGGAATTCATGCGGCGCTATCGCCAAGCAATGGATTGAGGAGAGGAATGGTGGGAAGAATCTGGTTCACGATCTTTCTTCTGTTTGCCGCTCTGACGTGTGCGCGACAAGCGAGCGCTCAGATTCCGGTCGTCGACGCTGCTAATCTCGCGCAGAATCTACAGACTGCGGCGCAATCGATCATCGCGGTGGAGCAGTTGAAGGCACAGCTCACCCAGCTTGAGCAGACCTATGAGATGTTTACCAATCCCACGGACATTCTCGGTATGGCATCCGGTTTAGAGAATCAGACGCTGGAAAATCCGATGCCACTGACGAACTCTTTGTCAGGTTTGATCGGTGGTACGACTGCCGGCTCGGGCGCGGCCACGACCTATTTCAATCAGAACCACGTCTATACGTCCACGGATGGCTCGCTAGCCAGCACGCAGCTCAATGAAAATGCGCAGGCCATCGCCAATATCGAGGGGGTCGCCTCCACGAACCTCTCGGCGATCCAGCAGCGGCTGCAACAATTGCCGAATTTGGAATCCGATCTGAACGCCGCTACGTCCATCACACAAGTAGATGCGATCAACGGCCGCATTGCCGCGGAATCCCAATTCGTGCAGGCGCAACAGGCGCAAGCCCAAAATCTCCAGGTGCTTGCGATGGAGCAGGCTGAGTCGGAACGGCAGCAGGCGCACGAGCAGTTCGTCGAGGATATGACGAATGGTATCGCGGTGATGCAGCAGGCCGCCGCTGAAAATGGAGCGGAGCAATGATGACGTCTCTTGCAACCAAAATCACCGTTGGCGTCTTGGCGATCGCTATCGGCGGCGGAGCAGTGATCCTGATTTCATATAACAACCGGTCACCGCGCTCTGTTTCGGCGCCTCCAGCCATCGCGGCTGATAGCATTCCCATGGAGCCTGTTCATACCGCAGCCTGGTACGTCACCCATCCCGATGTGCTGAGGCAGGACGAAAAACGATGTGCGGGTGATGCGGCGAGCATTTCCCCGGCAGCCTGCGAGAATGCCCAGTCGGCAGATCTTCAGCTTTCGATCAATGACATGAAGAATGCCGCCGCCGCGAATGCGGCCGCCGGCAACGATCAGAACCCTAAATCACCGTGAGATAGACCATGCCCAGCGCGGATAATTATGCACCGTTTTATACATTCGATCAGACTGTGCAACTGCCCTTCACCAACGGTATGGAAGCCACGGTGAATGCCGCAATGTCCGCCATCCAAGGGCCGCTGACCGCCGTGGTGGTGCTATGGATCATCGTCACCGGCATTCTTGTGATGCGCGGCGATGTCGGCGCTCGCACCGGGATTACGCGCGTGATCAGCGTAAGCCTCGTCGTCGGCCTTCTTATGTCTACGACATTATATAATGAATATATTGTCTCCCTCTTCACTACCGGAATTCCCGACTGGCTGGCATCCACATTCTTGGGCGTCACCGGTACGCAGCCCACAGCCCATCAGTTCGACGCCATTTGGAATGAAGGCATCGAGCTATTCTGGGCCGGTGAGAAGAACATGAATTTCTACAATGTTCTCTACTCGGTCGAGCTGGCGATTTTGCAGAGCTTTCTTGTCTTCCCGATCGGGCTTACTTTCCTGATATACGAAGCGACGCGGATCATGATCGACGTCATTGTTTCGATCGGACCATTCCTGCTTCTCGGTTATTTGTTTTCCGCGACGAGAGGGGTGGCCGACCGTTTTATCGGAAAACTGATCGGGCTTACAATTCTGACCCTTCTGATCGATATCGTTCTCAGCATTATCGTCAACGGCGACAATACTTATTTCAATTCCAGCATGACCGGGCTTCAAGGAGCGTCGACGGCGGAGACAATCGCTATCTGCATCCAATATGTCGCGTTCCTGACCTTGGGCAGCTTGATTTGTACGTTTTTGCCGGCGGTTGCGAGCTTTCTTGGCGGGGGCATCTCCGTGAGTCCGTTGGGCATGGGTGTTGCCGCCATGCAGGCAACACGGGTTGTGCAAGCCGTGCGCGAAGGCCGGTCGCGTCCCATACCGGGGAGGCCATAGATGCTCCGGGCCATGTTGGTGGTTGCAACATTTGTGCTTTTAGCGGGTTGCTCGAATGGTGACCCTCTTGCAGTCGCGTCAGGTCCGCTATTCCCGCTAAATGTTGGGCACTGGCAGCCCACGGCCCACGATCTTGTCACGCCGCCCGCGGTCGTGAACCGGTAGGAGGGAGGAATGCCGGACCAGTCTGGTACATTTCCCATCACGGCGCCGCTGCTGGAGCGTCATTACAGGCAAGTCCAGTCGTTCCAGGAGGCACGGGCGCGCTCCGCGCGGCTCCTCTCGAAAGGCGCCCTGGTTGCACTTGGGATATCCATGCTGGCCAATATCGGACTTGCCTGGTCGGTGGCGTCCATGCTGCCGCTAACAAAGCTCGTGCCGGTATATTTTATGATCAGGCCGGATGGCACGATCGATGATTCTGTTGCGCTTTCGACGCTGCCGCCTTCCACGGATCAAGCCGTGATCCGCGCGGCACTCTGGCAATATGTGCAGATGCGGGAGGGCTATTCCTACGACACCGCGCGCTACCGGTACGATATTGTCTCCGGTATGTCCGATGCTACGACGCGCACAGCCTATCAGCAATGGTTCAACTATCCAAACCCACAATCGCCGCAGGTGACGGTCGGCAAGAATGGCGTACTCACCGTCGAGCCGATCTCGGTGGCGCTGATCGGGCCGAACGTTGCCCAGGTGCGATATGAGCGGATTTTCGAGGTCGAAACCAATGCCGCGGTGACAACGACATGGACGGCCACGATCCAATTCCAGCAGGTCGGCACAATGCCTGCCTCCGATCGGCTCAGTGATCCCAGCGGCCTCATCGTCACCAGCTACCAAACGGAAGAGGACACGGCGCCATGAGCCGGGCCAGAACCCTTCTCCTTTCCGGCCTGCTGCTTGTCGATGCGTTTGCGTTGGTCGCTGAACCGTTACAAGCCGGTGCCGACCAGATACCAGTCAGCGGACGGTACGACACGCGTATGCGCTATGTGGCTTACAATCCCGGCCAGGTGGTGCATCTTTCCACCATCGTTGGCGACACGATGGTCATCAGCTTTGCGCCCACCGAAACCGTCACATCTCTCGCGGAAACGGATTCCCTCCACCTGGCTGCCGTGCCGAAAGGCAATTACCTGTTCCTGAAACCGAGTACCGCCTTGGCGCTTCAGCCAATCATCGTCCTGACCCAGCGTCAGGACGGTTCGCTGCGGCGCTATGTGTTCGAGATCGAGACGGCGAAGAGCCCTACCACCGCGAATGGAACGGATGGCGTTTTCTATTCGGTTCAGTTTACCTACCCCGCGGACGCGGCTGCCGCCGCGGCGGCACGGGCAGCGGCAGAGGCCGCGAAGGTAGAACGGCTCAACGAATTGGCGCTGGAGAAGGCAACGCATACCGCGGCACTTTCGATCCTCAACGCGGAGCGCACCAACCCTTTTGCCGGGCCGCGTAACTACAAATACGTCGCGCAAGGTAACCGCGGGCTGGCGCCACTCGCGGTCTGGGACAATGGCTATTCCACCGTGCTGCAATTTGGCGGCAATGCACGCATCCCGGCGATCTTCGTAATCAACCCGGATGGCAAGGAGGCAACCGCCGACTACTCGGTCAAGGGCAGCACGGTGCAGATCGGCCAGACCGAGCGTGAGTTCAGGTTGCGTGATGGCAACACCGTCCTGAACATCTACAATCTCGGCTTCGATACGGTAGGCGGCAATCCGGGCACCGGCACGACAAGTCCGCGGGTCACAAGGGTCATCGACAATGCCGGGACCGGTGGTGGAAATAATGGCACAGGTGCGGCGCCGTGAGCGAGCGGCTGCCACCCGGAGGTCGGCCGTCGCCAGTCGATGACGGCCGCTCGCCCGTCGCCGGCCCCCAGCGCCGGGAGCTGAGCACGGGCACGAAGTTCGGGCTGATGGGTCTCGTTGGCGTTCTGGCGCTCGGGTTCATCTGGTTCAACGCGATGTACAGCCATAAGGCCGGGCATCAGCCGTCCGCTCAGCAGGCTCTCTATTCGAATGGTGGTGAACAATTCGCCGAGCCACCATCATCGGCGTCCAAACCCGGGCAGCCCGCCGGGACCCTCCCGGCGCCTGCCGCGCCGAAGCCGCAATTCCTTGGGTTGTCCAACCAGCAGACGCCGGCTTCCGCCCCAATCATGGCATTTTCTGGCGAGGGCGCCGCACTACCTCGTGTTCCAGCAGTATCGCCCGCGATACCCGGAGTTGGACCGGGAGGAGGGGGTGGTGGCTCGCGGGTGCCTTCTCCCGACAATTCACCTCTGGCGGCCCGGCTGAAGCCCACCGTCCTGAGTGGGGAAAGAGCGACTGTGATGCAGAATCCCGACATGGTGATCACCGAAGGTACGGTCATCCCCTGCACCTTGCAAACCGCCATCGATAGCGAGCTTCCCGGCCTGGTGACCTGCGTTGTGCCGATCAATATCCTCGGGGCCACCGGCAATGTCGTGTTGCTTGATGCCGGCACAAAAATCGTCGGGCAGATCCAGAACGGTTTGCTGCAAGGACAGAACCGGGTGTTTGTAGACTGGACCCGCGCAGAGACGCCGGATCATGTCATCGTGACTTTGGACTCACCGGGTACGGATGAGTTGGGCCGGGGTGGTTTGCCGGGTGCGGTCAACAATCATTTCTGGGACCGGTTTGGCGGCGCGCTGATGCTGACACTGGTGCAGGGTGGGCTGGACGCGGCGACAATTGAGGCCGCCGGGAAGGGCAACAATAATTCCACCACCAACCAGGCAGCGCTCGGATTCGTCTATGCGGCGCAGAGCAATGGCCAGTCGGTCGCCAACACCGCGCTTGAAAACACGATCAACATACCGCCGACTCTCACCAAGAACCAGGGCGAGACCGTCGCCTTGATCGTCGCGCATGATCTGGATTTCTCCGACGTATACCAGCTGCAAATCAACAATACCGGAACGGGAGGTGGTTATGGCGGGTGAAGCGGCAATCCAGCTTGCCTATCTGATGAAGCCTTTGGCACCGTGGCTCAAAGACCCAGCGACGGAAGAAATCTGTATCAACCGCCCGGGCGAATTATTCGTGCGGCAGCGCGGCCAATTCCGTGAAGAGGCGGCGCCCCTCGAATATTTCGACCTGGAGGATATCGCCACGCTGGCCGGGGCGTTGCGCAAACAGGATGTCGGACCGCGCAGCCCGCTTTGTGCGACCGAACTGCCGGGAGGGGAGCGCTTGCAAATCTGCCTGCCGCCCGCTGTTCCTGCAGGCACGATCAGCCTCACGATTCGCAAGCCGGGTAGCAGTGTCGCGCGGCTGGCATCGCTTGCCTCACGCTATCAGGCTGCGCGGTGGAACAAATGGCATGGCCGAAAAGAGGCGGTACTGCGTGATTACACCGAACTGCTGGGGCTTTACGATGCCGGTGATCTGCGGGCGTTTCTGGAAACAGCCGTTCGGACGCGCCTAACGATTCTGCTTTGTGGCGCGACCGGCTCAGGTAAAACCACGATGAGCAAGACCCTTATCAGTGCCATCCCGGAGACCGAGCGGCTGATCACCATCGAGGATACGCTGGAACTGGTCATCTCGCAGCCCAACCATGTCCGGCTGCTCTATTCTAAAGATCAGATCGGTCTCGCGCGTGTCTCGGCTGAAGCATTGTTGCAAGCCAGCCTGCGTATGAAACCCGATCGTGTCCTGCTCCAGGAACTGCGCGACGATGCCGCCTGGACCTATGTGAACGAAGTCGTCTCCGGCCATCCCGGCTCTATCACCACGATCCATGGCCGTAACCCCGAGCAGGCGTTCAAGCGGCTGTTCGCGCTGGTGAAGGGCAGTCCGCAGGGCGGGCGCTGGGACGACAAGACGCTCATGGATTTCCTGGCCTCGGCTGTCGATGTGATCATCCCGTTCCACAATGAGGGGGCGGTCTACGAGATCGGCGAGGTATGGTTCGCCCCGGATGCCGCACGGCGCGGCGAGAGCGCGGCGCATCTGTTGATGGCGGCATGAACCATGACCGAGGAAACAGGCCAGCTCATCATCAAAATCGGTTTCGGGATCATCCTGATGACGATCTCATGGACGGTTGTCGCCTCGGTTGTGTTCCTGTTCGGCACCGGGTTGTTACACGATTTTCCACTCCCGTTCTGGCAATGGTGGCTCTATGCCCTCAATTTCGACGGCAATCCGCGCACGGCACCTTGGCTGAAAATCGGCGCCGGCGCTGGAGCGGTGTTCCCGCTCCTGATGATCGCGGCCACCATCTATCGCACCAGCCGGGTTGTTGGACCGCGCCTCCGCCGGCCCCTCTTTGGTGGCATCGTCAGATCGCCTCTGGCGGTCACCGATAATCACGGCCGTGCCGAATGGATGTCGATGGCGCGAGCGCGCGAGCGCTTTCCGGGTGTCAATCCCGCTTTCGGGGGAATTGCTGTCGGCGAAGCATACCGTGTTGATCGGGACAAGGTCGCGGCTCAGCGATTCGACCCCGATAGTCCGAAGACCTGGGGGAAGGGCGGCAAAGCCCCGCTGCTGATCGATCCGTGCCGTGAAGGCCCGACGCATTCGCTGATGATCATCGGCAGCGGCGGGTACAAGACCACCACGGCGGTCTCAACTCTGCTGCATTGGGCTGGCGCCACGGTCGTCCTTGACCCATCCGGCGAGATCGCGCCGATGTTGCGCGAGGCGCGCAAGCATATGGGCCAGGTAGTCTACGAAGTCGATCCCGTGTCCGAAACCGGCTTCAACGTCCTGGACTGGATCGATGTCAAATCCCCTCTTGCCGCGACGAACATCGATTCCGTCGTCGCCTGGATCTGCGGTGACAGGAAGCCGGGCGACAGGAAGGATGATTTCTTCGATAGCATGAGCCGTAACGTCGTGCGGTGTTTCCTGGCACATCTCCTGTTCGATCCAGAGGCCTCCACCGAACTGAAAACTCTCCGTACCCTGCGCAACGCGATTGCCATGCCGGCGGATCAAATGCGCCAAACCTTGCGCGGTATTTTCGAGAACAGTCCCAGCGCCTACGCAAGCCAGCTTGCGGGGCCCATCTGCGGCCTTGTCGACGAGACCTTCAGCGGCGTCGTCGGAGGTGCCGCGGATATGACGACCTGGCTTGCCAACGACGCGTTCGTCAATCTCGTGTCCGGCAAAAATTTCAAAACCTCTGACCTGCTTCGCGGCAATGTCACCATCTTTCTGAAGATGCCGATGAAGGCGCTGGAAACGGAGCCTGGCATTTCCCGGACCATCATCGGCGCCCTGTTGAACGCCGTCTATGAGGCCGATGGTGATATAAAGGGCCGGGTGCTATTCCTGCTGGACGAGGCGGCGCGGCTTGGCTACATGAAAATCCTCGAGACCGCCCGTGATGCTGGCCGCAAATACGGCATCACGCTGCAGTTGCTCTATCAATCGACTGGCCAGATCGTCGATCAATGGGGCGAGCAGGGCAAACGCTCATGGTATGACGGTGTCTCCTACCGCTGCTATGCTGCGGTTCAGGACCTCGACACCGCCACCGAACTGGAAAATTCCTTCGGCACCTATGGCGTGATGGCAAGCTCCGAAGGGAGCAACACCGGCGCCTCCGGGAAAGGGTTCGAGATAGGTAACCGCTCACGCGGGTCGAATATTTCCTATCACGAGATCGGCCGTCCGCTGATCCGCAAGGCCGAGCTGATGCACGATGTGCGCGATGACGAGCAATTCGTTCTCGGGCGCGGTATGGCGCCATTGCGCTGCGGCCGTGCGATTTATTTCCGGCGGCCGGAGCTGGCGGTGCTGGTCGCGGAAAATCGCTTCTATCAGGGGACGAACCGAGCCGTTCATGAGGAGGAGGCGCAGTCATGAGTGACTCTGGTTCGTTGGCGCCGAACAGCCTTGGATTATCGAATGGACAGATCGACCGATTAACCACGTTGCAAGAGGCCGGGCGCAAGCTCGATTTTGTTTACCATTATACCGATGATGGCAGTGACCCGCGCCGTGTGGCTAATCAGTTCGATGAATTTCGGTCCCATCTCAAGGCGTTTGCCGAAGAGGGGGAAATGCCCCGGCACTTTGCAGCAGCTCTGTGGGATCATCTGGCGCCGCGTTTTGTCGGGTGGCGCCCGGAATTTATCGAAGGCGTCGAAGCACGGCATCTGACTGGTATTCTGATGCGCTTGGATGAACATATCGACGCCAGGCTCGGTCGGGCTATTCCGCAGGACCTCCGTGCGGTGTCGCAGGAGGTCAGGGCAAGGTTCGACGACCTGTTGTTTCTCTATGAGAGCGGGGAGTGGCGGGACACTCGCACACCGGGCGAGGTGCGCGACGAACTGGTATTCGTCGCATCGCTCGACGAGAAAATCAGGAATGTGCTGTATGGCACCACCCGCGACATCGATATCAGGAAGACAGTCGAAGATAATCGGACGTTGCGCGACGTCGGAGGTGAACATTTTGCCGAGGCGGCATCCGAGGCCAAAGCCTACCAGACGCAGCTTGCAAAGGTCTCCGACATTCTCGACAGGACTCGCGCGGCAGGCGTCGAAGTTCGGGCCGGCCTGACGTTTGGCGAAGAAGTGGAGAAATCGCGATCAGCCACTGCGAACGCGGTGCGAGCGGCCACGCCGGCGCGTCCCGTACTCTCAGACAAAAATATGCAGCGAGCGGCAGCAGCACCTCGGCGGCCTCCCGCAAATGCTGAAACCTATTGGCGCGACGTTGCCCGGTCCGCTTCGGGTGAGCCGGTGTTGCAGCAATCGCGATCGCTCGCTCAGCCCACGCGGCGCGGCCGCTTTTTGTAGGAGCGTGGAAGGATATACATGATGTCAGAAATCGATGCTGATCTTGATCGCGCGGCCGCCTCCTATTGGTTGTCGGTTGCTAACAAAAGCGGATTTCAGAAATCCGCAGCATTGTCGCAAGCAAGAAGCTTGCTCCGCGATGCGCGGGCGGAGGCACGTATTCCCGATAGCGCGAGGCAGCCGACCCTGAACGATCTGGAGGCACCGCCGCTCGACCTGCCGAAAGCACGGCGGTTGACGCGATAATGTGGGCGATACTGAAATGACCGAGCTTGATTCCGAATGGCCTGACGACTCTGGCCGCGCCCCAGCCGAGGGCATGACGCCGGATATGATCGGTGTACGCCTCGCGGCTTTGGCGGCGGGGCAAACGGCCATGAATAGTGCGCTCGGCTTGATGCTCGATACGTTGCAGGCACAAACGAACCTGCTCCGCAGACTGGCGGAGTACGCCAGCGAAACCCCCGGCCCTTCGCCCGTCCTCAAATATCTGGGCGAGCTGACATCCGCGGTGACGGACATGGATGCGTCCATCGGATCGTTGGAGAAAAAATTCGATAGACTGGCCGATACCATTGCCGCCGCCTATAAAATTGATCCAGATACGCGATCGCCATCCGCAGCCAATGGCGGCATTTCGTGACATGCTCACCTATCGCACCGGAGCGTCTGGAGCACCTTCCGCGGCACGATTGATGGGTGAACATCTATTGCAGCAAACCTTGTCGCCGGAGATGGCGGCAATGGCCGAGTATTACGAGCAGGGCGTGAGGCCACCCACGCCGGCCGATACGGTAACCTCTCGCTACGGCCGGTTTGCCCTCATTGCCTCTATAGAAGGGCAGACACTCGATGACTTGGTCAAGGCTGAAGCCGACCGCCTTGCCGATAGCGCGCTCGCATCGGAGGGGAGGTCACTCGATTGGGATGTCCTGGTGTTGCACGCAGTTGCGGCCTTTGTGGGGACAAGTCTTCTCAGCCGTGAAGCGGCGCTTGCGACTGCTGAACGGCTGGATGCTGTCGTCGAACCCGATCAGTTGGATAGAGCCACGAAGCGCGCTCGTACCGAGCGGGATTACAGCAGCGCCACCGCCACGCCGCGGCGGGATATGAATCCGGCGCTGGCCCAGCGTCTCGGCATCGATCCGCACCGGGCGCTCAGGCCAGGGGAGGTCGCGCAGCTTCTCAATGGCCAGCGTGCGGATGGCGGTTTCATCGAGGGGCGTGCACAGCAAGCGGCGAGCGTGCCACTCGCCCAAGTTTTCGGGCTCGAGCCGGGGGTGCGGCCAACGCGCGCGGAGTTAGAGCATGTGCTCGCCGGCCGCAAGACGGACGGCGATGCGTTGCCACCGAAGGAGGCGATGCGGAGCGTCCGCCGTTTCCAGGCGGCATTAGGGGCGCGGTCGAAAACCCTATCTCCAGCCGAGCGCGAAAATATTCTGTCCGGGCGAACCGCCGATGGGCGTGAATTGACAGACCGGCAATACCAGGCCGTGCTCGACACTTCGAAATCCAGGATCGGCTATATCGACCTGACGTTTTCCGCCCCTAAATCGGTTTCGATCGCCTGGGCATTCGGGCACACGACAGCCGAACGTGCCATCATTCACCAGGCGCATAAGGATGCCATCGACAGTGTTATGCTCGCCATCGAGAAGGAGATCGGCCGCGCCTCGAAAGGCCGCTCGGCCAGATACGGCTACGAGGCCGGCTCTATCGGTTGGGTTTCCTTCGACCATTACGCCTCGCGTCCGACAGTCGAGGTGATACGAACCGATGAGTTGGGTCAGCATGTCACCGAGTTGCACAGGCTCACCAGCACGAAGGGACGTGTCCCCGGTGACATGCAGGTCCATACCCATGTCGCGGTGCCCAATGTCGTGGAAACGCCAAGCGGCCGGGTTGGCAGTCTCGATCTCGCGCAGCTTGAGGGCCGCATCCATGAATGGGGCGCGCTTTACCAAGCCTATCTTGCTTCCAACCTTCGGGTCCATGGTGTTCGGATTGAACTGGATCAGCGGACGGAGATGGCGCGAGTCTCGGCCGTGCCGGATAATGTCATCGCGCAATTCAGCCGCCGGACCCTTAATGGCACCGACGCGGCGCGCGCCTATGCACAATCCCAGGGGCTCGATTGGGATAGCCTGGACCCTGACCGGAAAGTCGCCCTCCTGAAATCCGGTGTGCAGAATCGCCGTGAAGGAAAGGCCGATGACGTCGGCGATCTGGAGGCTTGGCGGCGCGCAGCCACCACCATCGGCTACGAACATCGCAGCGTGCTCCAACCCGAAAAGCCAATCCCGATGCCCGAGCGCACTCAACGCCTGGAAACCGCTTATCAGGTTGCGGTGCCGCTGCTCGCCAAGCAATTCGACCGCAGGGCCGTGATCGACGGCGCGGATGCACGGATCGCCGCCGCCAAGGGGCTGATTGCGGCCGGTGTCGAATCCGCGGAGGACGTGAACGCTATCACGCGCGCGTTCGAGGAGCGGGGCATCCGCCGCCGTGGAGAAGATGCGGCGCTAATCTGGGGTACGGTGCAAGGTAAACAGGGCAGGGCTCGCGTTGCGATTACCACCACGCTCGATGTTCGTGAGGAGCAGGCTCTCATCGCCGTTGCCAGGGCCGGAAGCCGTGACAGGAGGAGCGCGCTTTCGGCCCAGCAGATCAAATCCGCGATTGCCTCCTTTCCGGAAATCGATTTTACCGGCGCGCATGGCCGGGCACAGCGGAAAATCGTCGACCAACTCGGCAAGGGTGGCCGCATTAGTGTTGCCATCGGCGTCGCGGGATCGGGTAAAAGCACGCTGCTCAAGCCGCTGGTGCGCGCCTGGCGGGATGATGGCCGCGCTGTTTACGGCATCGCGCTGGCGTGGCGGCAGTCTGACGATCTGACGGACAGCGGGATAGAAGCCCGCAACACGCGCGCTGTCGCATCATTTCTACGGGCCGCGCAGGCGGGAGCCATTCGCCTCGACCGGAAATCCGTTGTCGTCATCGATGAAGTGGGGCTGCTAGGCACACGTCAGCTCAATGATATCCTGGCCGTCCAGAAGAAGGACGAGTTTCAGCTTGTGATGCTGGGTGACCCCAGGCAGATGCAATCGGTCGAGGCTGGGTCGGTGATCGAATTGCTGCGCCGGGCGCTGGGTGAGCGTAACGTGCCGGAATTGGCTAGTTCGGTGCGCCAGAAGGATGCCGAGGAGCGCGAGGCAGCGCTGATGTTTCGCAACGGGCAGACAGCGGAGGCGGTTCGGCGGAAGGATGCGAACGGCACGTTGCACATCGTGCCAGGTGGCTATCGGGAGGCAGTCGAGCATGTTGCTGAGCTATGGGAGCAGCGCCGGCACGCAAATCGAAGCCGGCCAGGTTTTACGATTTCCGTGAGCGCCCCGACCAACGCGCAGGCGCACGACATCAGCCTCGCCATCAGGGAGCAGCGAAAAAACTTCGGTGAGATCAGCGCCGACAGGATAAAGGTACGGGCAACCGACTCGGAAGGGACACACGAGTATAGCTTGGCTTTGGCGCCGGGAGATCGCGTCCGCTTGTTCAAACGGACAAACGCCAAATTCAACGGAGCCGGCACGATTGGGAATATCGGCCGCAACGGCACGGTCTTGGAGGTCGTCGAGATTCGTGATGAGGGATTGATGCTGCGGAATCCGACCGGTAAGGAGGGGTTGGTTGTGTGGTCCTCGCTGAAGAACGAGGGCAACGGCCGGGTCCTGCTGGCCTATGGTGACGCACTCACCACCAATACCGCCCAGGGGACAACCGTCACCGAGCACATCCACGCAATTCCGGCTGGGTCCAGGCTGGTGTCGGCTTTCGGGGCCTATACGTCCGGCAGCCGTCATCGGGAGCAAAGTTTTATCGTCACTTCCGAGGGCGCGGAACGAGCGGAGATCGCCGCCCGGCGGCCATTGGGAGACCGGCGCGAAATCATGCGCGGCGATATCCTCAACAATATCACCCGGAATTTTTCGCAACAGCCCGTTAAGGAGGCGGCCTTGGACATGCTCGACCGGGCGGCTTCGTTGCGGCGAGGCACGATACGGGCCGTCCAGACCTCGTTACAATCGATGGAAGCCCGCGCGTCCGCGCGCGAGAGCCCCAGTGTCTTGAATGTCCGGTTCATGGACCAGCGCGTTCATCGGGCCCTCGAAGATCGTTTGCCCGGCCTCGTGGAGCGGTTGAGCCGGTACAGCGAGACCTTGGCAAGAGTGGTCCGCACTGGTGCTGCCATTGTCGATGGCCTGCGAAGAATAGATCTGCGGCGAAACATCACGCAAACCAATGAAACAGAGTACTGGCGAAACATCGAGACGGTGCGGAAAGATATGATGGCGGTACAAGAGAAAGGTCGGGCCCAGGACCGCCCAAGGGTCAGAGGAAGAAGCCGTTGAGTCCCTCTGCTACAATCCAGAGCGAAAACACCTGCATAAGGGGCGCATTGCCGAACCAACTTAGCAAATTCGATCGCATCGTCCAGCTCATGCTGGAAATTAGGTCCTTCGATCACATGTTGGGTTTTCCGTATGAAAACTCAGATGATTTTGATGATCTGGAAGGAATCGCAGAAGGGAAGCTCCTGAAAAAGGCCCCTTTTTACCCTCTGCGATCGCCGGTCAGCTTTACGCCTACGTCGGCTTCTGAGACGCACTCGATTTGTACCCGAAAGAAACCATTATCTCGACGGACCAGTCTTTTGCTTGGCCGACGTATTGGCCCCAAGGAGAAACCTCTCGCCTATGCGAAAGCATTTAGCCCCAGTCTCACCGCCAGCGCACCGAGCATGGTGAACAACGCTACACTGCCCATCTGCCAGACCAGCACCATCATCATCGTGTCCTCTGCATGGAACAGCGGCAGCACGGCCTCGGCGGCGGCGGCGGCGGCCAGGGTGCCGCACAGGCAGGCATGGGCGGGGCGGAAGCTGGTACTGCGGCGAAGCAACCAAACCATCGCGGCCGCGGGGATCAGCGCGGTGATGGAGATGGCGGGCACGCACAGCCAGTCAGCATGCAGCACCAGCGCGGCGCCGTTCGTCTGCACCGAGAGCACGAAACATTGCCGCCCCAACTCCGCCAGCCACACCAGAAAGGCTGCCACTGGCATGAAGAGTTTCCAGTCC
Organism: Pseudomonadota bacterium; assembly: GCA_018971725.1. Taxonomy (GTDB): domain Bacteria; phylum Pseudomonadota; class Alphaproteobacteria; order Acetobacterales; family Acetobacteraceae; genus Acidocella. The sequence goes on along the minus strand of JAGXAE010000021.1, from coordinate 1,765 downwards.
GGTTCATCTGGCCGGCCGGCGCAAAAGGCGGCATAGGCGGAAATCACGGTCGTGGCCGCGGCGAGCCCTTCGGCCAGCATGAATCGCGGTTGCATTAGCAGGCCGGCAATGTCCGCGCGCGGCCCCATCATCAGCACCACAGCCGCCAAAACCGGCAGGGTGACCAACAGCCAGCGCGCCATTAGCGCGACTGGTGACGGCAGCCTGCGAACCGGCGCCACGTCCTGCGCCAATTGTGCAATTAAATCCTCAGTCTTCATCTGCGCCCCCCTTCAGGGCCTGCTTCAGCCGTTGCACGGCTCGGAACGACGCCACTTTCAGCGCCGCTATGCTCATCCCGGTTTCGGCCGTAGCCTCTTTAAGTGAAACTTGGCGGATTTTGAGCAAGCCAAGTACCTGCCGGTCGCGCTCGCCTAAACTCGCCAGCGCCTTTCGCAGCCCTGCCTGCTCTGCGTCATGCTCTTGCGTCCCATGCGTCATTAGTTCGTTGGCATCTGCGGGCATGTCTTCAAGCGCCGTCTCGCGCCCGGCATGGCGATGGCGGCGGCGGCGTATATCGGCGCCGCGCAGTTTGAGGATGCCGAACAGAAACGGCTGCACAGGGCGCGCCGGATCGTAAAGATGGCGGCTTTGGTGCAGCGCCAGAAGCGTTTCCTGCACCATGTCTTCAATGTCGGCCGCGCTGGAGCCCGGCCAGCGCGCCCGGGCCCGCCGGCGCAGCCAGGGCAGCGCTTCAGTCAACAGAGCGGCATAGGCGCGCTGATCCCCGGCTTGCGCCGCCGCCATCCAGATGCGCCAATTGGAGTCCTCTTCTGCCATCCGCCCTCTCGTCGTGGGCAACGCTACCGGGTACGCCGCCAGATGCCAATCGATGAGGGCGTTATTCATCGGTCAATGCCAGCCGGGCGCGCAGCCGGGCCAGCGTCACCGGCAGATTGATCCGTGCCGTGCTGAGGACCTCAAGCCGCTCATCCTGCAGAGGATCGGCCGGTGCAATGGTAGCCGCATAACGCGCCAGCCGCGCATCGCGGCGGCGCAGAAGTGCCGCGATCTCGCGGCGATACAGCACGAACAACGCGCTCAGCGCCCGGTTGACCGGTGCAGGGCCAGGGGCGGCGGGCCAATTCATGCGGGGCAATTGCTCAATTAGTGTTCCGGCCGGTGTAAATACATCCGCCGTGGCCCAGAGATTGGTGGTGAACATGCGGGTAGGGCGGCCGGTCTGGTCCAGCCCGATGGCGGCGACATGGGTCAGCGTGTTCTCAGCGTCTCGCAGAAAGCAATGAATATGCCCGCTTTCCAACCGCCCGCGATGGGCATGGAAGTAATATTGCGCGTTTGTTTCCGGGTCTCTCACATCATCCGGCGGATAATGCTCGAGCGCCACGAAAGGAGCACCGTCGAGCAAGGTGGTGACAATGTTGCGCCCGGCATTTTCCATCTCGCCCAGGGCGGCCACCAGTTCCATTGCGGCTCTTATCTGTGCGTCCATCAGAACCTCGCCGTGACGGAGGTGAGCCAGGCAGGGGAAGTATTGGTGAGCAGCGTCTCAAGCGGATGATCAAGCCCCGTGAGCATCAGCAAAGACACGGCCACCAGCCCGCCGCCGAGCAGGGTTTTTCCGGTTTTGCCAGCCCCCATCATGCCGCCGCGCAGGCGCTGCAGCGTGGCGCGGGAGAGGATGCCCAGCCCCAGCAGCGGCAGCGCCGTGCCAATGCCAAAGGCTAGCATCACCGCCAACACCTGAGAAAAATCTTTACCCTGA
>JAGXAE010000020.1 GCA_018971725.1 Pseudomonadota bacterium | reverse complement strand
AATGCGCTTCGGCTCTTGGCGTGAGGGCGCTGTGCTGCTACAGGCTCGCCCCACGGCCGGAGCGTAGCGCAGCCTGGTAGCGCATCAGTCTGGGGGACTGGGGGTCGTGGGTTCGAATCCCGCCGCTCCGACCATTCAATCATCTTAATTCGCCAAAAATCCGCGGTGATTTTTTCATCCGCTGGTATGTGACCGCGATTTCCCCTTTCAAGAGATTACCCGCACGGGCAGCCTTGCGCGCGGCGTGGTTTTCGCTCGCGTTGGGCTTCCGTAGGATTAGCGCATGGGCGCTTGGCCGCCACGTATCTGAAAACAGGAGAAAAATCATGAAGATCGGCTTTTTGGGCCTAGGCCAGATGGGCCACGGCATGGCCGCCAATCTGATCAAGGCAGGCCATGAGGTAACCCTGTATAACCGCACGCCGGGCAGAGCCGTGGGGTTGGATGCGCCCATCGCCGCCACGCCGGGCCAGGCCGCCGCAGGCAAAGAGATTGTGTTTACCATGCTTGCCAATGATGCGGCGCTTGAAGCGGTAATTCATGGACGGGATGGCGTTCTGGCGCATCTGCCAAAAGGCGCGATCCACGTATCTTCCAGCACTATTAGCGTAGCAACGGCCGATGCGCTGGCCGCCGCGCATGGAAAAGCCGGGCAGAAATTCGTCTCCGCGCCGGTTTTTGGCCGCCCGGATGCCGCCGCTGCCGCCAAGCTATTCATTGCCGCTGCCGGGGCGGAGGCTGAGCTTGCCACGCTGCAACCGGTTTTCGAGGCCATCGGCCAGCGGGTTTTCGTGCTCAGCCATACGCCATCCCACGCCAATCTTGCCAAGTTGAGCGGCAATTTCCTGATTGCCTCGGTTATAGAAGCGCTGGGCGAGGCGCTGGCCTTGGTCGCCAAAGGCGGGGTGGACGAAAAAGCCTATCTGGACTTGCTCACCTCCAGCCTGTTCAACGCTCCGGTCTACAAAACCTACGGGCAATTGCTGGTGGACCGGAAATTCGAGCCCGCCGGATTCGCAGCCCCGCTGGGTCAGAAGGATATCCGCCTGGTGCTTGCCGCGGCTGAGGCTTTGAATGTGCCCTTGCCACTCGCCAGCCTGCTGCGGGACCGTTTTCTCACTCTGCTGGCCAATGGCGGGGAGACGTTGGACTGGTCGGCCATCGGCTCACTCGCCGCCAGGGATTCCGGCCAACGGGGTTAAATACCGGGCGCCGCGTGGCGTGTTCAGCCCACGCGGCATTAGAGCGCGGATTTTTACCGGTTTTGGGTGTTACATCCGGCTTCGCCCGGCTATTTAATCCGGATGAACGACTTTTTGACCTCGATGATCGACCTGATGATCGTCGCCATAGCTGTCGCTCTCATCGCCCGCCGCCTGCGCCTGCCCTATACGGTCGGCCTTGTCGTCGCGGGGATCGGGCTGGCTTTCAGCCCTATCCATCTAGGTGTGGTTCTGACGCAGAACATCATCTTCGAAATCATTCTGCCGCCTTTGCTGTTCGAGGCCGCCATCAACATCCAGTGGAAGGATTTGAGGCAGGACGCCCTGCCCATTCTGACACTCGCCATTCCAGGCACAATGGTCGCGGCGCTGGTCGTCACCACTGCTTGTCATGTGTTGATGAAATGGCCCCTGCAACCGGCCTTGATGTTCGGCGTGCTGATTGCGGCCACGGATCCCGTCGCCGTCATCGCGATGTTCAAGGATAACGGCGTGCATGGCCGGCTGCGCGTGTTGGTGGAAAGCGAGAGCCTGCTGAATGACGGCGTGGCGGCGGTGCTGTTCGCGTTGGTGCTGGCCTGGGTGCAGGCATCCGGCCAGGTGCACCTGGGCCCAGGGCAGGTGGCCCGTATGCTCAGCGTCACTGTTGGCGGGGGCATTCTCGCGGGCGCGGCTTGCGCCGGGATTGCCATCGTCTTGGTCCGGCGTACCACGGACCATTTGGTGGAAAGCGCTGTTACTACCGTGCTGGCTTATGGGTCTTTCATGCTGGCCATGCGGTTCAACTGCTCCGGCGTGCTCGCCACTGTCGCCGCTGGGCTGCTCATGGGCAATCTTGGCCTTACTTCCGGCGGCCGCTGGGGCGTTTTCGTATCGGATAGAGGCCGCGAATTCACAGTCGCGCTATGGGACTTCCTGGCATTCATCGCCAATTCTTTCGTCTTCCTGCTCATTGGTATCACGGTGGCGGCAATCCCGTTCCGCGAGCTTGGCAATTATGCCCTGGCGGCGATTGTCCTCGTGGTGCTAGCCAGCCGGGCGCTTACCATCTATCCGCTTTGCAGCGTCTTTCATCGTTCGGCCCGGCGCATGCCCCTCCGTTTCCAGCACGTGCTATGGTGGGGTGGCCTGCGCGGCGCGCTGGGCTTGGCTCTGGCGCTCTCGTTGCCGCAAGGCTTGCAGATGCGCAACCAGGTGCTCATCGCCACCTTTGGGGTGGTTGTCTTCTCTGTGGTGGCGCAGGGGCTTACCATGCCGCTATTGTTGCGGATTTTGAAAATCACCCGGACGAAATAAACTTCGCCTGTCGGTTTCAGCCGAGGGTCTGCACCAGCAATATCGCGTTCAGCAGCAGAATAACCACCGCGCTGGCGGTGGCGGTACCGTTCATCAGCGCGGTATTTGCGAAGCGGCCCATAATGTCGCGCCGGCGGGTGAAAACCACAAGCGCCACCATAGGCACTGGCAGCGCGAAGGAGAGCACGACCTGGCTGATCACCAGCGCCCTGGTCGCATTCATTCCCATGGCCACCACCGCGAAGGCGGGCACCATGGTCACCACGCGGCGCACCCAGATGGGAATTTTAAACCCTGAGAACCCTTGCATGATCGCCTGGCCCGCCATGGTGCCCACCGTGGAGGATGAGATTCCCGAGGCCATCAGCGAGACCAGGAACACCCCCGCGGCGGCAGGGCCCAGAAGCGGCGAAAGCGTGTGGTACGCGGTGCCGATATCCGCAACCTCCCGGTGCCCGGCATGAAACGCGCCAGCCGCGGTTATTACCATTGCCATATTCACCAGCCCGGCGACGCTAAGGGCGGTCACCACCTCTCGGTTGGAGAAGCGCAGCAGCATGCCGCGTTCTTCATCGTTGCGGGGCGTTACGCGGTGCTGGGTAAGGCTGGAATGTAAATAAAGCGCGTGCGGCATCACCGTGGCGCCGATTATGCCAACCGCTATGGTCAGAGCTTCGGTATCCGGCAGCCGAGGCAACACAGAGCCCGCCGCCGCCGCCGTCCAATCCACCGGGGTGAAGAACAGCTCCGCCACGTAACAGATCGCGATGATGAGAACGAGCATCCCGATCATCAGCTCCATCGGGCGGAATCCGCGCCCGCCCAGCATCAGCATCAGCCAGGTCACACAGCCGGTTACCGCCATGCCCGCCAGCAGCGGCAGGTGGCAGAGCAGCGACAGCCCGATCGCCCCGCCCAGGAACTCCGCCAAATCGGTGGCCATGGCGGCCACCTCGCTCACCCCCCACATCGCGTAGGTTAACGGGCGGGGCAGGTGGGTACGGCATAGTTCCGCCAAGTTGCGGCCGGTGACCACGCCCAGCTTGGCCGAAAGCGCCTGAAACAGCATGGCGATGAGATTGGCCATCACCACCACCCAGAGCAGCTTGTAATCGTAGAGTGCCCCGGCCTGTATGTTGGTCGCGAAATTGCCGGGATCCATATAGGCGATTGAGACGATCACCGCCGGCCCCACGAACAGCAAAGGCGTGCCGAGCCCCTGCCTGCGTCCGGTCAGAACGGCGCGGATTTCAACTTCTGTCCGTTTGCTCAGTCCCGTCTGGGTCTCGATGTCCATGCCGTGAGGCGCTCCAACGCGCGGCAGCTTCAACCGCGCCGCTAAATGTAGCCAAGGCTACATTTATTTCAAGCGCGCCGTGCCCGCTGGCGTGCGGGCTTGTCAGACCATCTGCAAATGTCCGGTCTCGACGTTGAAATGCAGCCCGGCCAGAGTGAGCCGCCCGTCCATTACCCGCTCGTTGATCCAGGGGAAGGTCAGCAGGTTGGCGAGGGAAACGCGCACCGTCTCGTGTTCGCACGCCGCACATTGCGTCTCGAAATCCGTGTTGGCCGTCTCTGGCGAATCGCACACCCGCTGCCGCGCGGCCGTGGCGATCTTCATCCAGGAATCAACGAAGTCACGTCCGCCATCGGGTCCTTTCATCAATGCCCGGACGCCGCCGCAGCGGCTATGGCCAAGCACCACGATGCTGCGCACATGCAGGGCATTCACCGCGAATTCCACCGCGGCCGAAGTACCGTGCTGCTTGCCGTCCGGCGCATAGGGCGGCACCAGCGCGCTCACATTGCGCACCACGAAAATCTCGCCGGGCGCGCAATCGAAAATCAGTTCGGGGGCCACGCGGGAATCCGCGCAGGCAATCACCATCGCCGGCGGCGCCTGCCCGTCCCGTGCCAGGGTGGTGTAACGGTCTTTATGGTCCTGCCAATAGCCGCTGCGAAACCGCTCATAACCTTCAAGCAGTGTTTTCATAGTCCTTCCTTCTTGGCCTCGATCCATAATGCTTCCATATCTTCCAACGTCGAGTCACGCGGGGTTTTGCCAAGCGCAGCGAGTTTGATCTCCACCCGCCCGAAACGGCGGATGAATTTCTCGTTCGCCCCCTCCAGGCAGGTTTCCGCGTCCTGCCCCAGTTTTCGGGCGAGGTTCACCAGCACAAACAGTAAGTCGCCCAATTCGTCGGCCAGGCGTTCCGGCTTCGCTCCTGCCAACTCCGCCTTCAGCTCCGCGATCTCCTCATCCAGCTTGGCCAGCACCGCGCCAGCATCCGGCCAGTCGAATTTCACCCGGGCGGCGCGGCTGGTGAGTTTTTGTGCGCGTTTAAGCGCCGGCAGTGCCTCGGCCACGCCATCCAGCGCGCCGTGTTGGGCTTGTGCGGCCCGTTCTGCGGCTTTTTGCGCCTCCCAGGCCACGGTTTGAGCGGCGGCGTTGCGCGCGGCCTCATCCCCGAACACATGCGGGTGGCGGCGGATCATCTTGTCCCGGATCGCCTTGGCCACATCGCTGAATGTGAACCAGCCGCGCTCCTCGGCCATGCGGGCGTGATAAACCACCTGGAACAGCAAATCGCCCAGTTCATCCTTCAACACCGCCGGGTCACCGGAGGCGATGGCGGCACGCACCTCATAGGCTTCCTCTATGGTATAGGGCGCGATGCTCGCGAAATCCTGCTCCTTGTCCCAAGGGCAGCCGGTATCCGGGTCACGCAGCGCCGCCATGACATTGATGAGGCCCTGAATCGGTGGTTCATTCGACATGACGGGGTTTTTAGTAACCGGGAGTGAAAATGGCCAGCGCGTATGAATTTTCGTTCAAAACCTTGTCCGGCGAGGCGTACCCGCTCAGCGCCCTGGCGGGGCGGCCTGCTTTGGTGGTGAACACGGCCAGCAAATGCGGCTTCACGCCGCAATATGCTGGCCTGCAAAAAATCTGGGAAACCTACAGTCCGCGCGGCCTTGTCGTTATCGGCGTGCCCTGCAACGATTTCGGCGGCCAGGAGCCTGGCAGCGCCGAGGAGATCGGCCAGTTCTGTGAGGTGAATTACGGCGTGGGATTTCCCATGATGGCCAAGGAGCATGCCATAGGGGAGGCGGCGCATCCGTTTTTCCGCTGGGTGGTGGCGCACAAGGGGTTTTTCGCCCGGCCGCGCTGGAATTTTTATAAATATCTCGTCGGTAAGAATGGTGCGCTGCTGGATTTTTTCATATCCACCACCAAGCCGGAGGCCGGGCGGGTACGGCGCGCCATAGAAAACGCGCTTTAAACAAGCCTGAACGCGGTTTCGATCATCCTCTTCGCTTCCTCCCAAAGCGCGTACTGGTCGAATTCATCAGCCCGCGCCCAGGCCACTTCCCGCACATCGTCTCCCGCCACGGCCTCGCCGCCAATATAGCGCGCCGCGAAATCCAGGATGGTGTAGTGAAACTCGATCTTACCATCGGCGTCGCGGTGTATGGAATCCGCATGCCCGGCCAGAATCAGCTTGCCGCAATGCAGCCCGGTTTCCTCTAACAGCTCGCGTCGCGCCGTTTCCTCCGCGGTTTCTCCCAGTTCCTGCCTGCCGCCGGGCAGGGACCATTGCCCGGCCCCTGGTGGTTTGCCCCGACGCACCAGCAGAACCTGGTCATCCTTCAACAACACAATGCCGATGCCGACTTTCGGGGCGGTGGGATAAATGCTCATAATGGCCCCACTCTAGAAAGTCGGAGCCGCCCATGACTAGACCCAGCTTCATAAAACATTGGCGCGAAGCGGAGGATGAGGACAATGCGTGTTATCCTGGAGACACGGAGCTGATGTCCATCGGCGCGCCTCTGGGCCGCAAGCTCGGCCTCACGCGCATTGGGATTCACCATGAGCGCCTGCCGCCGGGGCGCCGCACCTCCTACCCACACGCCGAAAGTGCCGAGGAGGAATTCATCTTCGTGCTGGAAGGCGCGCCTGATGTGTGGATCGACGGGCATCTGCACCGCCTTGCCCCCGGTGATTCGGTTGCGTTTCCGGCGGGCACCGGCATTTGCCACACCTTCCTGAACAATACGGCCGAGGAAGTGCGGCTGATGGTAATTGGTGAAGCCAGCAAGCCAGAAAACCGCCTTCGCTACCCTAAAAACGAGGCTTACGAAGCCACCCGCCAGGATAGCTGGATAGACTGGCCCACCCGTGAGCTCGGGCCGCACGATGGCAAGGCGCGGGCAGGCTGAACGCAGAAACCTACCCTGCGTTCACGGTCTCGATCGCATCTCGCTGATCGAAAAGATTGAGTAAAATCCGCAAGGCTTGCCCGCGCTCACTTTCCAGCCTGGGGTCATGTTGCAGTGTCATCACGGCATCTTGCCGCGCCATCACCAGCAAATTCTCGTCTTTTTCGGCGTCCGCGAGCAGATAGCCGGGCAGGCCGGATTGCCGCGTGCCGAGATATTCGCCAGCACCGCGCAAGCGGAAATCCTCATCCGAGATCAAAAAACCGTCCTCTGTGTCGCGCAAGATCGAAAGCCGCTTGCGGGCACCCTGGGCAAGCTTATCCTCATGCAGCAGCAGGCAGAAGCTCTTTGCGGCTCCACGCCCCACGCGCCCGCGCAGCTGATGCAATTGCGCCAGGCCGAAACGCTCCGCGTGTTCAATCACCATCACATTCGCCTCTGGCACGTCCACCCCTACCTCGATCACGGTAGTCGCGACGAGAATTTTTCTGTTTCCTTCTGCAAAGTCTCGCAGCGCGGTGTCACGCTGGGCCGCGTCCATCTTGCCATGCGCCATCGCCACCGCCCCGCCGAATTTCCGCTGCAACTCAGCAAAACGCATCTCCGTGGCGGTGATGTCCAGCGTCTCGGATTCTGAAACCAGCGGGCAAACCCAGTAAACTCTTCCACCCGCCGCAATGGCGCGGGCGATCGCCGCCTCCACTTTCGGCAGGTCGGAAAGGCGGTGCATGGTGGTGGTTATCGTGGCGCGGCCTTGCGGCTTGTCGGTAATGCGGGAGACATCCATCTCCGCCCAATGCGTCAGCAGCAGCGTGCGCGGAATGGGCGTCGCGGTCATCACTAGCAGGTCAACCATTTCGCCCTTGGCACCCAGCGCCAGCCGCTGATCCACACCGAATTTATGCTGCTCGTCGATAACCGCGAACCCCAAATCCCGAAACTCGACGGATTTTTGAAAAATCGCGTGGGTGCCAATAAGAATGGGAATCGACCCGTCTTTCACCCCGGCCAGAATCTCCCGCCGTGCCGCCGCTTTCACACTGCCGGTGAGCAGCGCCACCGGCACTGGCGAAAGCCTCCCGAACGTGGCGAAATGCTGCTGGGCCAAAATTTCGGTCGGCGCCATAATCGCCGCCTGCGCCCCGGCCTCCACCGCGCCAAGGCAGGCCAGCAGTGCCACGAGCGTCTTGCCGGAACCCACATCCCCTTGCAGCAGGCGGCGCATGCGGTGTGACGCGGCCATATCGGCGTCAATCTCCGCCAGCGCCTGTAATTGCCCGGCAGTGGGCGCGAAGCCGAATTTTTTAAGCGCCGCGGCGCGCAACCGCCCGTCACCGTTCATAGAACGCCCCGCCTGGCGCCGCCTGCGGCCCCGCACCAGGGCAAAGGCAATCTGGCGCGCCAGCAACTCGTCATAGGCCAGGCGTTCGCGCGGTTTGGCATCAGGCACCACCGCCGGCGCATGCAGAGCGTGCAGCGCCGAGCCAAAGCCTGGCCAACCGCGTTTGGCCAGAATGCTCTTGTTCAGCCATTCAGGATATTCCGGCAGCCGCGCCAGCGCGCCCAGCGCCGCCTTGCGCATGGTGCGCGGCGTTATGCCAGCCGCCAGCGGCCAAACCGGCTCGATCCATGGAAAGTCCTTCTCCTGAGCGTAGTTCGCCACCTGGTCCGGGTGTGCCATCACCAGCTTGCCATGGAAATGTTCCAGCTTGCCGGAGACAATTAATTCCCCGCCGACAGGAAATTGCGAAAGCCGGGCCGCATGAAACAGCACAATCTCGGCAAAGCCCGTGCCGTCGGTAATTACCACGCGCCAGGGCTGGCCCCTGCGCGCCGGGTCCTCGTGCCGCACCACCTCAACCCGCAGCGTCGCGATCTGCCCTGGCGCCGCGTCTGACAGTTTGGGCGTCACCCGCCGGTTGATGAACTCCACGGGCAGATGGAACAGCACATCGCGCACGCTTTCCCCGCCCACCAGCTTGCACATCAACGCCGAAAGCCGGGGACCAAGGCCCGGAAGGGTAGCAAGCGGCGCGCGCAGGGGCAGCAAAAATTCGGCAGTCACGGGCTTAACTCTTGGCCAAACCCAACCTATACCGCAAGCTGCCATGACCGAAGACCAGAACGCGCCCTTGGATACGCGCCGCAAGCGGGTGCTCTACCGCGCCAATCATCGCGGCACTTATGAGAACGATCTGATGATTGGCGGCTTCGTGAGGGCCCGAATCGCCGCCATGTCCGAGCAGGAGCTGGACGAGATTGAGGCCGTGATGGAATTCCCAGATGCCGAGTTGGCGGACTGGCTGACCGGCCGCAAGCCGATTCCCGCCCATGCCGACAGCTCGATGCTCCGGCGCATCCGCGAAGCGGCGCTGGCGCACGGGGATGGCGGGGCGGCCGCGCTCGAAAATAAAGACCACATATGATCCCGGTTTACGGCGCGCCGGAAGGCGTAGACGCGCTGGTGCTGGTTCGGCGCTTAGGGGAACATGATGGCCCAGTGCTGCACATCGCCAGGGACGATGCGCGCCTGGCCGCCCTGGCGGAGGAGATCGCCTTCTTCGGTCCGGAGATCGAGGTTATCGCGTTGCCGGCCTGGGACTGCCTGCCTTATGACCGCGTCTCCCCCAACGGCGCCTTGGTGGCCGAGCGCATCTCGGCCCTGAGCCGTTTGCAGGCGGAACCGGGCAAGAAGCGCATCGTCCTCACCACTGTCAACGCCGCCTTGCAGAAGGTCGCTCCGCGCTCTGCCCTGGCCGGAGCAGGCCTGAGCCTCGCCAAGGGCGAGAGCGTGTCACTCACCGATGTCGCTGCCTTCCTGGAGGCCGACGGCTATCGCCGCACCGGCATGGTGATGGATGCGGGCGAGTTCAGCCTGCGAGGCGGCATACTGGACGTTTTTCCCGCCGGCGCCAGCCAGCCCGTGCGGATCGACATGTTCGGGGACGAGATCGAGAGCCTACGCCATTTCGATCCCGAGACCCAGCGCTCCGGCGAACCGCTCTTGCGGCTGGATTTCCACCCGGCCTCGGAACTCCCGCTAGATACCGCTTCTGTCGCCCGTTTCCGCACCAACTGGCGCGAGCTGTTCGGCCCCAAGGCGGTGGAGGACGCGCTTTACGTTTCTATTTCCGAGGGCCGCCGCCACCCCGGCGCGGAGCATTACCTCCCGCTCTTTACCGAGGGCATGGAGACGATTTTCGATTACGTCCCCAACGCTTCCGTCAGCCTGGACCATCAAGCCGAATCCGCCATCGAGGCGCGGCTTGAGCTGATCGCTGACCATTATGCCGAGCGCCGGTTGCCGCCCCGTGCTGGCGAGCCGATCTTCAGGCCCATCCCGTCCGGCATGCTCTATCTGGACCAGGAAGGCTGGGATGCAGCCCTGGTCAAGGGGCCGTGTTTCAGCTTCTCGCCCTTCACCAAGCCGGATGGCGCTGCCCAAGGCGTCGAAGTCGGTGGCCGCCCGGCGCCCATTCTCACTGGCCAGCAGGTTGCGGCGTTCGATGCCTTTGGTGAGCTGAAAACCAAATGGGCCAATTCCGGTCGCACCATCATTCTCGCCGCCTGGAGCTTCGGCTCTCGCGAACGCCTCACGTTGATGCTGAAAGAGCACGGCATCTCTCCCTCACGCCCCGTGGTCTCGGCGGATGAAGCCCGCGCTTTGCCTTCCGGCACAGTGGCGCTGGCCGTGCTGCCGCTGGAGCGCGGCTTCCTCACAGACCGTTTGGCCGTGGTGGCGGAGCAAGACCTGCTCGGCTCGCGCATCGCCCGTCCGCCGAAGCGCAAGAAGCGCGCCGACCAGTTTATCGCCGACGCGACGGAGATTGAGGCGGGTGATCTCGTCGTGCATCAGGATCACGGCATTGGCCGCTACGAGGGGCTGGAAACCGTTACCGTCAATGGCGCGGCGCATGACTGCCTAAAGTTGATTTACGATGGCGGGGACAAGCTCTTCCTGCCGGTCGAGAATATCGATTTGCTCTCCCGTTTCGGCCAGGAGGGCGATGGCGTTTCGCTGGACAAGCTCGGCGGCGCCTCCTGGCAGGCCCGCAAGGCCAAGGCCAAGAACCGCATTCAGGATATGGCGGCGGGGCTCATCCGCCTGGCCGCCGAGCGCCAGATGCGCGAAGCCCCGCTGCTGGCCACCGATGACGGCGCCTTTGCCGAATTCTGCGCCCGTTTTCCCTATACTGAGACCGAGGACCAGGCGAAGGCCATTGCCGATGTGCTGGAGGATTTCGCCACCGGCCGCCCGATGGACCGGCTCATCTGCGGCGATGTCGGCTTCGGCAAAACCGAGGTCGCCCTACGTGCCGCCTTTGTTGCCGCCATGGCGGGCAGCCAAGTGGCCGTGGTGGTGCCCACCACCTTGCTTGCCCGCCAGCATTTCCGCTCTTTCTCCGCCCGTTTCGCGGGTCTGCCGATCAAGGTGGCGCAGCTTTCCCGCCTCGTCACCGCCAAGGAGGCGGCGCAGGTAAAGGCCGGGCTGGCAAGCGGCGAAATCTCCATTGTCGTGGGCACCCACGCCATCATGGCGCAGGGAATCACCTTCTCTGATCTCGGCCTGCTGATTGTGGATGAGGAGCAGCATTTTGGCGTGAAGCATAAGGAACGGCTGAAAGAACTCAAAGCCGATGTGCATGTGCTCACCCTCACCGCAACACCCATTCCGCGCACGCTGCAACTGGCCCTCACCGGCGTGCGGGACCTCTCGCTCATCACCACCCCGCCGGTGGATCGCCTCGCCGTGCGCACCTTCATCATGCCGTTCGACAGCCTGGTGATTAAAGAAGCCATCGCCCGCGAGAAATTCCGTGGCGGTCAGATTTTCTGCGTCGTCCCGCGCATTGAAGACCTCGACCCCATGGCCGCCCGCCTGCGCGAGATCGTGCCGGATATTCGCACCGTGATGGCCCATGGCCGGCTCGCCCCCACCGAGCTGGAACGGGTGATGACCGAGTTCGGCGAAGGCAAGTTCGATGTTCTGCTGGCCACCAATATCGTGGAATCCGGGCTGGACATGCCGGCAGTCAACACGCTCATCATCTACCGGGCGGACATGTTCGGCCTCGCGGGCCTCTACCAGCTGCGCGGCCGCGTTGGGCGTGGCAAGCAGCGTGGCTACGCCTACCTCACCTGGCCGCCGCATCACCGGCTTTCCGCCGCCTCCGAAAAGCGCCTGGAAGTAATGCAGACGCTGGACACACTGGGGGCGGGTTTCACGCTCGCCAGCCACGATCTCGATCTGCGCGGTGCCGGCAATCTGCTTGGCAACGAGCAATCCGGCCATATCCGCGAAGTCGGTATAGAGCTTTACCAGCAGATGCTGGAAGACGCGGTGAATGATTTACGTGCCCAGAACCAGCAGGCGCAAAAGATCGAGCGCGACTGGACGCCGAACATCAATCTCGGCCTGCCGGTGCTCATTCCCGAAGCCTATGTCGCGGATCTGCCGGTTCGGCTTGGCCTTTACCGGCGCATCAGCGCGCTCGCCTCGGATGCCGAGAGCGAAGCGCTAGCCGCCGAGCTGGTGGACCGTTTTGGCCAAATCCCGTCTGAAGTGGAAAATCTGCTCTCCGTGGTGGCGCTAAAACGCGCCTGCCGCGAGGCGAATGTGGAAAAGCTGGATGCCGGGCCGAAAGGCATGGTTGTCAGCTTCCGCAAGAATGATTTCTCCAACCCCGCCGGGCTGATCCAATGGATCGGCACAAAAGGCGGCTTGGTGAAGCTGCGCCCGGACCAGAAACTCGCATTGGTGCGGGACATGGACGTGGCCGCGCGCATGGCTTTTGCGCGTGACCTTTTGGCCAATCTCGCCAAGCTGGCGAATGAGGCTGAGGCATAAAGCGCGGTTACAAAGACTTCCAATAAGAAGCCGCACAGCTTACGGCGGACGGAATATCCGGGTGGTTATGGGTTTGCACGGCCGCCTCGGTATCCCCGGTGGCAAAGCTTTGACCAACTGAGTTGATCACGTTGAAAATCGGCCCGGAATTGCTGCCTGAGATATTTTTGGCGGCCTGACTGACATTATGCTGTTCCAGCGCCTGGCAGACATTGGCGCTGCCGCCCCCCACCATGGGCACAATGAAAAACACCGCAACCGCGGCGATGATAACCCCGGCGATGGCGATTCCTGCTTTCATGACTTTTGTCTCCAAAACGATTGGGATTTGTTAGTATCGTTGGGGAATTGGGGGCACTGATCCGTCTCCAAAATCAAAACGGATCGAATACGTAGTTACATGTTCAACGGATCGCCATTCGCGAAAACAGGTTGATCACCAGAACCCCGGCCATGATCAGCCCAATCCCGAGCGCTCCCGGCCAGTCCACGGGCTGCCGGTAATAAAAATAGCCCACGCCGACGATGAGGATGATGCCAAAGCCGCACCAAAGCGCGTAAGCGTAACCCAGTGGAACAACCCTAACCACCTGCGCCAGCGTGAAGAAGCTCAGGCAATATCCCGCCACCACGATCAGAGACGGCAAGAGGCGGGTGAACCCATTGCAGGATTTCAGGGCCGAGGTGGCGGTCACCTCGCAGGTGATGGCAATGGCGAGCAGCAGATAGGCCATTAAAAATCAGAACAACGGCCGTTTTTCTCCCAATCGCCATAGCGCGTCGGCTCTGGCCCCTTCGGGCCGCCGATCTCCTTGGGCAATTTGGGTGCACCCGGCTTAGGGTCAGCCAGATTATCTAGTTTGTCGCGGGTCGGTTTTTCGTCCATGGCTAGGCACTGTACCGCAATATTGTTGGAAGAAAAGCGCCTCAGTTCTGCCCTTGCGCCTGCATCAGCCGCTGCTGGTCCAGTTGCCGCCAGCTTGCGCTTTGCGGGGCGCTGGCGAAGGATTGCTTGAACAGCGCAAGCGCCTCGGGCGTTATCGCGCCCGCCTGCTCACTCAGGGCCTCCGCCAGATACGCCTCACCCTCGCTGGCATCGGCTGAGCCTGGTGCCGCCACGGCCAGATGCGCGCGCAACAGGCTGATCAGCTGGTCCAGCTGCTCCTGCTGTGCGGCCTGCTGGGCAGCCCATTGGGCATGCGGCTCGGAGGGCACGGTGGGGAACACCGCGACGGGCAGATAAAGCGCGAACCCGCCCAGCGGCAGGGCCAGGAATGTGACCACGAGCAGCGTTTTCGCGCTGCCGCCGGTGGGCTGGGCGGGCAGCGCATCGGCGGCCAGAACCCGGCGCTCGACCTCAAGCCGGGCGGCAGCGTGCTCCTCCAGGCCGATGCGGCCATCAGCCAAATCTCTTTCCAATTCAACCAACTGCGCGCGGTGCAAGGCAAGGGCGGCCTCGCGCCGTTCCGGCAGATACTGCTTGCGCCGGAATACGAGCAGCAGGGGCAAAGTGAGTGCCAGCGCCACCACCAGCATCAGGATCAGAGTCATTTCAGCAATTCATCCAGCCGCGCTTGCTCTGCCGCGCTTAACGGCGCAGCAGGCCCGACCCGGCCGCGCCGGCCGAACCAAAACATGAAACCCCCAGCGCCAAGCGCCAGAAACGGTGAAGCGTAGAGTAGCCAAGTTAGAGGTGAAACAGGCGGCTTCAGCAGCACGAAAATTCCGTAACGCTGCACCATGTAATGCATGATCTGCTTGTCCGGCACGCCTTGTACCACTTGCTGGCGGATAATCGTCCGCAATTGCTTTGCAAGCCCAGCCGAGGATTCCTCGATACTCTCGTTCTGGCAGACCAGGCAGCGTAGCTGGCCGCCAATTGCCTCGGCGCGGTTCTCCTGCGCCTGTGTCAGGGTTATGCCATCGCGGCTTACCATAGCCTTTGCAAAGGCAAGGCCAGGCAGCAGCAACAGCGCCAGCAGGAAACGGGGCAGCCTCATGAATACTGCTCGAACAGCGGCATAAGTTGGGTTTTTACCACCTCATCGGTCAGCGCCCCGGCATAGCGCAGCCGCACAATCCCGGTCTTGTCGATGAAATAGGTCTCTGGCACGCCATAAACACCCCAATTGATCGCGGTGAGTCCGGACTGATCGGTGGCGATCCGCGTGTATGGATTGCCATATTTTTGCAGATAAGCGGTCAGATCGGCCGGCTGGTCCTCATAGGCGATGCCCCAGATGGTGATGCCGGACCCCGCCAGCTTTTGCAGCATCGCCGCTTCCTCTTGGCATGGCGCGCACCAGGATGCGAACCAGTTCACCAGCATCGGTTTCGGCGGTGCCAGCAGATCGGTATTGGAAAACCCAGAGCCGCCGGCCGCGCCCGGCAGTGTGAAGACGGGCGGGCGCTTGCCGATCAAAGGCGAGGGCAGGGCGTGCGGATCGTACTGGTCGTTCTTCATGCGGCGCAGAATGGTATAAAACCCGGCGCCGCCAGCCACAGCCACGGCAAGCGGCACCCCAAACAGCAATCGCCGACGCATGGGCGACATTATACCGTGGCCCCGCCCGGCAGGCGCTTGCGGAAGGGCGCGCCGACACGTAACCGCCTGTCAGACAGCGAGCAGAAACCGCCCAGCGCCATGATCAACCCGCCAAACCAGATTTCCGGCGCGCCGGGGTGGCGGTTCAGCCGCAGTTCCGCGCCGCCATCTTCCTCATCGGCGAAATCGATATAAATATCCTGGAAGCCGTTGGTGCGGATGGCGGCATCAGAGGTGATAACGTGTTGCGCGGTAAAAAACCTGCGGCTGGGATGTAGCGTCATGAATACATGCCCGTTGTCACTTACCGCCACATCGGCCACGCGCTGTGAATAATTCGGCCCAGGCGCGTCGTGAATGTCCTTCAGTGTCCAGCTGTAACCGCCCAGCGTGGTGGACTGCCCAGGCTTCAGCACGATCACCTTCTGCACCGCGAGCGTCATCGCCGCGATGCCGATGACCGAGACGCCGAACCCGATATGCCCCAGCGCCGCCCCGATGAAAGCGCGAGGCAGGGTAAAAAGCCGTCCAAATGCCTGGCTTAAAGGTACACGGAACAGGCGAATCCGCTCCGCAAGGTCAGTAAGGGCGGAAAACACCACCCAGGCCCCGCCCGCCAGCCCAAGAGCGGCAATGACGTGCTTGGTGGCAGTGAGAATGATGAACACCAGCACGGCCACGGCGCCCGCCAGCCACAGGCGTTGCAGCACAGGCAGCAAATCTGCCCGCTTCCAACGCAAAAGCGGCCCCACCCCCATCGCCAGGATGATCGGCCCGGTGAGCGGCAAAACCGTCTGGTTGAAGAATGGCGCACCAACCGAAAGCTGGATGCCGAACAAAAGATCCGCAAAAGGCGGATACAGCGTGCCAGTGAACACCACCGCCGCGATGGCGCAAAGGAAGATATTATTTAAAATCAGTGCACTTTCTCGGCTTATGGGCGCATAGATGCCGGTTGCCGCCAGCACGGGCGCGCGCATCGCGAACAGCAGCAGCGAGCCGCCGATGGTAAGGGCCAGCAGCACCAGGATGAACAGCCCCTGGTCTGGCGCGGCGGCAAAGCTGTGCACGGAGTTCAAGATACCCGAGCGCACGAGGAAGGTGCCTGAAAGCGAGAGCGAGAAGGTGGCGATGGCCAGCAACACTGTCCACGCCTTCAGGCTTTCCCGCTTCTCCACCACGATGGCACAGTGCAGAAGCGCTGTGCCGGTAAGCCACGGCAGCAGAGCGGCGTTCTCCACCGGATCCCAGAACCAGAATCCGCCCCAGCCAAGCGTATAATAAGACCACCAACTGCCCAGCGTGATACCGGCGGTGAGAAAGCACCAGGACAGCAACGCCCAAGGCCGCACCCAGCGCCCCCAAGCGGCGTCTATCCGCCCCTCGATCAGCGCCGCGATGGCGAAGGCGAATGCCACCGAAAACCCGACATAGCCGGTGTAGAGAACCGGCGGATGGAAGGCGAGGCCGGGGTCCTGTAAAATCGGGTTCATGCCCGCGCCGTCCAGCGGCGGCGGCCAGATGCGGGTGAATGGGTCCGAAACCGCCAGGGTGAACAGCAGAAACCCACATGAAACGAGGCCCAGCACCCCCAAAACGCGGGAGCGCAGGCTCGCGGGCAAACGCCGCCCACCCAGCGCCACCGCCGCGCCGCAAAGCGAGAGGATCAGGCACCAGAGCAGGATCGAGCCATCATGGTTTCCCCATACCCCTGTGATTCTATAAAGAAGCGGTGTTTGGGCGGACGAGAAATCGGCGATGTTCTCCACTGTGAAGTCCGAAACCACACCGGCCCAGACCAGCGCCAAGAATGAGAGCAGGATGGCGCTGAAATGCATCAGCGTCAGCAATGGCGCAGCGGCCAGGGCACGCGGGTCGCGCAGGGTTGGCCCGGCAATGCCCACAACGCCTTGCGCGCAGGCAATGGCCACCGCCATGGCGAGGCAGAAATGGCCTAGTTCAGGGATCATGTGCCGTCTTTCACCTTCATGTCGTTCCAGGCGCTGGCATTGGGCGGCGGACCAAAACGCGGGTCCCATTTTCCGCTTTCCTTCAACTCCTGTTCCACATCCTTGGGCATGTAATCCGCCCCATGCTTGGCCAGCACTTCATCAGCATTGAACACACCGCCCGGCCCCATGGAGCCAATGGCCACGATGCCCTGGCCCTCGCGAAACAAATCCGGCAGCACACCGGTGTAAGCCACCTGCACGGCGGCACGGCCATCCGTCACTGCGAAATGTGTGGTGGGTGTGCCGTTGGCAACACTGGTGGAAACCGTACCGACCTCCACAATGCCGCCCAGCCGGAAATTTTGCCCAGCCGGGGGCGCCTTGGCCGCGACCTGCCGTGGCGAAAGGAAATAGGTGAGGGAAGATGAGAACGCCGCCAGAGACAGCGCCACCGCGCCACCCAGGCAGACAAGGCAAGCCAGCACCAAATAAAGCCGCCTTCGCTTTGGGGCGCGCATGTTAAACCTGCTCAACCTGGGCAAGGCGCGCACGCGCCCGCCGGTAGCGGGCGAATGTCAGCCAGGCCGCGCCGGCCAGAAAAAGCACGGTCGCCGCATAGGCGCCATTCACGAAGGGCCATACATCGATGGGCTGGATGGCGGCCGGGTTCACGATGCGCGCTCCGCCGCGGCGCGTAGCAAGGCGGTGATCTTACGCTCTGAAATCGCCGCCGACATGCGCGCCACCACCAGCGTGACGAAGGTGAGATAGAAGCCGACCGATGCGATCAGCAGCGGGTAAAGCATGGTGACATAGATTTTCGAGGGTCCGGTGAGGGAGATGGTATTGCCCTGATGCAGCGTGTTCCACCACTGCACCGAATATACGATGATCGGCAAATTCACCGCCCCGGCCAGGGCCAGAATAGCCGCAGCGCGATAGGCGTGGGCCTTGTTGTCGAAGGCGCGGATGAGCGCGATATGGCCAAGGTAAAGAAAGAACAGGATCAGCACAGAGGTAAGTCGCGCGTCCCACACCCAATAGGCGCCCCACATCGGCTTGCCCCAGAGCGAGCCGGAAACCAGGCACACGGCGGTAAAACCTGCCCCCACAGGGCTTATCTCCTCCGCCGCGATATCCGCCAGCGGATGCCGCCAGACCAGCGAGAGGAACGAGCAGAAGGCCAGAGATGCATAACCCGCCATGGCTACCCAGGCGGCGGGCACGTGCACATACATGATGCGCGAGGCATCGCCCTGCTGCCAATCCGCCGGGGCGAACCAATAGCCCCAGACGATGCCGGTGACGGTCAAAAGCAGCGAAAATGCCACGAGCCACGGCAGAGTCGGCCTAGCGACGCGCTGAAACCGCCCAGGATTGGCGAGATAATGAAACCAGCCGCCGCTTCGTGGTTGTCCGGCCGGAGTAAGGGCACTTTGCGTCATGTGCAGGTTCTTATGCCACTGTTCGGCAAATTTGAAGCGTTGTGAAAATTGGTTACACTAAACTACATGAACTATTGGCTGGTAAAATCTGAACCGGATGCATTTTCCTGGGATGATCAGGTGCGGAACGGGGTCGAGCCCTGGACAGGCGTGCGCAACCATCTCGCCAAACGGCATTTGCGGGAGATGAAAAAAGGCGACCGCGCCTTCTTCTATCACTCCAATATCGGCAAGGAGATCGTCGGGATCGTAGAGGTGGCGAAGGAAGCCTATCCGGACCCGACCGCCGAGAGCGGCGATTGGGTTTGCGTGGATATGAAGGCGCTGAAGCCGGTTAAAACGCCCGTCACCCTTGCCGCGATCAAGGCCGACCCCAGGTTCAAGGACCTTGCCTTGATCAAATATTCGCGCCTTTCAGTCGGGCCTGTCAGCCCCGAACATTGGGCGATGCTCTGCGAAATGGGAGATGTGAAATGATGGAATCGGCGGTGCTGGCCGGTGGCTGCTTCTGGTGCCTGGAAGCGGCCTATGACGAATTGAATGGCGTGAGAAACGTGCAGTCCGGCTACGCGGGCGGGCATCTGGACAACCCAAGCTACAAACAGGTGTGCACCGGCACCACCGGACATGCCGAGGTGGTGAAGGTGGAGTACGATCCGGCGGTGATTTCCTACGCGGATATATTGCGGGTGTTCTTCACCATTCACGACCCTACAACCCTGAACCGCCAGGGCAACGATATCGGCACGCAATACCGTTCGGTGATTTATTATGAAACGCCTGAGCAAAAGGCAGCGGCGGAAGCGGCCCTTGCGGAATTCACGCCGGTTTGGGGCCAGATCGTCACGGAGATCGCGCCGCTCTCAACTTTTTGGCCGGCGGAGCCCGAACACGAGGATTATTTTGTGAACAACCCCTGGTCTGGTTATTGCCAAGCGGTCATCGCGCCAAAAATCGCTAAGCTGCGCAAGAGCTTTCGGGACAGGCTGAAAAAAGCCGCCTGAGGCATATAAAAAGGGCGGCGCCTGCAAGCGCCGCCCCGCCTTGTTATACGGCGTCGAAACGGTCGGCGTTCATCACCTTGGCCCAGGCACGCACGAAGTCGTGCACAAAAGCCTCAGGTGCGTCATCCTGCGCGTAGTGCTCGGCATAGGCGCGGAGGATAGAGTTGGAGCCGAACACCAGATCAACGCGCGTGGCCGTCCATTTCAGCGCATTGGTTTTGCGGTCACGAACTTCGTAAACGCCTTCTCCCGCATCCTTCCAGACATAGCTCATATCCGTCAGGTTCACGAAGAAGTCAGTCGTGAGCGCACCGGCACGGTCGGTGAAAACGCCGTGACTGCTGCCGCCATAATTGGCACCCATGGCGCGCATGCCGCCGAGCAGCACGGTCATCTCCGGCGCCGTGAGGTCCATCAGCTGCGCGCGGTCGAGCAGCAATTCCTCGGCCTTTACGTTGTAGTCGCGCTTCAGCCAGTTCCGGAAACCGTCATGTAAGGGCTCCAGCACCGTGAAGGTGGCAGCGTCCGTCTGCGCCTCGGTCGCATCGCCACGTCCAGGCAGGAAGGGCACGGTGACTTCAACGCCGGCGGCTTTGGCGGCGCGCTCCACGCCGACATTGCCGGCCAAAACGATCACATCGGCCAGACTGGCCCCGCTTTGCGCGGCGATAGGCGCTAGCACGGCAAGGGTTTTGGCCAGGCGTGCGGGCTCATTGCCTTCCCAATCCTTCATCGGCGCCAAGCGGATGCGCGCCCCGTTGGCACCGCCGCGAAGATCGGAGCCACGGAAGGTGCGGGCGCTGTCCCAAGCCACAACCACGAGATCGCTGGTGCTCAGGCCGCTTTTCTCGATCGCGGCTTTCACCCCGGCCACATCGTAATCCTTGCGCCCGGCGGGCACCGGATCTTGCCAAAGCAAATCTTCCGCTGGCACATCGGGGCCGAAATAGCGGGCCTTGGGTCCCATGTCGCGATGGGTGAGCTTGAACCAGGCACGGGCGAAAGTATCCTGGAAATACGCAGGGTCTTTCATGAAGCGTTCGCAGATGGCGCGATAAGCCGGGTCCACTTTCATCGCCATGTCAGCGTCGGTCATGACCGGATTATGACGGATCGAAGGGTCAGACGCGTCAACCGGCTTGTCCTCCTCCTTGATGCTGACAGGTTCCCATTGCTGTGCCCCGGCCGGGCTCCTGCGCAATTCCCATTCATGGCCGAATAGCATCTCGAAATAGCCCATGTCGAACTTGGTCGGGTTCTTGGTCCAGGCGCCCTCGATGCCGCTGGTCACCGCCTGGCTCGCCTTGCCATGCTGGTTAGGGTTGGCCCAACCCATGCCCTGCTCGGTGACATCAGCGCCTTCAGGGGCTTGGCCCAGGGCTTTTGCATCGCCATTGCCATGGCATTTGCCGACCGTATGGCCGCCGGCGGTCAGCGCCGCGGTCTCTTCGTCATTCATCGCCATGCGCGCGAAGGTCTCGCGCACCTGCTGGGCCGTGCGCGCCGGGTCCGGCTTGCCGTTCACACCTTCGGGATTCACATAGATCAACCCCATCTGCACGGCGGCCAGCGGGTTTTCCATGGTCGCGGGCTTATTCACATCGGCATAGCGTCCGTCGCTTGGGGCCAGCCACTCGGATTCCGGGCCCCAATACACGTCCTTCTCGGGATGCCAGATGTCTTCCCGGCCGAAGGAGAAACCGAACGTCTTCAGGCCCATCGACTCGTAGGCGATGTTGCCGGCCAGGATGATCAGATCGGCCCAGCTCACCTTGTTGCCATATTTTTTCTTAACCGGCCAAAGCAGGCGCCGGGCCTTGTCGAGACTCACATTGTCGGGCCAGGAATCCAGCGGCGCGAAGCGCTGGTTGCCGTGCCCGCCGCCGCCCCGCCCGTCGGCAATGCGGTAGGTGCCGGCGGCGTGCCACGCCATGCGGATCATCAACCCGCCATAATGGCCCCAATCGGCAGGCCACCATTCCTGGCTGTCGGTCATCAGCGCGTGCAAGTCGCGCTTCAGTGCCTCAACATCGAGCGACTTCAGCGCTTCGCGGTAATTAAAGCCCTTGCCGAGCGGATTGGTCTTGGTGTCGTGCTGGCTTAAAATGTCCAGGTTCAGGCTTCCCGGCCACCAGCCGGTTACGGAATCTGTTTTCATGTTTGTGTTCCCGCCATGCATGACGGGGCATTTGCCGGTTGGTTGATTGCCGTCCAAAGTGACCTCCTGAAATTTAATTCAAAGCTGAATATTGGCCATTGCGTCAGCCGCCGAATTCTCAGTTCCTCTCTCGTTTTATGAGTGCAGTGTGGGCCAGGAAGCTGAATAGGTATAGTTGATTTTAATTATAGTTTTGAGTGGTAAAACCTATTACATAGCCGAGATGGCACAAACACCCCTGGCCGGCACGTCGCTCCGGGACCTGGAATATGTCGAAGCGGTTGCCGAACTCAAGCATTTTAGCAAGGCGGCGGCGCGCTGCAACGTAAGCCAGCCGGCACTTTCAGAACAAATCCAGAAGCTTGAGACCCGGCTTGGGGTAACGATTTTCGAACGCGGGCGGCGCCAGGTGGCGGTAACCCCGGCGGGAGAAAAAATCGTCGCGCAGATCGGCAAGGTGCTGGGCGCGGCGCGAGATTTGTTCGCCCTCGGCGCTGAGAGCGATGCTCTCTCAGGCGGGTTGCAGATCGGCGCCATCGAGACGCTTGGGCCGTACTACCTGCCTTTTCTGCTGCGCCTGCTGAAAGAGAAAATGCCAGGGCTGGAGCCGCATCTCAGCGAAGGGCGAACCGCGGCCCTCACTGAAAAACTACGCCGCGGCATGCTGGACCTGATCATCACCGCGGAACCGGAGGAGCCCGGCCTCGGCGCGCAGCGGCTTTTTTTTTGAGCCCTTTCTGCTGGCGCTGCCGCTCGAACATTCCTTGGCCAAGACCACGCAGGTTAATCTGAAACAACTGCCGCCCGGCGAACTGTTGCTGCTGGAGGACGGGCATTGCCTGCGCGACCAGGCATTGGCGATTTGCAATGCCGAGCCTGGGGCGATGCGGCATTCAACCAGCCTGGAAACGCTGTGGCACATGGTGGCGGCGGGAGAGGGGATTTCTCTGCTTCCCGCTTTGGCGCTCGCGGCAAGGCCGGATTTGCGCACGCGCATCATCAGCCGGAAACTGGAGGACAGTGCAGGACGATGGCTGACGCTGAAATGGCGTGCCTCCGACCCGCGCGAATCTCGGTTCAGGGAACTGGCGGCGTTGTTGCGTCAGGTTTTGCCGCCAGGTTTGCGCGCCTAAAGCTCGGACTTCGCTTAAAACCCCTCCAGCACAAGCTTGCCCATAGTGTTGCCCGTCTCCAGTGCCGCATGGGCACGGATGAGATTCCTGGCGTTGATGGGCCCCAAAATCTCCGTCATCGTGGTCTTCAGCGTGCCGTTATCCACCATGTGGGCAATCGCCTCCAACGTACGGTGCTGCACGCCCATGTTTTGCGTGTGCAGTACCCCACGGGTGAACACATATTCCGTGTGCAGCGTGGCGCTCTTGCGGATCAGCGGTGAAACATTCAGCTCTCCCGCATTCGATTCAATAATGCCGATCGCCCCTTCCGGCGCCAGCAATTCCACCAGCTTATGGAAATGCTGCTTCACATGCGTCACGCAGAAAATATGGTCCGGCGGCGTCAGGCCCGCCTGCAAAATTTGCGCGCCGAGGTCGTGCTCATGGTTAACGGTGTGGTGCGCGCCAAGCGCGCGGCACCAATCCACCGTATCCGGGCGGGAAGCGGTGGCGATCACGGTCATGTCCGTCAGCTGCGCGGCAAGCTGGATGGTCATGGAGCCCACCCCGCCGGCCCCGCCCACAACCAGCAATGTGCCGCCATGCGGTTGGTCGCGTGGAATACGGAACCGTTCAAACAGCATCTCCCAAGCCGTCAGCGCGGTCAGCGGCAAAGCGGCGGCTTCCGCGAAGCTGAGGGTTTTCGGCTTGTGCCCAACCAGGCGGTCATCCACCAGATGGTACTCGGCATTAGTGCCCGGGCGGTCCGGCACGCCGGCGTAAAACACCTCGTCACCAACCGAGAAATTCTGCACTTCGGGGCCAATGCCGCGCACAATGCCGGCGGCGTCGAACCCCAGCACGCGTGGCTCGCCCAGCGGCTCGGCCGCCTGGCGGATCTTGGTATCGATCGGGTTGACCGAGACGGCCTTGATCTCAACCAGCAGGTCGTGATGCCGGGGCACGGGCATGGGCAGTTCGATGTCCTCTAACGCATCGAACGCGGTGGCGGGGCGAGAATGGGTAAAGGCAACGGCTTTCATGGGATGACCCTCACTTTAGTTGGCCGGCTATCTCCATGATATCATGGCATGATTCAGCCTATCCGCAACAGACTCACACCCTCGCTGGCCAGCCATGCAGTGGCCGCTGGCCTGTGCGG
>JAGXAE010000156.1 GCA_018971725.1 Pseudomonadota bacterium | reverse complement strand
GCAAAAGTGTACCGGTCCTGCTGAGCCCCTGCCTGCCTACTGTTGGCATGGGGGGCTGGAAGGATGTTTACAGTGGAACTCTATGCGGCTGTGCGTCGTGCTGTGATGTTTGACGGGCTGAGCCACCGTGAAGCGGCGCGGCGGTTTGGCGTTCACCGGAACACGATATCCAAGATGCTGCAGTTTTCGGTGCCGCCTGGCTACCGGCGGCGCGAGCGGCCGGTGTCGACGAAGCTGGGGCCGCATATTGCCTGGATTGATGGCATTCTTGAGAGCGACCGCAGCGTCCATGCCAAGCAGCGGCACACGGCACAGCGGATTTTTGAGCGGCTGCGGGCTGAGGAAGGCTATACCGGCGGCTATACGATCGTGCGGGAGTATGTGGCAGCGGCGACGCTGCGGAGCCGTGAGATGTTCGTGCCGCTGAGCCATCGGCCCGGCCACGCCCAGGCGGATTTCGGCGAGGCGGATGCGTATATCGCGGGCCGGAAGGTGCGGTTCCATTATTTTTGCATGGACTTGCCGCACTCGGATGACGGCTTCGTCAAAGCCTACCCGGCCGAGACGGCGGAGGCATTTTGCGACGGCCATGTCGCGGCTTTCGCGCATTTTGGCGGCGTGCCGCAGTCGATCCTGTACGACAACACCAAGCTCGCGGTGGCCAAGATCGTGAAGGGCGGCAAGCGGTTGCGCAGCCGAATGTTTGCCGAGCTGCAAAGCCACTATTTGTTTGCGGACCGGTTTGGCCGGCCCGGCAAAGGCAATGACAAGGGCAAGGTCGAGGGGCTGGTCGGCTATGTCCGGCGCAATTTCATGACGCCGATGCTGGTGGCGGCGAGCTTCGAGGCGTTGAACGCGCAACTGATCGATGGTTGCCGCAAGCGGCGTGTGGCAGTTCTGCGCGGCCATACCGGCACGATTGGCGAGCGGATGCAGGCGGATCTGGCGGCGTTCATGCCCTTGCCGGCGAGCCCGTATGATGCCTGCCACAAGGTGGCGACGCGTGTCTCCTCACTGTCGCTAGTGCGCTACCGCAACAACGATTATTCAGTGCCGACGCGCTATGGGCACCAAGAGGTTCTGGCCAAGGGTTATATCGACCGGGTCGAGATCGCCTGCCGTGACGAGACCATCGCCATTCATCCCCGCAGCTACGAGATTGCTGATTTTATCTATAACCCTCTGCATTACCTGGCGCTACTGGAACGCAAGCCCAAGGCACTGGACCAGGCTGCCCCGCTGGATGGCTGGCAGCTCGATGAATGCCTCCACCGCCTGCGCCAGCTTCTGGAAGCGCGCATGGGTACCCCCGGCCGGCGCGAGTTTATCCAGGTGCTGCGGCTGATGGAGAATTTTCAGCAGCACCAAGTGGAACAGGCCGTAGCCCAGGCGCTGGGGCTCGGCGCGATCAGCTTTGATGCGGTGAAGATGTTGCTGCTGGCCAGGCTGGAGAAGCGGCCGGCACGGCTGGATCTGACCCTCTACCCGTACCTGCCTGTGGCCAGCGTCGGCGCCACCGACCCGCGCGCATATCTGGCGCTGATCGCCGGCGCCGGCCTGTCCCCCGAGACACAAGGGACTCCCGCATGAGCCTGACCCAGGACGTCCAAACACCAACGATCGTGGCGCCGCAAATCCTGCTTACCAACCACCTGAAGGCCCTGAAGTTGCCGACGTTTGCCCGCGAGTACGACAAGGTGGCGCTCGAGGCAGCACAGGATTGCGCCGATTATCCGCGCTATCTGCTGCGTCTTTGCGAACTTGAGCGCATCGACCGTGAACGCCGCAACATTGAGCGCCGCATCCGCCAGGCACACTTTCCGCAAACCAAAAGCCTGGATACGTTCGACTTTACCGCGCAGCCCTCGCTCAACAAGGCGCTGGTGCTGGAACTGGCACGCTGCGAATGGATCGAGACGCGCCAGAACTGCATCGCCCTCGGCCCGAGCGGCACCGGTAAAACCCATATCGGTTTGGCCTTGGGCCTGGCTGCCTGCCAGAAAAATTACAGCGTCGCCTTCACTACGGCGGCGGCGCTGGTGCATGAGCTCATGGAGGCGCGTGATGAACGCCGCCTGCGGGCGTTACAGAAACACCTCAACGCAGTTCGACTGCTGGTCGTCGATGAGTTGGGCTACGTGCCCTTCACCGCGGTGGGTGCCGAGTTGTTCTTCGAGGTGCTCAGCCAGCGCTACGAGCGCGGCGCCACGCTGATTACTTCCAACCTGCCCTTCGATGAATGGACTTCGATCTTCGGCTCAGAACGACTGACCGGCGCGCTGCTCGACCGGCTCACGCACCATGTCCACATCCTGGAAATGAACGGTGAAAGCTATCGCCTCGCCACCAGCAAAAAGGCCCAACGACGATCCGCTCAGGGGCCAAATGCCCCCGCCAAGACATCAACCAATGGAGACGCCGACAGAAAAATCTAACGTCTTGACCCACGGTGAGAGCCGCCCTCCGCTACGCTCCGCGCGGTGCACACCGTGGATCAAACAACCAGGGCTTCTCGGCCCTTTTTAATCAACCCGATTGGTACACTTTTACGCCGCCATCTGGCACATTTTGTCTCCGCCGTTGACATGTTTTTGATGCTGCATTGATATCGGTCGTTTTTTTTCTTTTTTTATCCGCTTGGCTATTTCTGAATCAGAAACGAATGGGACAAGGATTGGATACGTCGATTACATTATCAGGACCATTTTGGCCCATGAAGTATCACCCATTCCAATTCTGGACGCTGGCATCAGTAACGGCAATTTGCGGCGGCGTCGCTAATATCTCAGCCGCACTTGTCTCTGGTCACGGAAGCAACACTATGGGGTTTATTTCCCTTTTTATGGGAGCTGCAGTCGCATTAGCCATCGTTATCCAGCGCTATTTGCCCCGGTCGTAGAATCCGCCTGCGCTAGCATACCTTGGTCTGTAGTAGCCGCGTAAGATATTACCACACGGGGCCTTCGAGATTAGAGCCAGCGTTTGCACCAGCCATTGCGCGGACACATGCGCCAGCGGTCTGGAGCCTGGTGGCGTAATGCCCGGCCCAGTGGTGCATAATTCTGAGGATCAACTTCACTAAGCGCCGCCAGAGAAGGGAAGTTATTGCCATATGGCGATACATGTCGTATATATGGCCACATGACAGGAGCTGCCTATGTCTGTGCTTAGCCAGATCACCGTTGCGCCGAAGCCCTTTTCCCCTGACCCGATCACCGATGAAGAGGCAGGCGCCATGTTCCGCGCGGCCTTGAACCTGTTCCGCCTCTGGGGAGTGACAGACGATCAGGCGGCGATCATCCTTGACTTGCCCCGCCGTACCTTTGCCCGCTGGAAGACAGGCGAGATTGGCCGGATTGGCCGTGACGGCAAGGCTAGGCTCTCCAACGTCATGGGGATCCACAAAGCCTTGCGGATTATTTTCAAGGAGCCGGCGCGCGGCTATGGCTGGATCAAAGCCCCGAATGCGGCATTTAGTGGCCGCTCGGCTTTGGAAGTCATGCTCGATGGCGAATTAACCGATCTCATGCGCGTGCGGCATTATCTGGACGCGCAGCGTGGCGGCTGGTGATCGACCCGTCGATCGTGCCTATCTCGCCGGTTCATTGGGTTGATGCTAGGCGGATCATCCGCAGCCTGTATCCGCCTGTCGATTTGTTCGAGGATATCGCCGATCCAGAAGATTGGCCCTTGTTGATCGCCGCCGAGCAGAAAACCAACCCGCGCCTCATGGAAACGATCGGCGCACTTGATCTGGTACCGATGGCGCGGCGCGTTTCTGGGCCGGGGGCGAGCTACCTCATGGCCCCCTTCACGCATGTCAGCCCTGAGCGACAGAGCCGGTTCAGCGCAGGGGCTTATGGCGTGTTGTACGCCGCGCGGACATATGAGACGGCCCTGCTTGAAACTATTCACCACCACGCCCGCTTCATGGCACAGACCAGCCAGTCGCCTGGTTGGACATCGCAATTCCGCGAACTTGTGCTGGATATCCGGGCCTCGCTCCATGACCTGCGGAGCGGGATTGCCGCATTTGCATCCGCATTGGACCCGGATGATTACACCACGGCGCAACAATTGGCGACGGCGTTGCGGGGCAGTGGATCTGAGGGGCTGGTCTACCCCAGCAGGCGCGATCCTGACGGTGTTTGTGTAGGGCTGTTTTATCCGGACCTGGCAACGCCGCCTGTGCAAGGGCGCCATCTTGATTATCACTGGGATGGTGCCCGCGTTGATTTGGTCCGCGATGCGGGGACAGGGGAGGTTTTTCGGGTGAAGGAATGCTGAAGGGGGCGGGAGCAAACGAGGCCAGATATGTTCACGCCTATTTTGCGAATTGACATCCTTCAGTCCGCCCGGAGTTTTTGGGAGGCCAATGGGTAGTTTGGGTACGCCTCGCGTTAAGCGGTGCGGGCGTTGTGTTTAGGTTGGCCAATTAGCAGGCCGCTGCAAAACTCATCTATGTAGGTGAGTTTTTCTTTTTTGCGTCGTTTGGGCGGGTGCGGGATTTGTTGCTTCTTTGGCCTGTTCCGGGCCTGCCTTGTGTATCACGCGGGCTGTTGGTTGAGTAGTTTTGGCA
>JAGXAE010000155.1 GCA_018971725.1 Pseudomonadota bacterium | reverse complement strand
GGTTTGTCAATATAGCCTGCTTCTGGGCTGTTTATCCACGGAAATTCGCATGCCCCTTATGTTTTTGCGCGAAACAGTGAAAACCTACCGAGAGCGCGATCCGGCAGCACGCTCTAATCTTGAGGTTTTGCTCTGTTATCCAGGTTTGCACGCGGTTTTGCTGCACCGTCTTGCCAATCCGTGCTATCGGGCTGGATTTGTTACGCTCAGCCGGTGCATTTCCCATATTGGGCGCCTTCTTACCGGTATTGAGATACATCCAGGGGCAAGGCTCGGCAGGCGTCTTGTGATCGATCATGGTATGGGTGTTGTCATCGGTGAAACTGCTGAAATTGGCGATGATGTCTATATTTATCATCAGGTTACGCTAGGCGGTACGAGTGCGACGCAAGGCAAACGCCATCCCACCATCGGCAATAATGTTATTGTAGGAGCTGGCGCGAAAGTCCTGGGCGCAATTAATATAGGTGATGGTGCCCGCATCGGAGCCAATGCCGTTGTGATTACGGAAGTGCCGGAAGGTACAACAGTTGTTGGTATTCCCGCCCGGCCTGTAGAGCGTACCGCGCGTAAATCACGCTTTGACGCTTATGGCACTCCTGCTGACCCATGTCTTGACCCGTTTTTTCATGAGATCGAGTTGCTAAGGGCTGAATTAACCGAGTTGGAACGCCGCGTGAACACCCAAGGCCGATTGCACGCTAATACTTAACCATATGATTTATTTGGACGCCAACGCCACAGAACCACTACGCCCAGAAGCGCGCGATGCTGCATTTAAAGCCATGGAGCAGCACGGTAACCCATCTTCCGTGCACCAGGCCGGACGAGCGGCACGAAAGATATTGGAGGAAGCTCGCGAGCGGGTGGCTTTATTTGCCAAAGCAGACCCGGCGGATGTCATTTTCTGTGGCGGCGCGACCGAGGCGAACGCTCTGGCCATTCATGCTTTGGGTTCTAATCGCCCTATTTTAATTGGCGCAACCGAACACGAGGCAATTCGCGCTGCCACGCCAGGCTTTATTACAATCCCTGTTCACGCAGATGGTGGGGTAGACTTAGAAGCGTTGGAGCAACTGCTAATCGCCTATCCTAATGCTTTAGTTTGCCTAATGGCGGCCAACAACGAAACTGGTGTTCTCCATAATATCGAAATTGTAGGAAAACTTTGTAAAGGTGCTGGTGCGCTGTTGCACGTTGATGCAGCCCAGGCCATTGGCCGCTGCAACCAAGATTGGCTAGGCCTGGGAGCGGCCAGTTTTGCCCTTTCCGGTCACAAATTCGGCGGCCCTCCTGGTGCTGGTGCGCTTGTGACGCGACCGGGATTGGAGATTAGGGCGCTCATAAAAGGCGGAGGGCAGGAGCTTGGTCGTCGCGGCGGCACGCAAGCGCTTCCGGCCATCGCCGGAATGGCGGCCGCGCTTGCCTTGCCCTATCCTGCCGAGACAATCTCCGCTTGGCGTGACGAAATTGAGGCTTCCTGTATTTCCCAAGGCGCTGTTGTTGCTGGTGTAGGGGCACCGCGCCTGCCCAATACCACTTGCGTGGCGCTGCCAGGCATCCGGGCTGAGACGCAGGTTATCGCGCTCGACATGGTTGGTATTTGCGTTTCTTCTGGTTCGGCTTGTTCTTCCGGCAAGGTGTCTTCCAGCCATGTTTTGTCAGCCATGGGCTTTGGCAAGCTTGCGGGCCAAGCCATTCGTATCTCTCTGCCTTGGAACATACAGGCAGACGCGATTCGGGAATTTCAGTCTGCCTATGCCGCTATGGCGCTTCGCGCCTTGCGGAGCTCGGTCCAATCGGCTTAAGCACGGCCCGATAGTTTTAAGGATCACTTATGCCTAAAATGACATTTATCGAGCGCGATGGAGCGCTGCGTGAAGTTGAGGCCCCGGTGGGGCTGTCCGTTCTGGAGGTGGCTCATAAGCACGGTATAGATATCGAGGGTGCGTGCGAGGGTTCGCTTGCCTGCTCCACCTGCCATGTGATCATCGACCCGGAATGGTTTGGCAAACTAAAAGAACCATCTGAAGATGAGGAAGATATGTTGGATCTTGCCTTTGGACTAGAGAAAACGTCTCGCCTTGGCTGCCAGATCGTGATTTCCGAAGCACTGGATGGCTTGGTGGTGCGGGTTCCGTCCGGAACGCGGAACGCAAGCAAGTAAGATGAAAGTCGTTGTTGCCATGTCTGGCGGAGTGGACAGTTCGGTCGTTGCCGGGCTGATGGCACGCGAAGGGCATGATGTAATTGGAATTACGCTACAACTATACGACCATGGGAAGGCAACGCAGCGCAAAGGCGCATGCTGTGCTGGTCAAGATATTCATGATGCCAAGCGTGTGGCGGATAAACTCGGCATCGCCCATTACGTAGTCGACAGTGAAGCGCGCTTTAAGCAAAGCGTTATTGCCAAATTTGCAGATGCTTACGCTGAGGGGCAGACGCCGGTGCCTTGCATCGCCTGTAACCAACATCTGAAATTCGGTGATCTGTTGGAGATGGCCAAGGACCTTGGCGCTGATGCCTTGGCTACCGGCCACTATGTTCGCCGAATTGAGGGATTGGGGGGGGCTGAACTGCACAAGGCAGTTGATGAAAGCCGGGATCAAAGCTGGTTTCTTTTTGCAACTACCCAGGAGCAACTCGATTTTTGCCGCTTCCCCTTGGGGGATTACGCTTCAAAGGCCCAGGTCCGGGCCGTTGCCGCGGAAATGGGTTTGTCGGTGGCCGAGAAGCGGGATAGCCAGGATATCTGTTTCGTTCCTTCCGGCACGTATTCAGAGATCGTAAAAGCACTTCGTCCGGATGCGTTGGAAGAGGGTGAGGTCGTTTCTGAGGACGGTTTTGTGCTTGGTAGCCATCAGGGAATCGCCCGTTATACGATTGGCCAAGCCAAGCGCTTGCCGGATAAGGCTGCCCATCTGGTTGTTAAATCCATCGAGCCTGGAAAAAATCGAATCGTCGTCGGCCCGCGAGGCGCACAAAGCCGTTACATTAAGCTCCGGGACGTAAATTGGCTTATCACGCTTGGCGAAATGCGTGCGGAGGTGAAGCTGCGCGCAAGAGACAATCTACGGAGCGCATTTATCCGACCAGACGGGCAGGGCGCTATTTTGGAACTTGATGAACCAGCGATTGCTGCGCCTGGCCAGGCTGCTGTCTTTTATGATGGGTCCCGCATCCTGGGCGGCGGATTCATTGCCTAATTAATCACTTTCTCTACAATCTGAGGTATAGTTAAGGGCGTATATCCATCAGGATTGTTGTAAAGGTGAGGGAAAGCAGATGTCTGGGTCAAGTTCTGGTACAATCATTGCCACAGATGGCACGCTTTCGGTAACTTCTGCATACAGTGTCGCAACGAACCTCACCTTTCAAAATGAAGGTACGGCAAGCGGCGTTATAATTTTTTCCCGTACCGGCATTGGAGCGGGAACTGCAACAATAAATGGGGTTGTTACCCCCGTGGCGGATTTCGGTGGTGGCACCATCGCCAATATGCTTCCCAGCAATTATATTAATTATGGATTATTGGGAGATGAGATAAGTATCCAGTCAGTCGATACGCTCTTCAACTCCCTTGATATTGCCAGCACGGCTGCAGCCGACAACGCCGATTTCCTGAACCACATTAGTTTTGCCGCCCAAAGCGGTAACCAAATATTTATCAGGAACGGCACTGTGGAGATGAGTGCCGGAACGCCTTTTACTCTCAACGCAAACGAGCAAACGATTGTTGATGAAATTGTGCTCGGCTTATTCGGCGCCGCGGCTAATCACGGCACACTAGAGATTTCGTTTGCCGAACGTCAAAATCCTAATAGCAATAACCAGTTCGTAGATGCAATCATTACGGCGGACACACCGATCAACCCTTGTTTTACAGAAGGTACCCTGATTCTTACCACCCGTGGAGAAGTGCCGGTCGAGACGCTAACGACTGGAGACAAAGTCATCACATTTGACGGCGGAGAGCAGGAGATCATCTGGATCGGCAAAAGAGAGATCGATCTTTGTTCGGCTTCCAGGCCAGATATTTTACGGCCTGTTATAATTGAACCGAGCGCATTGTCCGAAGGCGTGCCCTCTCGCCTCTTAAAGATTTCTCCGGATCATGCCCTTTATATCGATGGAGTGCTCGTTCCAGCCAAGGCGCTTATAAATTGGAACAGCATCCGGCAAGATGATAATGTGCTGTCAGTTAAATACTATCACGTTGAATTGCCGCAACATGATGCTCTATTTGCTAATGGCACGCCGGTTGAGTCTTTCTTAGATACTGGCCATCGCGGCATTTTTGACAATGCTCATGAAGCCGTTATCGCGATGCCCAACATTATGCAAAACAAGCGCGAACGCGAAAGTTTTGCACCTCTCTGTACCCTGGGCAGTAAGTTGGAAGACATCCGCGCTCGCATAGCAACTCGCCAACCGGGGTTGCGTTTGGCGGGCGTATAAACGGCAGCTTTTAAGCTGCTGAATTTAGTATTCCGTTTGCCAAGTCGAGATGTCGAGAACTAGACTCATGGTGGCTGATGGCAACGACAGTCGTGTGCGGCAACATGGTACGCACAGCCATCCAAACTTTCTCAGCCAAAGCTTTGTCGAGAGCTGA
>JAGXAE010000019.1 GCA_018971725.1 Pseudomonadota bacterium | reverse complement strand
GGGCGAGTTCGTAACCATGGAGGCGGGCACCGGCATCGTGCACATGGCCCCCGGCCATGGCGAGGACGATTTCGCGCTCTGCAAGGCCAACGGCATTTCCGTGCCGGATACGGTGGCCGATGACGGCACGTACTACCAGAATGTACCGCTCTTCGCGGGCTTGCACGTTTACAAAGCCGCTGATCCGGTCTGTGCGAAGCTGATCGAGGCGGGCAATCTCGTGCATCGCAACGAGTTCATGCACTCCTACCCGCATAGCTGGCGCTCCAAAGCGCCGCTGATCTACCGCGCCACGGCGCAATGGTTCATTGCCATGGATGGCGGGGACCGCATCCGCGAGAAGGCGCTGGCCGCCATTGACGATACGAATTTCGTGCCGGAGATCGGCCGCAACCGCATCCGCTCGATGGTCGAGAGCCGCCCGGATTGGTGCATCTCCCGTCAGCGCGCCTGGGGCGTGCCGATCGCGATTTTCGTCGATAAGCGCACCCATGAGCCGCTGCGTGACGAGGCGGTGGTGGCGCGGGTGGTGGAGATTTTCACCGCCGAGGGCGCGGATGCCTGGTACACCCGCCCGGCTTCGGATTTTCTGGGGCCGGACCGCAACCCGGATGACTACGAGCAGATTTTCGACGTGGTCGATGTCTGGTTCGAATCCGGTTCCACCCATGCCTTCGTGCTGGAAGCGCGGGGGATGCCCTGGCCGGCGGATGTGTATCTGGAAGGCTCGGACCAGCATCGCGGCTGGTTCCAATCCTCGCTGCTGGAAGCCGTGGGCACGCGGGGCGTGGCACCCTTCAAGGCGATTGTGACGGATGGCTTCGTGCTGGACGAGCAGGGGCGCAAAATGTCCAAGTCGCTCGGCAATGTGACGGCCCCGCAGGAAGTGAACGACAAATACGGCGCGGATATTTTGCGCCTTTGGGTGCTGAACTCGGATATTTCCGAGGATTTGCGCATCGGCCCGGAAATTCTGAAGCAGCAGGCGGAACTGTACCGGCGGCTGCGGAACAGCCTGCGCTGGATTCTGGGCTCGCTGGATGGATTTTCCGAAGCCGAGCGCGTGGCGCCGGAGGATTTCCCGGATTTGGAAAAGTTCCTGCTGCATAGGCTTCGTTTATTATACGATTATATGCAGCGTGCTGTTGGACAACCTATTCAAGGCGAATCTCAAGAGGGTTTTCACCTTGAAGGTCGTCAAGTGCACGATTGGGCAGGAGTGTATCCCGCTATTCATCATTTCTGCGCTACAGACCTTTCGGCTTTCTACTTCGATATCCGCAAAGACAGCCTGTATTGCGACGCGCGGTCCTCTCATACGCGCAAATCCTGTCGCAGCTTTTTGGATATCCTATTTCGTTGCCTTACCACTTGGCTGGCGCCGGCGTTGCCTTTCACGGCAGAGGAAGCGTGGGTGGCCCGCTACGGCGCGGAAGCTTCCGTGCATCTGGAACAGTTCGAAGGAATATCGGAAATATGGCGGAATAGTGATCTAGATCGTAAGTGGTGGCAAATCAGGAACCAACGCGCTCAGATCACTCCGTTGATCGAAAATCTAAGACGAGAAAAGGTCATAGGATCGTCTCTTGAAGTTAGGGTTGTGGCGTGTCCATCGATTAATGATGGCTCTCCCATGCTTACAGCGGAACAATGGGCCGAAGTGGCTATTGTTTCTCAATTTGAGCTGGACAGCTCTGCCAAAGATGGAACGTTTGAGGTTCATAGAGCGGAAGGCCAGAAATGCGAGCGCTGCTGGCGGGTGCTGCCGGAGGTGGGCGCCAATGCGAAGCACCCGACGCTTTGCCAGCGCTGCTGTGAGGCGGTTGAGGAAATCGCCTGATGCGGTTTTGTATCGGGATTCTGATTGCGCTTGTTGTTCTGGCGGCGGACCAGGCCAGCAAATACGCCGTGCTGCATATTTGGCATTTGCAGGATGGCCATGTGCTTTCCCCGCTGCCGGTACTGGATTTGGTGCTGGTGTGGAACCACGGCATTACCTTCGGGCTGTTCGCCGGGTTCGGGGCGAAAATTTTGCTGGCGGTTCTGGCTAGCCTCGTCATCATCGCGCTGCTTGTGTGGATGGCGCGGACAAAAAGCTGGCTGGTTACGGTCGCGGCGTCCGCCATTGCTGGCGGGGCAGTGGGCAATGTGCTGGACCGCTTACGTTATGGCGCGGTGGTTGATTTTATCCATGTGCATATCGGGGCGGTTGCCTACCCCTGGGTGTTTAATGTGGGGGATTCAGCAATTGTGTGCGGGGTGATCGCGCTGATGATCGAGAATCTGTTCCGCAAGCCGAGAGTTGCGGCGGATGAGCGGGAAGGATAGGAAGACGCCATGATCACATGCCGCGCCATTGCCTTTTCCTCGACGATGCTTGCTGCTCTGGCGCTGGCCGGGTGCAGCGATGGCATGAAGAAAACCTTCGGGCTGGAAGCAAACCCGCCCGATGCCTATCAGGTCGGCACGCTGCCGCCGCTTTCCTTGCCGCCGGAGCTGGGGCAGTTGCAGCAGCCAAACCCCGGCCAGCCGCCAACGCAGCAGGCAAGCGCTGCTCAGCAGGGAGCGGATGCGGTTTCAGCTTACAACGCCTTGCCAACGGGCGGCCAGACCATGTCCACCGCCGGGCAGGCATTTCTGAATCAGGCTGGCCCCGCGCCGCAGGGCAATATCCGCGCCCAGGTGAACCAGAACGCTGCCGTTGCCAGCCGTTCGGGCGGATTCGTTGACAAGCTGATGGGCGACAACCCCAGCGCGCCGGCCGTGGTCAACGCGGATGAGGAGCAGCGCCGCCTGCAGGAAAACGCGGCACTGGGCCAACCGGCGACCAACGGTGCAACGCCACAGCAGAGTTCGGCTTCGCCGGGCTTGTTCCAGCGGCTTTTGAATTTATTCTAACAACTATACCACATGGGATGGTTTAGCTTCCCGCGCGGCGCTGCTGCTGCTGGCTACAGGGTTTTTGCAATATTTGCTGCTTATCGGCCGGGTCTCTGCCTTTTTCACCACCGGCTACGGTGAGGCGGCCTTGGTGAAGCTGGTGCTGTTCGGGGCGTTGATCGCGCTGGCGGCGCGCAACCGCTGGCGCTTCATGCCTGTTTTGCCCGCCAGCCGCGCGGTGCTGCTGCGGGCCATCACTATTGAATCAGCATTGGGGCTGCTGGTGCTGCTGGTGGCGGGGGTGCTGATGCAATTATCGCCCCCCGTGATGGCCGCGATGGTCGGTATGGCGGGTTAGGCCACCCGTTCAACCTTCGCGCCGCAGGCGGCGAGTTTCTGCTCCACCGATTCATAGCCGCGGTCCAGATGATAGACGCGGGAAATGGTGGTTTGCCCCTCAGCGGCCAAGGCGGCCAGCACCAGCGAGAAAGAGGCGCGCAGATCCGTTGCCATCACCGGCGCGCCGGTGAGGTGCTTTACCCCGCGCACGATGGCTGAAGAACCCTGGATGTTGATCTTCGCCCCCATGCGGGAAAGCTCCGGCACGTGCATGAAGCGGTTTTCAAAAATATTCTCGGTGATGAGGGAAGCGCCTTGCGCCACGCTCATCAGCGCCATGAATTGCGCCTGCATGTCAGTCGGGAAGCCGGGGAAGGGTTCGGTGGTCACGTCCACCCCATGCAGCCCGTTGGCGCGGGTGACGCGAAAGCCGGTCTCGGCCTCGGTGATGATCACGCCGGCTTCGGTGAGTGAGGTAAGCACGGCGCCCAGATCCGACGCCCGGGCGTTTTCTAGGAACACATCGCCGCCGGTAATGGCCGCGGCACAGGCATAGGTGCCGGTTTCGATCCGGTCCGGCAGGATGGAATGGGCCGCGCCATGCAGGGATTTGACACCCTCGATGGTCAGCGTGTCCGTTTCCAGCCCTTCGATCTTGGCCCCCATGGCGATCAGGCATTTGGCGAGGTCGGTGATCTCCGGCTCGCGGGCGGCGTTTTTCAGCACCGTCTGGCCGTCCGCGAGGGAAGCCGCCATCAGCAGGTTTTCCGTGGCGCCGACGGAGACGAAGGGAAACACGATGGTGGCACCCTTCAGCCCCTTGGGCGCGGTGGCGTGCACATAACCGTTTTCCAGGTCAATCTTCGCGCCCATCGCCTCCAGCCCTTTCAGGTGCAGGTCCACGGGCCGGGTGCCGATGGCACAGCCGCCGGGGAGCGAGACGCGGGCCTCCCCGGTGCGGGCCAGAAGCGGGCCCAGCACCAGGATGGAGGCGCGCATCTTGCGCACGATGTCGTACGGTGCCTCGGTATTGGTGATCTTGCCGCCGAGGGTGAGGCTGCGGCCTTCCGGCGTTACCTCGATGCCATGCTGTGCCAATAACTGGGACATGGTGGCGATATCCGCCAGCCTGGCGACGTTAGAGAGGGTCAAACGTTCATCCGTCAGCAGCCCGCAGGCCATCAGCGGCAGGGCGGCGTTCTTGGCACCGGAAATGGCGATGGTGCCGTGCAGCGGCAGGCCGCCGGTAATGCGAATCGAATCCATGGTCTTGCTTACATCCTCGGCAGCGACACGCCGCGCTGGCCCATATATTTGCCCGCCTTGTCGGCGTATGAGATCTCACAGGGACTGTCGCCCTTGAGAAACAGAAACTGGCAGATGCCTTCGCCCGCATAAATTTTCGCGGGCAGGGGGGTGGTGTTGGAAATTTCGATGGTCACCTGGCCTTCCCATTCCGGCTCCAGCGGCGTGACATTCACGATGATGCCGCAGCGCGCATAGGTGGATTTGCCAAGGCAGATCACCAGCACGTCGCGCGGGATGCGGAAATATTCCACCGTGTTTGTAAGCGCGAAGCTGTTGGGCGGAATGATACA
Source organism: Pseudomonadota bacterium (assembly GCA_018971725.1). Classification (GTDB taxonomy): domain Bacteria; phylum Pseudomonadota; class Alphaproteobacteria; order Acetobacterales; family Acetobacteraceae; genus Acidocella. The sequence continues at coordinate 19,821 of JAGXAE010000019.1, read as the reverse complement.
GACTGGGCCGGTACGGTCCACGAAGCTGGCGGGGCTGAAGGCTTTCGGGTCCACAATCGCCGAATCGACATTGGTGAACACCTTGAAATCCTCCGAGCAGCGGGCGTCGTACCCGTAGGAGGAGAGGCCGTAGGAGACCACGCCATCGCGTTTCTGGCTTTCAACGAACGGCTCGATCATCCCGTAGTCCAGGGCCTGCTGGCGAATCCAATGGTCGGGCATCACGGGCATTCGGGATCGTCCTTTTTCGGGTCGGGTTTGGCGCGGGCCTGGGCCTTACGGCGGGCCAGGTTCGCACGCAGGGCGGCGGCCTCGGCTTCTTCCCGCGCGCGGCGCGTGGCTTCGGCCTGGGTTGGTTTAGCGGGAGGAAGCGGCGCCTTCATGAGGAAGTTTCAAGCCAGGGGCAGGAGGCTACGTCAAGTGCCGTAGGGTGGTGTTATGCGTTAAGTCGTGCCGCACATGCCTGAGGAAATTGGCGCGCGCAATGCCAGGCACAAGACTGTGGGTGCGAAAATAGCGCTGTAATTTAAAGGAAATTTTGGAGCGGGCGAAGGGATTCGAACCCTCGACCCCAACCTTGGCAAGGTTGTGCTCTACCCCTGAGCTACGCCCGCTCGCGGCGTGGGAGGCTCTTTATAGGAGCCCGAATGGGATTGCAAGACAGCCGAATGCGTTTACCGCGAATGGTTTTGGCGGGGTGTGAGCGGCAGGCGCAATCCTATATAAGGGCTGAGAACTTTGTGACGGAAAGAAGCAAATGAGTACGCTGTTCAACGATACGCCGGGCGCTGAAGCCGCCGGGGCGGCGGATTTCATTATCGATGGCGATCAGGCCAATTTCATGGCCGACGTGATTGAGGCCTCGCAGGAACTGCCGGTTATCGTGGATTTCTGGGCCACTTGGTGCGGCCCATGCAAGACCCTCACCCCGGCGCTTGAACGCGTAACACGCGCCCAGAATGGCCGGGTGCGGCTGGTAAAGATCGACGTGGACAAGAACCAGGCGCTGGTGGCGCAGCTGACCCGCATGGGTTTGCCGCTGCAATCCGTACCCACTGTGGTCGCCTTCTGGCGCGGGCAGATCGCGGACACGTTCTCGGGCGCGCTGCCAGAGAGCGAGGTGAAGCGCTTTTTTGAGGCATTGCTTAAAATGGCCGGCACCGCGGCCCCCGGCGAGGAACTGATTGCCGAGGCCAAGGCTTTGCTGGAGCAGGGCCAGGCCGAGGCCGCCGCGCAATATTTCGGCGCGGCCGTGCAGGAGGCGCCAGATAAGCCGGAGGCATGGGGCGGGCTGGCGCGCGCGCTGCTGGCCATGGGTGAGGAGCAACAAGCCGGTGAGGTGCTGGCCCAGGCGCCGGCGAATCTGACCGAACATGCCGAGATCACCGGCGCCCGCGCGGCGCTGACCCTGGCGAAGGAAGGCCGCAAGGCGCAGGCGGCCATGACGGGGCTTGAGGCGCGCCTTGCCGCCAACGCGGATGACCATGAGGCGCGCTACGAACTGGCGACCGCGCTGAATGCCACCGGCGCCCGGGCCGACGCGGCGGCGGCACTGCTGGAGATCGTCAAGCGCGACCGGGCCTGGAATGAGGATGGCGCGCGGCTGCAGTTGCTGAAGTTCTTCGAGGCTTGGGGGATGGACGACCCGGCGACGATGGCGGCACGGCGCAAGCTTTCGGCCCTGTTGTTCAGCTGAGCGATGGCGGCTGACCTCCCGACGCTTGAAAATCTGCCGGAGGAGTTTCCGGTTTTCCCGCTTGGCGGCGCGCTGTTGTTACCGCATGGCCGCCTGCCCCTGAATATTTTCGAACCCCGCTATCTGGCGATGGTGGAAGATGCGCTGGGGCAAGGGCGTTATTTTGGGATGGTGCAGCCCGATAAGCGCTTGCCGTTGGGCGAGAACGGGCCAGGGCTTTATCGTACCGGCTGTCTTGGACGAATCTCCTCCTTCGAGGAGACGGATGACGGGCGCTATTTGATCACCCTGAACGGCGTCACCCGCTTTGGCATCGCCGAAGAAATTGAGATGCGGCACGGTTATCGCCGGGTGCGCGCCGGGCTGGCCGGTTTTGCCCAGGATTTACGGCCTAGCGAGGAGGGGCTGCCATTTCCCCGGCAGGTTTTGCTGGATGCGCTGAGCCGCTATTTTACCGCCGCAGGAGTTGAGGCGAATTGGGAGGCCATTGGCGAAATGAGCGACTCGGCGCTGGTGGTGTCGCTCTGCATGGCCTGCCCCTTCAATGTGGAAGAAAAACAGGCGCTGTTGGAAGCCAAGGACCCGCAGATGCGCGCCGCCGCTTTGCGGGCGCTGTTGGAGATAGATTTCTTTGAAGGCGGCCCAGGACACGGCAAAACACCGAAAGCGAGCTGAAACCATGACAAACGACGCGAGCGGGCCGGGGCTGGATCCGCGCCTGCTGGAGATGCTGATCTGCCCGGTGACGCGTGGGCAACTAAGCTACGACCGCGTGCGCAACGAGCTGGTGAGTGAGAAAGCAAGGCTGGCTTTTCCCATCCGCAATGGCATTCCGGTGATGCTGGTGGAGGAAGCGAGGCCGCTGGAGCCGTGAAGCGGCGGGAGCTGCCGGACCGGCAGCCTGACGCCCAGACCCTGGAGTCTGACACGCCGCCTGGGCGCATGCGCACCACCGCGATCATCGTCGCGGTAGCGCTGTTCATGCAAAACCTCGACTCGACCGTGGTGACCACCGCGCTGCCCGCGATGGCGCGGAGTTTTCACATCGACCCGCTTTATATGAGCGTCTCGGTCACGTCCTATCTCATCGCGCTTTCGGTATTTGTTCCGGCATCCGGCTGGGTGGCGGACAGATTCGGGGCGCGGCAAGTGTTCCGAATCGCCATCATCATCTTCACCATCGGCTCTGTCTTTTGCGGCATCGCGCCTAATCTGCTGGTGCTGGTGGCGGCGCGGGTGGTGCAGGGCCTGGGCGGGGCGATGATGCTGCCGGTGGGGCGGCTGTTGCTGCTGCGCTCGGTGAGCCGTGCGCAAATGGTCTCGGCTATGACCTGGCTGACCATGCCGGCGCTGCTGGGCCCAGTGCTGGGGCCGCCGCTGGGTGGCTTTATCGTCTCGATCGCCTCCTGGCGCTGGGTTTTCGATATCAATGTGCCCATCGGCATCGCCGGGGCCATCGCTGTCTCTCTGTTTATTCCCGACGTGCGGGAGGAGGGGCGCGGCGGCCAGCTGGATACGCTGGGGCTGTTGTTTTCCGGCCTTGCCATGGCGATGCTGATGGCGGGAATGGAAACGGTGGGGCGCGGACTGGTTCCCGTATTCTGGACGCTGCTGGCCTTTGCCGGCGGCGCTGGGGCGTGCCTGGCATATTGGCGGCACGCGCGGCGGGTGGAAAACCCGATTCTGGATTTCGCCTTGTTCAAAGTAGAAACATTCAGAATTTCAGTGACGGCGGGCAGCCTGTTCCGAATCGCGGTGGGCGCGTTGCCGTTTTTGCTGCCGCTGATGCTGCAATTGGGGTTTGGCAAGTCGCCGTTTCAGAGTGGCATGATCACCTTCGCCACCGCGGCCGGCGCCATTGCCATGAAGGTGGCGGCATCGCCGCTTCTGGACCGTTTCGGGTTTCGCGCGGTGCTGATCTGGAACGGCGTGCTGGCGGCGGCGGCCATGGCCATGACCGCCACATTCGCGCCCGGCTGGCCGGCCCTTTTAATGTGCGCGGTGCTGTTCGTTGCCGGGTTCTTCCGCTCCTTGCAGTTCACCGCCTTCAACACGATTGCTTATGGCGATATCGCCCGGCCGCGTATGTCCGCCGCCACCACGCTTTATTCCACGATCCAGCAGCTTTCCCTGACCATGGGAATCGTGGTGGGGGCGGCGAGCCTGGAGATTGCCAATTGGGTGTCCGGCCGGGCCTCCCCAGCCTTGGTTGACTACCGGGTGGCGTTTTTGGTGGTGAGCTTCATCGCGGTGCTGTCCGCGCCTTTATCCGCGCGGCTCTCGCGAAGTGCCGGCGACGCGCTTACCCACCATTCGCCCACGCAGTGAACCAGACTTTATTCAGGAAAGATCCTTGGGCAACAGAAAGCGTTTGAGGCTGGCGCTGCCTGGGCCAAGCTGCCGCCAGGTGCCGGTGATCAGGAACTCGCAAAGTGCCGCGGTGGGGTAGCCTTCGTCGATTCGCGCGAGCGCGGAATCGGTCCGGTCCGGTCCGGTCAGCGTTAACGCCAGCTCGTGTAAACCTGGATTATGGCCGATGACGATGGCGCTGCGCACGGTCTCTGGCAGGCCGCGCAGGGCGCTTAGAATTTGCGGCGGCGTGGCCATGTAAAGTTGCGGCAAGTTGTCGATATTCGGCCATTCGTCCCATACCGGCGCGTTCTCAAGCTCTTCCAGGGTTTGCTGGGTGCGGGCGGCGGTGGAAACTAGCACCACCTCTGGCGCCAGCCCCGCCTTGCGCATGGCCTGGCCGATTTTTCTCGCCGCGCGGCGGCCGTTATCAGTCAGCGCGCGGTCGTGGTCCGCTTGTCCCTTTGCTTCCGCTTCTGCCTTGGCATGACGAAGTAAGAATAACTGGTGCATAAGCCCGATAGTGCCATGGCAAGAGATTGCTGTCGCCTCTATCTAACGCGCGAAGGTTATGCGAGGGGATGCATGCGAAAGACGCAGCTTCAGCTTGAACGGCGAGGGTTTTTGGCGGGTGCCGGGGCTTTGGCCGCGTCTAGGCCGGCGGTGGCGCTGCCTGTGCCCCCAAGCGGCGCGATGCGCTTTAGAATTCTGCGCAATGGCACGCCGGTTGGTGAACATTGTGTGACCTTCACGCAGTCCGACAATGGCTTGCGGGTGGACACCAATGCCGACATGGTTGTGACCGTGGCTGGAATTCCAGTGTTTCACTATCAGGGCAATGCGTCTGAGTACTGGCAGAATGGCGTGTTCACGCGCCTGGACAGCAAGGTTAACCATAACGGCACGCTTCTTGCCGTGCAGGCCGCCCAAATTCCCGGCGGTTACGTGGTACAGAGCACCAAGGCCGGGGATTACCAATATACCGGCAGCCCGCAAATGCTGCCGATGACCTATTGGAACCGCTCTCTTTTGAGGGCGATGGTTTTAAATGTGGAAACGGGACGGCATTATCCGGCCATCGTCAGTTCACCGGGCTGGGACAAATTGCCGACCGCCGAAGGCGGCAACATCTTGGCGCAGCGTTTCGATTTCACCGGAAAACTGCATATGTCGCTTTGGTACGACCAGAATAACCAATGGTCCGGGTTTGAGTTCCACGTGCTTGGCCACGAAGTGTACCAGAAATATGTGAGCTAAACCGATCTGGCTCTCAGGGCTTAGCTTAAGCTGTCTTCAGGGTGGCGCAGATGCCACAGCCGCTCATGCGCCGCGACAAGGCTTTCTATGCTCTTGCGGCGGTTCGCATCCGGCGGAACGGTACGGCGGGTGAGCATGGATTCCAGAATGCGCAACAGCTGTTCCGCGATCTCATAGTCGCCTTGGTCGCAAGCGTGATGAAAGGCGAGCAAAATCTTGTCGGACAAGCGACGGCTATAACGCGGCGTGCCGGACTGGCCCCGGGAACCCGGGGTGTCGAGGTCGTCCTCAGGAACTGTGAAACCTGCCATATTTATTTTGGTCCGGTATCAAAAATGTTGCACAACTCAGGGATGAAAAAATGTGATTTGGCTACGCCAAAATACCTCAATTTTTATATCCCAGTATTGTTCCTATTGTCATCGGCGAAGTTTTTAACAATCTGCCAAGTCGGTTTGCCTTCTTAGTCATTAGGAGAAATCTGCCCCATGCGCCAGAGGGGACTGTAACAAAATAAAAACGTAAGAAACTTAGACGTCACACTGTCGCATTCAAGTGATTACTTTATATATTTTTTGTCAGATGGTCAGGCTTATTCAGCCTGCCGGTCAAATTCGACGAACGCGTCCTCCCAGGAGCCTGAGGTTGCCGCTTTGCTGTACTCGGTGGAGCGGTTTTCAAAGAAATTCGTGTGCTCGACGGCGTTAAGCATCTCGTCCAGCCAGGGCAGCGGATTCTTTTCCACATGGAAAAGCGCGTTCAGCCCCAGCCCGCCCAGGCGCCTGTCCGCAATATAACGGATGTAGGTTTTTACCTCATCGGCGGTCAGTCCCTCGACCGCGCCAAGCTCGAAGGCGAGATCAATAAACGCGTCCTCGTGGTCCACGATGGTGGCGCAGGTGAGGTAGATTTCCCGGCGGAGGTCCTCTGTCCAGATTTCCGGGTTTTCGGAAATGAAGGTGCGGAACAGCTTGGTGATGCTCTCGCAATGCAGTGATTCGTCGCGGACGGACCAGGTGATGATCTGGCCCATGCCTTTCATTTTGTTGAAGCGCGGGAAGTTCAGCAGAATGGCGAAGGAAGCGAAAAGCTGAAGCCCCTCGGTGAAGGCACCGAAAGCGGCGAGAGTCTTGGCGATCTCATGCTTGTTCTCCATCGAGAAGCTGTGCATGTAATCGTATTTGTCCTTCATCTCCTTGTATTTGAGGAAGGCCTGATACTCCACCTCCGGCATGCCCACCGTATCCAGCAGATGCGAGTAGGCGGCGATATGCACGGTTTCGATGTTCGAGAAGGCCGAGAGCATCATCAGCACCTCGGTTGGTTTGAACACCTGGGAATACTGCTTCATGTAGCAGTTATTCACCTCGACATCCGCCTGGGTGAAAAAGCGGAAAATCTGGCTGAGCAGATTACGCTCCGCATCGGTGATGTTCTTGTGCCAGTCCTTCACGTCATCGGCGAGCGGCACTTCCTCCGGCAGCCAATGCACGCGCTGCTGCGTCAGCCATGCCTCATAGGCCCAAGGATAGCGGAATGGCTTGTAGACCGGGTTTTCGGTCAGCAAATCCATTTTCTTATCCGCTTCGGGGGCGGAGATAATCTTTCCACTCATAATGAACGCCTTTAGAGACTGGGCCATGGCCCCGATCCTTCAAAAATAGTGTCGTGGCCGCCTTACTGGCAGGCCAGGCACTCCTCGTAATTTCCGCTGGCGGCCAGGGGAACTGGCGCCGCGGCATCATTCGCAACCGGCATATCCAAAGAAATCGTCGCCTTTTTCTCGGACACGTTGTCCGCGCGCTGGATGGAGAGCGAACGGCAGTAATACAGCGACTTCACACCCTTCTTCCACGCCTGGTAATGGATCTGGTGCAGGTCGCGCTTGTGCACATTGGCCGGTAGAAAAAGGTTGATCGACTGGCTTTGGCAGATGAAGGGCGCGCGGTCCGCCGCGTGTTCGATGATCCAACGCTGGTCCAGCTCGAATGCGGTTTTGAACACGTCTTTTTCATGCTGACTCAGGAAGTCCAGATGCTGGACCGAGCCTTTGGTGGTGGTGATGGAGGACCAGATATCTTCGTTATCCTGCCCATGCGCCGCTAGCACTTTCTTCAACGCGCGGTTGCGTACGGAGAAACTGCCCGAAAGGGTTTTTTGCAGGAATACGTTGGCGCTGATGGGTTCGATGCCCGGCGAGGCGTTGCCCGCGATGATGGAGATAGAAGCGGTGGGCGCGATCGCCATCTTGTGGCTGAAACGCTCCTCGATGCCGTAATCCTTCGCATCCGGACAGGCACCGCGCTCGACCGCCAGGATTTTGGAGGCTTTGTCTGCGGCGGCGCGAATATGCTTGAACATGCGGGTGTTCCACACCTTCGCCATCACGCTTTCCCAGGGGATGGAATTATCCTGTAGGAAGGAGTGAAAACCCATTACGCCGAGCCCGATGGAACGCTCGCGGAAAGCCGCATATTTTGCGCGTTCCATGGAATCTGGCGCCTTCTGGATGAAATCCTCCAGCACATTGTCCAGGAAGCGCATCACGTCTTCGATGAATTGCTCGTCCTGATGCCACTCGAACCAGGTTTCGAGATTCAGCGAGGATAGGCAGCATACGGCGGTGCGCTGCTTGCCATATTGGTCGATGCCGGTGGGTAGGGTGATTTCGGCGCAGAGATTGGAGGTTTTTACCTCCAGCCCGGCCAGCTTGTGCTGCTCAGGCCGTGCATTGTTCACATGGTCGGAATAGATGATGTACGGCTCGCCTTGCTCGATGCGCGTGGTGAGAATGCGGATCCAGAGCGCGCGGGCGGAGACGGAGCGCACCACGCTGTTATCCTTGGGCGAGCGCAGGCCCCACATCTCGTCGGCTTCCACGGCGCGCATGAAATCGTCCGAGACCAGCACGCCATGATGCAGGTTGAGCGCCTTGCGGTTGGGGTCGCCGCCGGTCGGGCGGCGCATGTCGATGAATTCCTCGATCTCGGGATGCCAGATCGGCAGATACACTGCCGCTGAGCCACGGCGCAGGGAGCCCTGGGAAATGGCCAGAGTGAGGCTGTCCATCACGCGGATGAAGGGGATGATGCCAGAGGTTTTGCCGTTCTGGCCCACCTTCTCGCCGATGGAACGCAGATTGCCCCAATAGGAGCCGATGCCGCCGCCTTTGGAGGCCAGCCACACATTTTCGTTCCAGAGCCCGACAATGCCGTCCAGGGAGTCCGTGGCCTCGTTCAGGAAGCAGGAGATGGGCAGGCCGCGATTCGTGCCGCCATTGGAGAGCACCGGTGTGGCGGGCATGAACCACATCTTGGAGATGTAATCGTACAGGCGCTGGGCGTGGGCCTGGTCGTCGCCATAATAAGAGGCGACGCGGGCGAAAAGGTCCTGATAGCTCTCGCCGGGCAGGAGATATCTATCATCCAGCGTGGCGCGGCCGAAATCGGTGAGTAGCGCGTCGCGGGAACGGTCCACCGTTACCTGGAAACGGCCCGGCATCTGCACAGCGGCGTCCAGCAATACAGCTTCAGGCTTTGTCATCATGTTCATCTTCTTGCCGGACCCCTGTTTTTCATAAAGCGGTCACCATAACAACATATAGTGAGCGCGCCGTGCAATCACTACTAACGATGGTCCACGACAATTTTTCCCGCAATGGGTGCTTGCCAGCGAGTCCCCGCCGATTCCGGTGCGTTCGCTTAATAGGGCGGCAATTTTGCGCGGACTTCGTGTTCTGATTTTGTTCTTATTTAGCTCGCCGTCAAGCGGCGAATCCACCGGAATCGAGGGGTTAGATGAGCCGGCGGGCGAAGCGCTGGAATGGGCGGTCCATGGCGGCGATGATCAGCGCCAGCACCAGGGAGCAGCCGAGCGTGCCGAAAAATGTAACCAGGGGCCGCGGGCAAGGCATGTGCAGGAACTGCACATGGTAAGCAAGCAGGAACCGCAAACAGGGATGGATGAGATAGAGCGGGTAAGATACGGCACCTAGCCAGACGAACCAGCCTGGCGGGCGTAGTGCGCCGCCGCGCTCCAGCCCCGCCAGGGCTAGAAAACCACCGGCGATCAGCAGCCCGATCAACGGCTCCAGAATCACCGGTGGATAATCAAAACCCCAGTGCTGATACGGCAGGCTGATGGCCAGCAACACGGCGCAAACGCCTAGCAGCCGCCATAGTGCCGGCAGGGACAGCCTGTGGCGGGCATGCAGGGCAGCGGCGCCCATGCCGGACAGGAACAGAAAACTATGTATGCCAAAAAAGCGGAAGATAGGCCCGGCCAGCCACGCGCCATAGGGCAGATGCGGCTTAAATCCCGTCAGTTGCAGCAGCCAATGAGCCAGAATGGCGCCAACCCAGAGGCAGAACACCGGGCGGCGGATTGGCCGGATAAGCAGCAGCCCGAACATCAGGTAATAGGAAAGTTCGAAGCGCAGACTCCAGGCAGGCGCGTTCATTTCTCTGAAATTCTGGCCAACGAACGGAAATAGCGTGAGATTGCCCGCCAGATTGGCCGTGCTGCTGACCGGCACGAAGTAATAGAGCGGAATGAGGATGCAAACCCAGTATACCGGATATATCCGGCAACAGCGCCGCCAGGCATAGCGGCGCAAGCGGCGTGGCTTGCCCGCGTCGTCGCCATGAGCGCTTTGGATCACAAAGCCCGAGAGCACAAAGAACAACAAAACAGGTAATTTGGCGGGCAGGTCGAAATTGAACGGTATGGCAGCGCAGCCCATCGAAGCCGATAGTGGCGCCAGGTGCCCCACGGCAACGAACAGCGCCGCCAAAAAGCGTGAGACTTCGAGGGTGAGGTAGCGATCGGCGCGCGGCGCGGCGGCGGGTTGTGCTTGAGACAAGCTTGCCACCTCTTACACGAGCCGTCTGGCGACGTTTTGAAAAGACCGGTCGATAACCGCCATAATCCCGGCCAGCACCAAAGTCGGCAGCAGCATTGCAACGAATAGCGTGAAACTCGCCGGGGGCGGACTGCCGCGATGAACGAACGCGACCTCATACCCGGCGATGAACGAGACGCTGGAATGGATGAGATAGAGGGGGTAGGACATCGCGCCCAGCCAGACACACCAGCCCGGAATCCGTAAATGCCCGCCTCGTTCCAGCCCGGCCAAGCCCAGGATCATGCCGCCGAAAAATAACCCCACCACCGGTTCAAGCACGGCGGGCGGATAGCCATATCCCCAGTCCTGCGTGGGCAGCGAGGCGATAAGCGCTGCCAGGCTGACGCCGAAAATCCACCAGAGCGCCGAAGCGCGCAGGCGGAATTTTGCGTGCAGGGCGGCAGCGCCCATGCCGGTGAGAAACAGAAAGCTGTGCACGCCCAGAAACCGCATGTCGAAACCGGCCTGCCAGTGGCCGAAAAAGAGCGGCACCTTGATGCCGTAAATGCCGCGCAGCCAATGGATGATGATGGCAACCAGCCAGAACAGGATCAGCGGTGTGCGGACGCGCTTCAACAGCATGAACCAGAACATCAGATAATAGGCGAGTTCGAAGCGCAGGCTCCAGGCGGGGGGATTGAATTCCTGAAGATGCGGGTTGGCGAAGGGCGAGAGCGTCAGGTTCTCGATGAGGCGAATGGGCGGGGTGACGCGCAGCAGGAAATACAGCGGCACCAGCAAAGAGAGCCAATAAAGCGGAAACAGCCTGCAAAACCGCCGCCAGCCATAGCGCAGGAGCCGTTCCGGCCGCCCCACATCGTTGCCATGAGCGGTTTGGATAACAAAACCGGAAAGCACAAAGAAGAACAGCACGGGCATGACGGGCGGCAGGCTGGTGCCGGGCGGCATTTTTCCGCCCCCCACCAGTGCCGCGAAGTCGTGGAGATGCCCCACCACGACGAAAAAAGCCGCGATGAAGCGCCCGGTTTCCAGGGTAAGATAGCGGTTGACGGGTTGTATCCGCCCTGGCGCGGCCAAACCGGCGTCGCTGGATTCAGCCGATTGAGACATCAGCGATGCGGCGGGGAAAGCGCAGCCATGCTGCCGCCGATAGTGAGAGAGGTGCGGTGCGTCAAGCGAGACTGCCGCCGCCGCGCAATATTCTTTCTGCTTCTGCCGTGATGCCGTTTTCGTCGTGCAGCGCCAGCCCCGGCAGCACAACATCCGGCGCGCGGGAGGCTTTTTGCGCCTGAAGGAGCACGATTTTCGCCTTCACCCCCTGGCGCGGCCAGAGCGGCAACAGCGTAATGCCGCCGCAGCTTGGGCGGAGCAGCGCGGCAGCCTCGGCATAGGCGGAGGCGGGAAGCGCCAGGGTGATCGTGCCTTTATCCCGCAGCACGCGCAAAAGCTCGGCTACCCAGGCCGCCAGGGTGCTTTCCGGCGCATGGTGGGCCAGTGCCCTGGCGGCGTCCGGTGAGGTGGTGTTTTGCGTCCCGAACCAGGGCGGATTCGCCAGAACATGCTGGAAACTATGCGCGGCGAAGGGCAGGGCGGCGGCATCTCCGTTCACCGCCGTCAGCCCCATAAACCCGTTGGCGGCGAAATTTTCCGCCGCCAGCCGGGCCAGTGCCGCGCCGCGCTCCACGCCGATGCCGCGCACCCCTGGCACTCGCGCGGCCAGGCAGAGCAAAGCCGCGCCGGCGCCGGTTCCCGCCTCCAGCACCAACTCGCCCGGCCCGGCTGGCACCATCGCGGCCATCAGCACCGGCTCGAACCCGGTTCTGTGACCGGAGCGGAACTGGCGGTAAGTCAGCCGCCCGCCCAGAAGCCTGCTCGTGCTCGTATCGTCATCCAACACCCGCTTGACCCTTCCGAAATCCCGCCCGATATGGTGCTAACGCAATTTGCTTTGACAGGTTAGGGCGCTGAATTTGGATGGTACGACGCCATTGACGACCGATGCCCTGGGCCGCCTTACCGGGCTGCTTGAGGCGGAACTGAAAGCCACGAACGAGGCTATCGTCGCCCGGATGGACAGCCCTGTCGCGCTTATTCCCCAGCTTGCCGCGCATATCGTCGCGGCGGGCGGCAAGCGCATGCGGCCCTTGCTGACCCTGGCTGCGGCCAAGCTCTGCGGCTACCACGGAGACCGGCAGGTTAAGCTCGCCGCCTGTGTTGAATTCATCCATACCGCCACTTTGCTGCATGATGATGTGGTGGACGAGTCCCTGCTGCGCCGGGGGTTTGCCTCGGCCAATGCCGTGTTCGGCAACAAGGCTTCGGTGCTGGTGGGCGATTTCCTGTTCTCCCGCGCTTTCGAGCTGATGGTGGAGGACGGCTCGCTGGACGTGCTGCGTATTCTCTCCTCCGCCTCGGCCACGATCGCGGAAGGCGAGGTGCTGCAACTCACCACCCAGAACGACGTTTCCACCACGGAGCAGAAATATTTCGACGTGATACGCGGCAAGACCGCGGCGCTGTTCGCGGCAGCGGCGGAAGTGGGTGGCGTGGTGGCCGGGGTGGGCACCGAGAAGTGCGCCGCCCTCCGCGATTTCGGCATGGATCTCGGCATGGCCTTCCAGCTTGTGGATGACGCGCTGGATTATGCCGCCGACCAGGCTCAGCTTGGCAAGACCGTGGGCGATGATTTCCGCGAGGGCAAGCTGACCTACCCGGTGATTTTGGCCCTGGCTGAAGCCACGGAGGAGGAGCGCGCCTTCTGGGTTCGCACGCTGGAGCATAGCGAGCAGACTGAGGAAGACCTCTCCATGGCGCTTGGCCTTATCAGGAAATACGACGCCACGGCGCGTACCATTGCCCGCGCGGACGGATTTATCGACAGGGCTGTGAATACGCTTGCCCGCTTTCCCGAAAGCGAGACCCGCAACGCATTGGCAGACGTGGCGCGCTACACCACCGCAAGGCGGCATTGACCAGCGCCTGAGGCGCTTGGTCAATGAGGGAAAAGCCGGGCAACTCCGGCTGGTAGTTTAAGACTTTTCGGCCGGGGCAGAGCTGAGCACGGTGGTGATGGTGGAGCGGACAATGCTCACCGTCACGTTCGGGGCGATTTCGACATCGATTTCAGTGGCGCCCTCGGCCGTTTTTTTCACCAGCCCTACGATCCCGCCTGCGGTTACAACCTTGTCGCCACGCTTCAGCGCGCCGAGCTTGCCCTTGAGCTCCTTCTGCTGCTTCTGCTGCGGACGGATGAGCAGGAAATAGAACACGACGACGATGAGGGCGAGCGGTGCATATTGCATCAGCGAAGCCAGGCCGGGATTGCCTGCGGCGCCGGTGACGGTTTGCGCGTAGGCGGAGGACATGAACATGGGAGCTCCTGGTTACGGTGAAGTTGCGCGGACCATAGAGCGGGACGATTTTTGATCAAGCCCCGCTGATGGACCAAAACCTCTCGCCAGCCCCGTGTACATGGACATAACGGGGGATTCAGACTTTAAGAGCCCCGCCTGGCATGGCTCTTGAGCCATCGCCCCTTGGAGGCGCGCCGTGGCCGATAACGAGGAGTGCCCGAATGAATGATGACCTGCTGCGCCGGATCGCCGAGGCGGTGGAGCGCCTGGCTCCGCCACCGCCTGCCACGCCTGACCTCGCCTGCGCGGATGCCTTTGTGTGGCACCCGGCCACGGGGCGCCTGACGCCGGTGAAGCGCGTGGCGCGGGTGGCGTTGGAACTGTTGAAGGGCGTTGAATTGCAGAAACAGCAGGTGCTGGAGAATACGTTGCGCTTTGCCCAAGGGCTGCCGGCGAATAACGCCATGTTGTGGGGCGCCAGGGGGATGGGCAAATCTTCTCTGGTGAAGGCGGCCCATGCCGAGGCCAACCAGCAATTTCCCAAGGCCCTGGCGCTGATCGAGATTCATCGCGAGGATATCGGCACCTTGCCAGAGCTGTTGAACTTGTTGCGCGATGCTGCTCGCCGGTCGGTGATTCTGTGCGACGACCTTTCCTTCGAGAAGGGCGACGCCGATTACAAGGCGCTGAAATCGGTTCTGGATGGCGGAATCGAGGGCCGGCCAGACAATGTACTATTTTACGCCACATCAAACCGCCGGCATCTGATGCCGCGTGAGATGATCGACAACGAGCGTTCCACCGCCATTAATCCGGGTGAGGCGGTGGAGGAGGCGGTGTCTCTTTCGGACCGGTTCGGGCTGTGGATCGGCTTTCATAACAGTGACCAGCAGCAATATTTCGCCATGGTGGAGGGCTATGCGGCGGCGTTCGAGTTGCCGATTTCCAACGAGGATCTGCGCGCGGCGGCGGTGGAATGGTCGATGACGCGCGGCAGCCGCTCCGGCCGCGTGGCATGGCAATTCATCCAGGATCTTGCCGGACGGCTCGGGGTGCGCTTGACCTCGGCGGCCTGAAAAGGGAAAGGAAGCGGGAGACGGGGCGGTTCAGCCCGCCTTGTGCGATGGAAGGGTGGCCGAGTGGTTTAAGGCAGCGGTCTTGAAAACCGCCGTAGGTGCAAGCCTACCGTGGGTTCGAATCCCACCTCTTCCGCCAATTTTCGATCTAACGCAGGAACCACGCCACAAGGTGCGCTGGAGGTTGATGTCGGCCCGCCGCTGGTGAACACGTAAACGTTAAGCGCGTTGGGGCGGTGCTTTCATGAAAACCGACGGTTGCACCGGGCTCAGGCTGTGATAATATTCCTCTGGTTCGAAAAATAATCAGGAGGACTACAATGGACCTGCCAGTGCCGTCTGATGTCGACGCCAAGGAAGAGGCACATCGCTTCAATAGAACATATCTTCTCTATAAGCACATCCCGCACGAGGAGAGCGATGCTTTGGAGAAATCCCTTGATATTTACCTTGGCCGTTTCAAGGACGGCGATGCAAAATCCAAGCTTCGCGCAAATATGAAGAAAGCTCTTCTAGGGGCATAATTCGGATTTGATCGTTTCGCCTCATCCGTGCGCTGAATAGGCTGCGGGTGAGGCTGATGTGTGTCGGCAGTTAGCGCGCGCGACAAAACAATGCCAACACGCAACAAGATTTTCCAGGTCCTTAAGCTATATCTGGATAACGAAGCCGAAACGTATAAATATTAATCCTTGCGCGCATAACGAAGTCTCCCGCTCATCGACATTTTCGCTTTCAAGGATGGCCATCGCTCAGGTTTGGCGGATAGGATGAGCATTTCAACACATAGCCAGACAGTGACAAGCGGTGAGCCCGAGACGATTTCTTCGGTCACGGCGAACAAGGTTAAAGGCACCAATGTTTATAACGCCGACGGCAAAAATCTTGGCTCGATCTATGGCGGCATGATCGATAAGCGCAGCGGCATGGCGGCAAATGCCGCGCCTTCATTTGGCGGATATTTAGTGAATTTGAACAGAGATTTTCTGCGGGACGTGTCTGCTTACGCAGTTTCGGATGCGCCGGACTGAGTTGCGCCCAGATATCTCGTAAAGATTGATTATGATTCTCTGACTTTGCCGCGCGGATAGCTTCAAAAAATGCTCCAGCAGCCAGGAAATAATCCCGGTTGCCGCAGGCTCACAGTAAAGAGCCGATAACAGTGTATAGCAGGTAGATGAACAAGGTGCCTCCGAGCAGCACCAACAGCCCGACGAGAACGAGATCCATGTTTCCGGTTCCGTCCTGTTCCAGTTCCGGCGATTGAATATTCTGCCGCACCTTTCTGTACCGCAGCCCGGCGACAATCATCATGATGCCGCCGAGAAGGATAAGGGATAGTCCCGCAATATCGCCGACGACTTGTCCGCCGGCGGAGAATTTATGTTTGGTGAGCGAGGATGAGGCAATTTCAAGAAAGAGATCGAATTTCTCGACGAGGAAGCCGAACGCCATGACCGTCACGGCGGTTCTCACCCAGGCGAGAAAGGTCCGCTCATTCGCGGCGTGGTCGCTGTAACGCTCAAGCATTGGATAAATCTTTTACGAAGGCTGGGGCGCAGCATGGCTTGGCTTTGCGGCATGAAAGCCATGGCAGTCCCGCGCAAAGCAGGTATTTGGCGCCCCGGCGCGGCCGTGAAACAGCTGATGAACCCATGATGTAATTCATTCGCTCGGAAAATGGACGGACACAAGCAATATCGCGAATGAATTTCTGCTAACGTGGCCATGGGCCAATGAGCGGCCGCTGCCGGGGGTAGGCGTGGCGCGCTGCGCCCTATAGAATGCTGGGGCAGGGCGGCTGGCTCCTCGCACGTCCTTAACCAATGGGGGCATGATGCAACACGGGCACGCGCATGGCCACGACCATCACCATGGCCACGGGGGGCATAGCCACGCCCCGGCCAGTTTCGACAAGGCGTTTGCCATCGGCGTTGGGTTGAATCTCGCTTATGTCATCGGCGAGGCGTTTTATGGCGTTGTCGGGCATTCCTTGGCGCTTTTCGCCGATGCGGGGCATAATCTCGGCGATGTTGTCGGCCTTGCCGGCGCCTGGGTGGCGACGTGGCTCAGCCAGAAACAACCCGGCGGGCACTATACTTACGGATTGCGCCGCTCCTCCATCCTTGCGGCGCTGGGCAATGCCGTCTTGCTGCTGATGGTCACTGGCAGCATCGCGTGGGAGGCGGTTTTGCGCCTCATCACGCCTGGCGCGCCAGGCGGCGCCGTTATCACGGTGGTGGCGGCCATTGGCATTCTGGTGAACGGGGCAACGGCGTTGCTTTTTATGTCTGGCCGGAAAGGGGATTTGAACATCCGCGGCGCCTTTACCCACATGGTGGCGGATGCCGCCGTGTCGGCGGGCACCGTGGCGGCGGGTGCTGTGATTTTGTTGACCGGCTGGAACCGTGTGGACCCCGCCATGAGCCTTGTCATCAGCGTGGTTATTGTTGCGGGCAGTTGGGCTCTGCTGCGGGATTCAGTCAAACTCTCGCTAGACGCGGTGCCGGATGGCATTGAGCGCGCTGCTGTTGAGGATTTCCTGCGTGGTTTGCCGGGGGTTGTGGCGATCCATGATGTGCATATCTGGGGGCTGAGTACGACGGATGTGGCGCTCACGGCGCATCTGGTGTGCCCCGAGGAGGCGGACGGGCAGAGCCTGCTCGCACATATCGCTGAGGAAATGCGGGAGCACTTCGGCATCGGCCATGCCACCATACAGCTTGAAACGCCTGCGGTGGCCGAGGGGTGCTGCCTGCGGCCAGACCATGTAGTCTGAGAGAGCCACTACACGTCATAATTCCGTCACACCAAAATATTCCACCCTGCCTTAGAGAGTGCCTCGAAATTACAACGTGCTAACCTTCAGGTGTGGTCAAATGAGCTTACGCAAACCTCTTCTGCGCGCGACGATCTGCTTCTCCGCCGTGCTTGCGGCTTGTGGCGCCGCGCGGGCCGGTGAGCCCGGTGCCATGGCCCCGGCCAGCGGGCCTGGCAAGGCGGATCATCTAAAGACCAAGACACCGATTAAGCATCTGGTTGTCATTTATGATGAGAATGTCTCCTTCGACCATTATTTCGCCACCTACCCGCAGGCCACCAACCCGCCGGGCGAGCCGAAATTTACGGCGTTGCCCGGTACGCCAAAGGTAAACAACCTGGCGAATGCCGATTTACTGACGAACAACCCGAATTTCACCAATCAGGAAAATGGATCGGACGCGGCGAACCCGTTCCGGCTGGACCGTACCCAGGCCGCCACCGCCGACCAGAACCACGGCTATACGGCCGAGCAGCATGCCTATGATGGCGGCAAGGCTGATCTGTTTCCTAAATATACCGGCAAGGCCACGCCGGGCGGCGCCGGTGCGTTCGGCACCAGGGGCCAGGTGATGGGGTATTACGACGGCAACACCGTGACCGCGCTCTGGAATTACGCTCAGCATTTCGCGATGGACGACAACGCTTATACCAACACTTATGGCCCCTCCACGCCGGGCGCGTTGGAAGTCGTCTCCGGCCAGACGGACGGCGTGAAGCTCATCGCCAGCAGCAAATCTTCCTATTATCTGAAGAACGACATCAACGGGAAAACGGATTATGCGCTCATCGCGGATGTCGATCCTGGGTATGATGTCTGCTCCAAAAAATCCAACCAGGTGATGATGGAGGGCAAGAATATCGGTGATCTGCTGAACGCCGCTGATATCACCTGGGGCGGGTTCATGGGCGGTTTCGACTTGAACGAAACAAACCCCAACGGCACCACCGGCTGTAAGCGCAGCACGGAGTCCACCGTGGTCGGGCGGGCCGTGGTGGATTACATCCCGCACCACGACTGGTTCCAATATTATGCCTCCACGGCCAACCCGCAGCATCTGCGCCCCAAGGCGCTGGTGGATATCGGATACAGTTACGACCGTAATGGCCAGAAAGACCCAGCGAACCACGAATATGGCCTGAGCGATTTTTACAAAGCCGTCGCGGCGGGCAATTTCCCCGCTATCTCCTACATCAAGCTGCCCGCTTACCAAGATGCCCATGCCGGTTATTCCGACCCGCTGGATGAGCAGGCCGGGCTGGTGAAGTTGATCAATTTCCTGCAGCGCCAGCCTGAATGGGAGCACACCGCGATTATCATCACCTGGGATGATTCCGATGGCTGGTACGACCATGCCTTCGCCAAGACCACGAGCAGCTCCTTCAATGCTAAGGATGACCAGCTTGACGGCCCGGGCAAATGCGGCACCGGCACCCCGCCGGATGGGGTTAACGGCCAGCCGGTGAACGGGCGCTGCGGCCCTGGCACGCGTCTGCCCTTCCTGGTCATTTCTCCTTGGGCGAAGCAGAACTATGTTGACCATAACGAGATCTCCCAGGCTTCCGTCGTCAGCTTCATCGAGGATAACTGGCTGAACGGCGAGCGGCTGGGTGGCGGTTCGTTCGACGCGCAGGATCAGTCGATCATGGGTATGTTCGATTTCGCGCAGAAGCCGCATATGACGAAGCTGATTTTGAGCACCGGGACAGGTGAGGCTGCCGCTTCCGCGCAGTAACGGCTATAAAGCGCCTATGCGTATTTTTATCAGCCTGGCGCTGGCTGCTGCGCTGGGGCTGTGCATTGCGATTGTATTCGTGCTGCGCAGCCCGGTTCCGGCTGGCGACTGGCTAATCAGCCCCGCCGCGAGTTTTGAACTCGCGCAGGGTGAGAATCCGCACCCGGTGGTGTTGGTCCGCCCCGCAGCGGTGCCGCTTTCGGCCATGGCGCAGCTCGGCAGGCAGGTGTTTTTTGATCCAAGCCTCTCCTCGTCAGGAAGAATGTCTTGCGCCTCCTGCCATAGCCCGCAGCATTTTTATGGGCCGCCCAATGCCCAGCCGGCGATGTTTGGCGGCCCGAATCTAACGCGCCAGGGCGTGCGGGCCGTGCCGTCTTTAATGTATCTTGAGACGGAGTTGAATTTCAGCATTGGCCCAGACCCTGCGGGTGAGGCTGACATCCTGCCCACGCTGCCGCAGCGCGCGGCATTGGGCGCTTTGGTGCCGCGTGTAACCAAAACCGCGCAAAGCACGGCGCAAACGGCGGCGAATATCGTGCCGCAGGGCGGGTTGTTTTGGGATGGCCGCGCGAACACGCTGCAAGAGCAGGCGATGGGGCCGCTGCTAAGCCCGTTCGAGATGGATGGCGGCAGCATTGCGCGTGTTGCCGCGAAACTGCGCGCCGCGCCC